>NZ_JBFTSG010000019.1:0-185140 GCF_056399885.1 Cupriavidus sp. 01L45 | reverse complement strand
TGACTGGCTACATCCGTGATTTGCACCCCGGACATAACCAACATGTTTTACTGTGCGAGCACTTTATAACTTGTAAGCTAAAAGACCGAAGTCTTCCGCATCCGCTATCAAGCGCCCACACTTATCGGTTGTTTGTTTGTTAAAGAACTAGTTGCGGTTCGCTTTGCTTACCGCGTCGCTGCGTTTGCTGCAGCAGAGAAACGAGATTATGAAGAACTTTTCAAACTTAATCAAGCATTTTGCGAAATTTCTTTTTCCCGGAAACTTCGCTGACTTCGCCTGATTACTCTCGTTAATCCCCGCAACCATTTTCTGCCACTCGGTTTGCAGCGGTGTTTCCTGCTGCGGGGGACCGAATACTAAGGGTTTCCCACTAAGCTTGCAAGCTTTTTCTGGGAAATTCGTAAAGTGTTCCCGCAGCCACTCAAGCGAATTGAGTGGCCTGGGGCCAGCCCGGCTACGGAACTCAGACAATCACGCTTTGAGCCGCTTGCAGCGAACCCCAAGTCTGGGCAGCGACACCTTGCCGCACCCCTAGAACCCGGCCACGTTCTCCCGTTTCATACTAAACTTTCAAAACTTTCTAAAAATTCAAAACAGACAAGCATGCATCTCTCGCCCCTGATCCAGCGCTTCGTGCTCCATTTCGGCGAAATGGGCAGCCGCTGGGGTATCAACCGTACAGTCGGACAGATCTACGCCCTGCTGTTCACCGCCTCCCGCCCGCTCAATGCCGACGAGATCGCCGAAGCGCTGGGCTTTTCGCGCTCCAATGTCAGCATCGGCCTGAAGGAGCTGGAGTCGTGGAACCTGGTGAAACTGTCGCATCAGCCAGGAGATCGCCGCGAGTATTTCTCGGCGCCTGACGATGTCTGGGCCATCTTCCGCACGCTGGCCGAGGAACGCCGCCGGCGCGAGATCGATCCGACCCTGTCGATGCTGCGCGAAGTCCAGCTGGAAACCCCGTCCGACCCCAACGACCGCCATGCGCAGGAGCGAATGAAGGAGATGTACCAGCTGATCCTGCTGGTAACGAGCTGGTTCGGCGATATCCAGAAGCTCGACGTGGCCACGCTGGAAAAGCTGATGAAGCTCGGCTCCAAGGTCAACAAGTTGCTGGAAGCGAAAGAAAAATTCAGCATCGCCCTCGGCGGCAAGCCTCGCGCCGATACCGCCCCAGCCAGCGTCGTGAAGGCCAAGCCGACCCGCACCCGGAAGGAGTAGTTCCATGTTCTCGTCGCTCGACCCGGTGGTGCTGGCGCGCGTGCAGTTTGCCGCCAACATCACTTTCCATATCCTGTTTCCCACCATCAGCATCGCCCTGACCTGGGTGCTGCTGTTCTTCAAGCTGCGCTTCAACAAGACCGGCGACGACCGCTGGATGGCCGCCTACCGCTTCTGGGTGAAGATCTTCGCCCTGACCTTTGCGCTGGGGGTGGTCAGCGGCATCACCATGAGTTTCCAGTTCGGCACCAACTGGCCGGGCTATATGGAAACCGTGGGCAATGTGGCCGGGCCGCTGCTGGCCTATGAGGTGCTGACGGCATTCTTTCTGGAGGCCACCTTCCTCGGCATCATGCTGTTCGGCATGCGCCGCGTCAGCAACCGCACGCATACCATCGCCACGCTGCTGGTGGCGGGCGGCACCACCTTGTCGGCCTTCTGGATCCTGGCGCTGAACTCGTGGATGCAAACCCCGGCGGGCTTCGAGATGATCGATGGCCGCGCCCACGTGACGAGCTGGCTGGCGGTGATCTTCAACCCGTCCTTCCCTTACCGTTTCGTCCATATGCTGCTGGCCTCGGGCCTGACCGTGGCTTTCCTGCTGGCTGGCATCTCGGCCTACCGCTGGCTGCGCGGCGACCGCGCGCCGGATGTGCTGTCGTCGCTGCGCACCGGCGTGACCATCGCTGCGGTGCTGATCCCGCTGCAGATCGTGGCGGGCGACCTGCATGGACTTAACACCTTGCACCACCAGCCAGCCAAGATCGCCGCTATGGAAGGCATCTGGAAAACCGAGAAAGGCGCGCCGGCCGTGCTGTTCGGCCTGCCCAATGCAACCACGCGGAACAACGATTTCGAGATCGCCATTCCCAAGCTGGCTTCGATCTACCTGACCCATAGCGCGGATGGCGAGGTCAAAGGCATCGACGCCTTTGGCGACAGGCATCCGCCGGTGGCGCCGCTATTCTTCGCCTTCCGCATCATGGTGGGCGTGGGCCTGCTGATGCTGGCGGTGTCGTGGGTGGCGGCGTGGCAACTGCGCCGTGGCGGCCAGCCCGCGCCGTGGATGGCGCGGGCGCTGGTGGCCATGACCTTCTCCGGCTGGGTGGCCCTGGTGGCCGGCTGGTACGTCACCGAGATCGGCCGCCAGCCTTACCTGGTGTACGGCGTGCTGACCACCGCGCAGGCGGCCTCCAAGGTGCCGGCAGCCATGATCGGCGCCACGCTGGCGATGTATCTCGCGCTCTACCTGGCCCTGATCGCCGCCTATATCTCGGTGGTCTTCTACCTGGCCCGCAAAGCGGGGACCGACGCCAATGCAGGCAAGCCCGGGATCGAACCCCTTCAAGCCGTGGTGCCTGGCGAATTGCGGAGCGCAGAATGAACGACCTGACCCAACCCGCCGGCTGGATGCCGCTGGTATTCCTGGCCCTGATGGGCCTCTCGATGCTGATCTACGTGATCCTGGACGGCTACGACCTGGGCGTTGGCGTGCTGCTGCGCCGCGCGGACGATGCCGACAAGGACACCATGATCGCCTCGATCGGCCCCTTCTGGGACGCCAACGAAACCTGGCTGGTGCTCGGCGTAGGCCTGCTGCTCACGGCGTTCCCCATCGCCCACGGCGCGATCCTGACCCAGCTCTACCTGCCGGTGGCGCTGATGCTGGCGGGGCTGATCATCCGCGGCGTGGCGTTCGACTTCCGCGTGAAGGCGCGCGCCCACCATAAGCCGTGGTGGAACCGCGCGTTCTACGCGGGTTCGCTGCTGGCTGCCTTCTCGCAAGGCCTGATGCTCGGCCTCTATATCACCGGCTTCCAGTACGGCTGGCTCGACATTGCCTTCGCGGTGGTGGTGGGGCTGTGCCTGGTGGCGGGCTACTGCCTGCTGGGCGCGGGCTGGCTGATCATGAAGACCAGCGGCAGCCTGCAGCGGCGCGCCATGTACTGGGCGCGCCGCAGCCTGTGGCTGACCGGCATCGGCGTGGCGGCGATCTCGCTGGTCACGCCGATGGTGAGCCAGCGCATCTTCGACAAATGGTTCTCGCTGCCCAACATCATCCTGCTGGCGCCGATCCCGCTGGTCACGGTGGCACTGTTCGTCATCATCGACCGCCTGCTGCGGCGCATGCCGGCCATGCACGACCGCGGCAACGACCGCTGGTGCTGGGTGCCGTTCGCCGGCACCGCGGTAATCTTCCTGATGGCGTTCAACGGCCTGGCGTACAGCATCTTCCCCTATCTGGTGGTGGACAAGATCGATATCTGGCAAGCTGCGAGCGCACCGGAATCGCTCGGCGTCATCCTGGCCGGCGCGGCGGTCGTGCTGCCCACCATCCTGGGTTACACGCTCTACGCCTACCGTGTTTTCTGGGGCAAGGCGACGGACCTGCATTACTACTGAGCCGTGTGTCATCATTAGGGTCGAATCGACACGCAATCACCAGGCTTTTATGAGCGGCTCGCAAGGCCATCCCCCCGGCATTCCCCCCTCCATGTCCCCGCCCGGCGGCCCTCACCGGCGGCTGCTCGACCGCCTGCGCGCCCGGGCGGGCGCGCAGGTGAGGGGTCTGACCCGGAGCAACTCCGGCCTCAGCCTCGACTATGACAACCCGCCCGGCGACCCCGGCCTGTTCGGCCCGGACGCGGTCTGCTGGCGGGTGCACGCCGATTTTCCGGCGATGCTGGCGGGCGGCGTCAGCGCCCTGCTGATGCAGACCATGCATCCGCTGGCGCTGGCCGGCGTGTGGGATCACTCCACCTTCCGCACCGATATGCAGGGCCGGCTGGGACGCACCGCGCAGTTCATCGCCGGCACCACCTACGGCAGCCGCGCCGATGCGCTGGCGCTCATTGACCGCGTCAGGCGCATTCACGCCGCGGTCAAGGGCACCGCCCCGGACGGACGGCCCTACGCGGCGGACGATCCGGCGCTGCTGACCTGGGTCCATGTGGCCGAGGTGTCGAGCTTCCTGACCGCATACCTGCGCTATGTCGGCCCGCTCTCGCTTGCCGAGCAGGACCGCTATTACGAGGAAGAGGCACGTATCGCCGAACTGCTGGGCGCTACCGAAATACCCCGCAGCACGGCAGCCATCGCCGCTTACCTGGAGCGCATGCGCCCGCAACTGGTCGTGAGCGAGCGCAGCCGCGAAGTGGTAAGGCTGGTGATGGCCATGCCGGTGGCCAGCCCGCTGCTGGTGCCGGCTGTACGCATCATGGCCGACGCGGGCATTGCACTGCTGCCGCACTGGGCCCAGCGCGAGCTTGGCCTGCATGGCGCCACCGCGATCCGCCGGCCGGTTTCGCTGGCCGGCATGCGAGTGCTGGCCCCCACCTTGCGCTGGGCGCTCGGCAGCGGACTGGCGGCGCGCGCGCGGCGGCGGGCGGCAAAGCCCGCGCCCGCGACGCTGACACAGTCGTCCTGAGCTAGTGGCCTGGACGGGCAATGAACTAACAAAGATCAAGAGAAACAGTATGCAGACCATTGCGGTTCTGGATTTTGAGACGACGGGACTGTCACCCAATCAAGGCGACCGGGCTACCGAGATTGCTGTCATTCTGTTGCGTGACGGGCAAATCGTCGACCGCTATCAAAGTTTGATGAACGCGGGCAGGCGCATCCCCTCGCAGGTCGTGAACCTCACCGGCATCACGAACGACATGATTGCATCGGCACCTGCCGCGTCGAAGGTGATGCGAGAAGCGGCCCAGTTCGTCGGCAAGCATCCCGTGGTGGCCCACAACGCGGGTTTCGACCGGAGGTTTTGGCAAGCCGAGCTTGCGCACCTGGGCATGTCGTCCGATCAGTCCTTCGCCTGCACCATGCTCGTTTCGCGGCGCGTCTACCCGCACGCGCAAAACCACAGGTTGTCGACGCTGGTCGACATGCTGCGATTGCCGAAGTCCGGGCGTGCCCACCGTGCGATGGCCGATGCCCAGATGACCTGCCACCTCTGGCACCGTCTGCAGCACGATATCGCCCAGACTTACGGCATGAGCCGTGTGGACTACGAACTCATCACCCGCGTACAGCTCACCAGCAGCGCCAAGGTGCCGGCGTTCCTGCGTTCGCTGGGCGAGGGCCAGGCGCGAGGCGATGTGAGCGGGACCCCGGAAGGAAACCAGTGACTGGCACTGTGCCAAGACATCGCAAGCGAGGGTGCTGGTGCGGCTAGCGGCCGCCGGGTCGTTGATTCTGATCTTCGCAGGGATCCCGCTCGCCAACGCCCTGCACGCGCCCCTGCCCCATTGCGCCTTCAACAAAGAAGGCATGCAACTAACCATTTGCCTGGATGAAAGTGACACGCGCAACATTGTCGACTAGCGCTGCCTGGCGGCGCACCTGCCTTGCACTACCTGGCGCACTGATGATTGGCGATGCCTTCGCGCTGATGCTGATGGGACTGTTCAACTTCGGTGTCGTCCTGCCTCTGGCGATCGGCGCGGCCTTTCTCATGCTGTCATGGCGCTGGGAGACAGTGGCGCAATGGCGCACGGCCAGCCGGCGGCGCCGATGGATCTGGGGGATAGGCCGGGCGGCGTTTGCCGCGTGGCTGGTGACATTGGGGATGTTCTTCTATTTCATAAGCGCCGGCATTTCCGAATCCACGGACGCGGGATCGCCCCCCAAAGCCATCCTCATACTGGGCTCTGGCACACCACATTGCGCCGCATCGCCTACCCTGGCTGCGCGGCTGGACGAAGGCCTGGCGCTGGCACGGCAATGGCCAGCGGCGCGAGTGGTGGTGAGCGGCGGCCAGGACTTCGGACTGCGGTGCAGCGAGGCGGATGTCATGGCGGACTACCTGACCACGCATGGCCTGGCGCCGGACCGCCTGATCCGGGAAGACCGGAGTACCAGCACGGAGGAAAACCTGCTCTTCAGCCGCCGGTTGCTGGAGCAACAAGGCGTGAGCGCCGGCGACCCGCTAGTGCTGGTGACCAGTGATTTTCACCTGATACGCGCGAAGCGGATTGCGCATAAGGCCGGGTTCCGGACCGTGTCAGGCGCAGGGGCCGCTACGCCACTCTATTTGCGATACAACGCCTGGTTGCGCGAGTATTTTGCGTTTATCAGTGGTTGGATATTGCGGGAATACTAGCCCCCCAAAAGAAGGCACGCCGCGCCGGCACGCAAAGAGACTGCGCAGTTCAACCTCGTGGGTTGAACTCGCGCACCCGCCGCCTTCAGGCGGACCCACGCACCCGCAGGTTTTCTCCTTCCCTTGAGGCCGCAATGCGGTCTCTTCCTTCGTTCGCCCCCGCGTAAACCCTCGGGTTGACATCCCCTTGCCGCCTTTATATTCTTTTATGAACATTACGTTCATATTTGAACATATCTACCGGCAAGCGCAGCCGCTATGCAGCGAGGCGCACCCCCCGGGTACATACCAAGGCGACCCCAAAGGAACAAGCACCATGGCTTCAAGGAAAATTGGCATCAACGGCGCCGGCATCGGCGGCCTCGCCGCGGCGATTGCGCTGCGCAAGCTCGGGCAGGATGTCGTGGTGTTCGAGCAGGCCGCGCGCTTTGCGCGGGTCGGCGCGGACATCAACCTCACGCCCAACGCGGTGCGCGCGCTGGATGGCCTGGGCGTGGGCGAAGCGCTGCGCGAGACCGCCGCGCGGCCTACCCACCGCATCAGCCGGGCGTGGAATACCGGCGAGGAAACCTCGCGCCTGGCCATGTCCGACGAGGCGGAGATCCGCTATGGCGCGCCGCAGCTCACCATGCACCGCGGCGACCTGATGACCGCGCTGGAGCGCGCCCTGCCCGCTGCATGCGTCAGGCTCGGCAAGAAGGCGACGGGACTCGAACGGCATGAGGCCGGCGCAACCTTGCGCTTCGCCGACGGCACGCAGGAAGACGTGGATGTGCTGATCGGCGCCGACGGCATCCATTCGGCGGTGCGCACGTCGCTGTTCGGGCCGGAGCATCCGGTCTTCACCGGCGTGGTGGCCTACCGCGCGGTGGTGCCGGCCGAGCGCCTTGCCTCCGTGCCGAACCTGCAAGCCTTTACCAAGTGGTGGGGCCCCGAGGCAACCTCGCAGATCGTGACCTTCCCGCTCAACCGCGGCCGCGAGATCTTTGTCTTCGCCACGGTGGCGCAGGAAGCCTGGCGCAACGAATCCTGGACCACGCCGGGCCGCGTGGAAGACGTGCGCGAGGCCTATGCGGGCTTCCATGCCGAAGCCCGCGCGCTGCTCGATGCCTGCGACGACGTGCTGATCTCCGCGCTGTACGTGCGCGACCCGCTGCCCGCCTGGTCCGCCGGCACGGTCACGCTGCTGGGCGACGCCTGCCACCCGATGATGCCCTTCATGGCGCAAGGCGCCGGCATGGCCATCGAGGACGGCGTGGTACTGGCCCGCTGCCTGGTCGAGGCCGACGGCAAGGACATCCCGGCCGCGCTCGCGCGCTACCAGGCCGCGCGCCACGAGCGCACCAGCCGCATCCAGATCGGCTCGCGCAGCAACGCCTGGCTCAAGGAAGGCGGCAATGCGGACTGGGTGTACGATTACAACGCCTGGCAGGTGCCGCTCAACTAAGCCGTGCGGTACACCGCCACCCCGCCCAACCGGAACCGATGAGCAAGAACCCCAAGCTGAGCCAGCCCGCACCCGCCGCAAACGAGGCCGCCGATGGCGGCGATGACGACAAGACGCAACTGGTCAGCCCGGTGATCCGCGCCCTGCGGCTGCTGCGCTTTATTGCCGAGGGCGGGTCCACCGCCAACCTGAGCGAGGTGGGCCGGCGCATCGACGTGAACCGCGTAACGGTGATGCGCCTGCTTGCCACGCTGGAGCACGAGGGCATGGTGGAGCGGCTGCCGCAGGGCGGCCACCAGGCCGGCTTCGATCTCGTCAAGCTGGCGGCCAAGGTGCTGGCGTCCAAGGACCTCACCGTGTTCGCGCGCAGTGTGCTGGCGGGACTAAGCCAGTCGCTGCAACTGTCGGCATACCTTGGCGTGCTGGATGGCGGTGACGTGCTTTACCTGTTGCGCGACATGCCGCAGACCACGCTGGTCAGCAACATCCAGGTCGGCAGCCGGGTGCCGGCCCACCTCACCACGCCGGGGCGCATGCTGATCGCCGGCCTGCCGGAAGATGCACTGCGCGAGCGCCTGGGTGAAGAACCGCTGGCCATCGTCACCGGGCAGAGCCCGGCCACCTACGCGCGGCTGGGCGACATCCTTGCCGCCGACCGCGAGCGCGGTTGCGCATGGAGCTTCTCCGCGTTCGAGGCCGGCATCGACTCCTGCGCGGCGCCGGTATTCGATGCCAGCGGCGCCACCGTTGCCGCCATCAGCGTGGCCGGCCCGGAACTCCGCTTCGAGCGGGATACCACGCTGCGCGAGCGCGTCGAACGCGAGGTCAAGCGCGCCGCGCGCGAACTGTCCGGCCTGCTTGGCTACGTTGCCGAGCGGCGCCGCTGAGTCACCAGGAGAGCCAAGATGACAACGCCAGCACTTCCCACATTTTTCATCTCGCACGGYGGCGGGCCCTGGCCCTGGATGGAAGAACAAATGGGTGGCCGTTACGACAGACTCAAGACCGCCCTGCAGCAGATGCCGCAATTGGCGGGCGCGGCGCCCAAGGCAGTACTGATGATTTCGGCGCACTGGGAAGAGCCGGACTTCACGATCATGGCCAATCCGAACCCGCCCATGATCTATGACTACTACGGCTTCCCGGACTACACCTACCAGATCCGGTACGCGGCACCAGGCGCGCCGCAACTCGCCGGGCGCGTACTCGGCCTGCTGGAAAGTGCGGGCATTGCCGCCCGGCTCGATCCGCTGCGCGGCTTTGACCACGGCATGTATGCGCCGATGGCCGTCATCTATCCCGGCGCGGAGATGCCGACCGTGCAACTCTCGCTCAAGCGCGGGCTCGACCCGCTCGCGCACCTGGCGCTCGGGCGGGCGCTGGCGCCGCTGCGGCGCGAGGGCATCCTTATCGTCGGCAGCGGGCWGAGCTACCACAACCTGCGCGCGTTCGGCCCCGCGGGGAAGGAGGCGTCGGCAGCATTCGATGCATGGCTTCAGCAAGCACTCACGGCAACAACCCCGGAACAACGCGCCGCGGCGCTGACGGCCTGGGAGAACGCGCCCGCGGCTCGCCAGGCACATCCGCGGGAAGAGCATCTGCTGCCGCTAATGGTGGCGGTCGGCGCGGCCGAAGACGACACAGCCACACGGGTCTATCACGAGGACAACTTCGCCGGCGGCATCACGGTGTCCAGCTTCATGTTCGGGGGAATGCGTCAGTAGGGCCTGGCACGACGGAATGCGGCGCGGGAACTGACCGATGGAGTGAACCTGACTAGAGCGGCCTGTACGATGGCCGCTAGCCGCGGGGAGTGAATTCGGGGAATGAAAACGGATGGTGCCCATGGRCAGGATCGAACTGCCGACCTCTCCCTTACCAAGGGAGTGCTCTACCACTGAGCCACATGGGCAGTTACTGATCGCAAACTGCAACGACTTGCTCTTTTGCCTGATGCAACGGAGCGGGATACGAGACCGGTATTGTCGCCATAACCCATTGATTCTTAAGGAATTTTTCAGCCTCCCGCCGAATCAATGGACTGCATTATGGACTAATCACCCCTGCTCGGCAACCCCTGACAAGCGAAAGTTTCCATGGTATTGCGTTCGCAAAGCCTGGCCCGCAAACGGGCGATCATGCCATCGAGCGTGTGGAGCCTGACCCGGTTCGCTTCGCGATTGCCGATGACACCATGTGGCTCTGGCTGCTTGTTAGCGCTTCAATGCGAAAGGAAGTGGGTTCAGCTGCCGCCGGCGTGTAAACTAGCGGGTTTTTGACTCCGCCGGTATGGTGCAAGTGTCACAGCGCACAAGTTTCAGCGGCCCGACGCTCATTCGTTTGCTTGCACGCCTGACGGACGTCGATGTTCCCGAATCCAGACAATCGCTCTCGGACCGGCTGAGCCAATGGCTCGGCTGGGCCGACGCCATCGAGCTGTCCACGGCCCTGAGCGGCAATCCGCCGGCTGTGGCACCCGGCGCGCGAGCCTTCGGCAGCGCCGAGGAGCGCGATTGCGCACGTGTCCGAACCGCGTTGGCGGATGCCATCGCCGGCGACAGCGCACTCGCCCCCGCCAGGCGGCGCGGACAAGCGCAGCCGCCCGCGCAGGCGGATGCGGTGGATGCGGTAGTGGATTACGCGGTTTATCGTCAGCGTTACCTCTCTCTGCAGCAGGCGATGGAAACGGGCATCGGCAATCTGCGCGGCCGCCTGCGGGCGATGCTGGCCGCCAGTACGCCCGCCATGTCCCGGCTTGCGGTGCTGGATGCCGCCATGGAGCGGGCACTGAGCGCGCGCGAGCGGAGTCTGCTTGCCGCCGTGCCCGCGCTGCTCGAAGGGCACTTCGAGCGTTTGCGCCAGGCCGGGCAGGCGGCGTTGGCCGACGCCCAGGTCCCGGGAGAGCCCGCGGCGGTCACGCCCGGCGCATGGCTGGATGTGTTCCGCAAGGACATGCGGAGCGTGTTGCTTGCCGAACTGGACATTCGTTTTCAACCGGTCGAAGGGCTTCTTGCGGCCCTTCGCTCAAGCTAACCAGGACGCCATGTCCAGATATCTTCTTAATTTCGCCGTCTTTGTGGTGGGTCTGGCCGTCGTGTGCTGGATCGGCGCCGGCTACGCCGGCTCGAACACCTTGGCGCTGGCCGTCACGATGCTGGTCGGCGCCTGCTACCTGGCAGGCGCGCTTGAACTGCGACGCTACCACCAGGCCACTTCCACCCTGGCGCGGGCCGTGGCCGGCCTGTCCGAGCCTCCAGCCAGGCTGGCTGCATGGCTGGAGCAATTGCATCCCAGCCTGCGCAATGCGACGCGCCTGCGCATCGAGGGTGAGCGCGTGGGCCTGCCGGGGCCGGCGCTGACGCCGTATCTTGTGGGCTTGCTGGTGCTGCTGGGCATGCTCGGCACTTTCCTGGGCATGGTGGTCACCCTGAGGGGCACCGGGATGGCGCTGGAAAGCGCAACGGACTTGCAGGCCATCCGCGCTTCGCTGGCCGCGCCGGTCAAGGGTCTGGGATTTGCATTCGGCACCTCGATCGCGGGCGTGGCCACATCCGCCATGCTGGGGCTGCTGTCCACGCTGAGCCGGCGCGAGCGGCTCCAGGCGGCGCAGATGCTGGACGAGAAGATCGCGACGACATTGCGCGTCTACTCGCTGACCCATCAGCGCGAGGAATCCTTCAAGCTCCTGCAGCGGCAGGCCGAGGCAATGCCCAGCCTGGTCGACCGGCTGCAGGCCATGATGGCGGCCATGGAGCAGCACAGCCAAACCTTGCACGAGCGGCAGATCGCCAGCCAGGACGCCTTTCACGGCAAGACCGAGGCCGCGTACACCCGCCTGGCTTCCTCGGTGGAGCAGTCCATGAAGGAAAGCATCGCCGAGAGCTCCCGCGCCGCCGGTGCGGCGCTTCAGCCGGCCGTGGAAGCTTTGATGTCGAGCATCGCGCGGGAGACGGCCTCGTTGAACGACACCGTCACGCAAGCCGTGCAGCGGCAGCTCGACGGGCTGTCGGCCGGGTTCGAGTCCGCGACCACTACCGTGGCGGACATCTGGAACAAGGCGCTGGCGGGGCACCAGCGATCGAGCGAGGCGCTGACGCAGGACTTGCGCACCGCGCTCGATCAGTTCGCCGGCACCTTTGAGCAACGCTCGGCGGGCCTGCTGGAAGGCGTCTCCACCCGCCTGGAAGCCACGGCGGGCAGCATGTCGGAAGCGTGGAACAGCGCGCTGTCCCGGCACGAGCACATCAGCGGGAAACTGGCGGGCGACAATCAAAGCGCCCTGGCGGCGGCCGCGGCGACCTTGGAACAGCAATCGGCGTCGCTGGTGCGCACGGTGGGCCAGTCGCACGCGGACCTGCAGGCGGAACTGGCATCGCGGGACCAGCAGCGGCTGGCGGCCTGGGCCGAAACGCTCGGCTCGATGGCCGCTACGTTGCGCCACGAGTGGGAGCAGGCGGGCGCGCACAACGCGAGCCGGCAGCAGGAAATCTGCGACACGCTGGCGCAAACCGTGCGCGACATCTCGGCCCAGACGCAAGCGCACGCCAGCAACACGGTCGCCGAAATCGACCGGCTCGTGCAAGCCGCGTCCGCGGCCCCCAAGCTGCTGGAAAGCGTCTCCGCGCGCCTGGAAGCCGCGACGGGCGGCGTGTCGGAAGCGTGGAGCAACGCGCTGGCCCAGCACGAGCGCGTCAGCGAGAAACTGGCGGACAACAATCAACAGGCCCTGGCGGCCGCCGCGGCGACCATCGAGCAGCACTCGGCTTCACTGCTGCACACGGTGAACCAGTCGCATGTGGACTTGCAGGCGGAACTGGCAGCGCGGGACCAGCAGCGGCTGGCGGCCTGGACCGAAACGCTCGGTTCGATGGCCGCTGCGCTGCGCCGCGAGTGGGAGCAGGCGGGCACGCACAACGCGAGCCGGCAGCAGGAGATTTGCGACACGCTGGCGCAAACCGCGCGCGACATCTCGGCTCAAACGCACGCACACGCCAACAGCACGCTCACCGAAATCGACCGCCTCGTGCAAGCCGCGTCCGCGGCCCCCAAGCTGCTGGAAGGCGTCTCCGCGCGCCTGGAAGCCGCAACGGGCAGCGTGTCGGAAGCATGGCGCAACGCGCTCTCCCAGCACGAACGCATCAGCGAAAAACTGGCGGGCGACAACCAACACGCGCTGGCGGCGGCCGCGGCTACCCTCGAGCAGCACTCGGCGTCGCTGGTGCGCGCGGTGGGCCAGTCGCACGCGGACCTGCAGGCGGAACTGGCATCGCGGGACCAGCAGCGGCTGGCGGCCTGGACCGAGACGCTCGGTGCGGTGGCTGCCACGCTGCACAAGGAGTGGGAGCTGGCGGGCACGCACAACGCGAGCCGGCAGCAGGAAATCTGCGACACGCTGGCGCAGACCGCGCGCGACATCTCGGCCCAGACGCAGGCGAACGCCAGCGACACCATTGCCGAAATCTCCCGGCTCGTGCAAGCCGCTTCGGAAGCCCCCAAGGCCGCGGCCGACGTCATCGGCGAACTGCGCCAGAAGCTCTCCGACAGCATGGTCCGCGACAACACCATGCTGGAAGAGCGCGGTCGCCTGCTGGAAACGCTGGCAACCCTGCTCGGTGCCGTAAATCATGCCTCCACCGAACAGCGCACGGCTGTCGACGCGCTGGTCGGCACGACGGCGGATCTGCTGGACCGTGTCGGCACCCGGTTCACCGACAAGGTCGAGGCTGAAACCGGGAAGCTGGAAGCCGTCGCGGCACAAGTCACCGGCAGTGCCGTCGAGGTGGCAAGTCTGGGCGAAGCATTCGGTATGGCCGTGCAGTTGTTCGGCGAGTCGAACGACAAGCTGGTGGCCCACCTGCAGCGCATCGAAGCCGCGCTGGACAAGTCCGTCGTGCGTAGTGACGAACAGCTTGCGTATTACGTGGCACAGGCCAGGGAAGTCATCGACCTGAGCATGATGTCGCAGAAGCAGATCGTCGAAAACCTGCAACAGCTCGCCGGCCAGGGGGCGCTCGCCGGCGCCGAAGCGGCATGAGCGAGGACCTCGACGCCGGCGTGGAGCCGACAGCGCCGATATGGGCCGTCTTCGGCGACCTGATGTCGGTGCTGCTGGGCGCCTTCGTCCTGATCCTGGTGGGCGTCATCGGTGTGCAGCTCGAACTCTCGACCAAGCTGGAAGAGGAGGTCAGGCAACGGCAGGAGGAGACGCATCGCCGCGAGGCCCTGGAGAAGGCGCTGGCGGTGCCGCTGGCGGCTGGCCGGGTGACGCTCGTCAACGGACGCATCGGCATCAGCGGCAGCGTATTGTTTGCCCTCAACTCCGATCAGTTGCAGCCTGAAGGCCGGGAAGTGCTGAAGAGCCTGGCCGCGCCCCTGTCTGCTTACCTGCAGGCCCGCGAGGAGATCCTGATGGTGAGCGGCTTTACCGACGACCAGCAGGTGCGGGAAGCCAACCGCCGCTTTGCCGACAACTGGGAGCTGTCAGCGCAGCGCGCATTGACGGTAACCCGTGCGTTGATCGATGCAGGCATCCCATCCTCCTCGGTATTCGCGGCCGCGTTCGGCTCCGAACAGCCCGTGACCTCGAATGCCGACGACCAGGGACGGGCCAAGAACCGGCGCGTGGAAATAGCGCCGATCGCCAGACCATCCACCGCAACGGTGAAGCGCCGTGGGTAGTGGCGGGACACACGACGGCGGGACGCGCGACGCCCAGGCAATGCTCGACGCATGGCGCGAGCGAGGCGCCGACCGCCTGGATCCTGTCCGCTTCCGTTTCATCGAGGCGCTGGCGCGGCGGTCGGCCGGCCATGGCGGCGATGCGCGACGCATCCTGGACGACAGGCTGTCCAAACTGCTCAAGGCCTATGCCGACGATCTTGAAAGCACCGCAAGCAAGGCCGGCGATGCGGGCAACGCGGCATCACCATGCGAGCCGGCTCGCGGGGCGCTTGCCGGACTGATCGAATACATCGCCAGCCATGCGCCGGCGGATCGCGGCATCCCCGCAGCAATTCACGCCACGCCCCGCAGCGTCTCCTATCCCGAACCGGCGGTGCTCGATTACTTCAGGGAGACCTGGTCCAGGGTCAGTACCGACCGGCAATTGCGGCAGTCGCTGGAGCAGGTGCCCGACAATGCCGGCCCGCTCAACTCGAACCGCCTGGTGCATCGATCCCTCTCACTGATGCACGAACTGTCGCCAGGCTATCTCCGCCAGTTTCTGTCGTATGTCGATGCCTTGTCGTGGATGGAGCAGATGAACGTCGGCGGTGCCTTGGCGGGAATTAAAGAGCCGCCTCGCGCCGGGAGTTCGAGGAAGAGCGCTCGCGGCAGGCCGCGCTAGTGCCGTGGGGCGGATCGATACCGCGTGGACAGCGTATGGGAAGCGTCTCGGACGAGACGCGTGAAGGAGCCGTGCACAGGGATGCGGTTGCCCCCGACAAAAGAACAGACGATCCTACCCTGATAGCTGAAGGCTCCCTTGGAGCCGACAGGCATTCGCACATGCCGCGCAACGCTCATGCGAACGGGTTTCTCAACGTCAGACTGTCCTCAAGGATCGAACCATGGTGCATATCCTCGGAATATAGCGTCTGGCACCCCTCGATCGAGGCAGCGGCCACGTTGCGGGCGTCGTAGAACGCCAGACCCTGACGCTCGGCCACGCGCAGCGCCAGCTCGTGCACCTCCACGGTCAGGGGCATCACGTGGCACAAGCTCTTCACCACATCCAGGAACTGCCCCACCTCATCCCAGTCCATGCCTAGCTTGCGTAGGCAGACATTCGTGACTTCATTCAGTACCTGCACGCTGATGACCGGCTTGCTACGCATCAGCGCTTCCGAACGACCCATTTGGCTACTTGCTTTGCCCCTCCTGGATATACATTTTTATTGTATATCTACAAAAATGAGCGCAACCCGGTTGAATCAAGGCCATGTTGGATCCCGGTCTGTTCGACGGTGATCGGAGCCTAGCCGCACTTTGGGCTATGTCAGCCCTAAGTGCGGCACGTCGATTTCTGCGTTGGTCGCTACGGGGCAGCACGCCTATCCGTCGTCGCTCGGCGACTCCGCGGCGGTGAGCCCCAGGCGATCAGCGCGCACGATGGTCGGCCCAATGAAGATCAGTTTGCGCTGAGTGCTATGGACCCCGTGGGGCTGCATCTTGAAGTGGGGCCGCCGCCAATGGGGCGAGATCTCTCTCGGCCCCGTGTCAGCGGGCGCCAATGCATCGGCCTCGATATCTAGCAGGGCCGGCCCTACCACGTACCTGTCGTAGAGCTCCTCGATCTCCTGAAGGCGTTGCGCCCGCTTGCGTTTCCCCAGGCCTGTGAAGTTTCTTGGCGCAAGGGTGTAGGCCTGATTGGGCACCACCTGGGCATCGCGGACCGTCAGATACAGCAACATCTTGATCGCGTAATCCAGCGTATGGCGCCAATGCTGGCGTCTTTCCTCCATCCCTCCGTCTGCGACGAGGAAAGCATCGGTCATCGCATGCCGGACAAATGCTTCGTCCAGCAGCTCGCTAATGGTCCGCTCCGGGCGGTCGAGCGGAAGCTCCAGCATTTCCAGTACGTCCGCACCGTCCGCACGCGACCACGTCAGACAACTCACGCTGCGCGGGTTCCGAAACAGGACAATGGCCTCGCTCTCGCCGATGCGCATCCAACGGCTCGACTCTGGGGTGATGCAAATGGTATCCGCCGGCATCGCCAAAGCGCCGATCGGCACATCGTCTGCCACAAAAGCAGAATCCAGCAGGCGGTGCAATGCCGCACTCGGCTCATAGAACACGCCGCCACGCACATCAAACGCTTGCCAAACCACGCTGGTCAATGCGGTCGAGACCGCCGCGTCGACAGGCCTTCCGCGGTTACCTTTCGGCAGTGTCGCCCGAACAAACTCAGCGACATTGGAACCTATCTGGGTGATGGAGCGCGTCTTCAGTAACTCCGTAAAGTTCATCCCGACCGCCAGCGCATCGACTTCATTGCGTACCGCCTGCCATGCGGCCAGGGCTCCCGTGACGCGATATCTCACGTACGCCGTTAGCCGCGCATAGTCCTTGTGGGTGGCCTGCCCCGTCTTTACCAATGCGTCGAGCAGGAGCTGCCGTATCAATAGCCGCTGGCGCAGCCATCGGCGCCGATGATTGGGCTGCTCGCGCAGAGGTTGCCGCCTGCGATGCCTGGCGTAGTGCTCTGCATCCGCTCCGTCATACTGCACGCGAATCGACATGGCGCCCGGCGGTAGCTGCGCGCGGTCGTCCCAGCCCAACTCAAGCTGGATGCCATAGTCCAGCGTAAACAACTGGCGGCCCCGCGGCGTCGGTGCAGACAGCCCTTTGACCAACTCGGGCTTCAACAGGCGCCACAGGTCTTCGAAGTACTGCAGCCTCTCGCCGTCGTCCCAGGGTTCCAGCGTTCCCGTAGACACCGACACCGTCGCACCCGGCACGATCGCTACGCATCGAACCGGCTTGCCGCCTAGCGCCAGTGAAGCATCCAACGCCAATTCCAGCGCATCCTGCGAGCTGTACTCCCGGCCGGTCACCTCGACATGGCCGCCCTTGTAGAACCGGATCGGGGCTCCGTGCGCATCGATCCAACGTGATGACTGAATAGCTAACAACCAATCCATGGCAACACTCTCCGCTCTAACGACGTTCCGTGCGAGCGCAAATCCTGGGCCACGCGCGCGTGAATCTTTCATGGTATCGGCGGGTTGCGCCCTGCGATATGAGACATGTCCGAATCAGCGTGCAAAAGTACTACTATGGACAGTGGCGGTCGTCATCACAGAGAAGTACGTGAATCATGTCCTCTACGACGGCAAGCCACGCGTCCCACCTTGCATGCGGCAATGCCTACCTTGTTCGTCAGTTCCGGCAGTCATACTGCGGGGCAAGCACCCTGCGTCCAGGGCAATAGAACGCCGAGTGCAATACAACAGCATTGAAAAAATCGTCGCGATCGATCTCAAGGAACACGGCGACCCCATCTACGCGGGAATGACCCAGGTCGAGCTCATGTCGTCGGCGCCCAAGCTTGCAGAGCAAATGCCTGCTGATTGTGCACCGCATCAACAGATGCTCACTGAGCCCCGAGAATCCCTATCCGTACTCTGCGGACGCAAGCTGGCTTTGGCGATGTTTGGCCATTCTCTGCATCACGCACGCGGTATACGCCATCCACCTCTTGATGAGGTGGCTGGCACGGCGAGTGTCTGCTCTGTTTTCGCTGAATGTGGCTGCTCTGCTTTTTTCTACAGACATGCTTGTGATGGTAACCGGCCTGGCGTTCTTGACGGCCGGCTTGATGGTCGAAAGGCATGCCTTGAATCTAGTCAATGCCTATGTCGGAACATCCGTAGAAGTCGACGCGGTGATGAAGGGTGCTGTGCAAGAGTGTGTTCGGCACCTCGCTAAGCGAGGTTAAACAGGTGAATCCCTCGCGCGGTCTCCGTACTCTGCACGGACGATTCAAGGGCGTGGCTGGCGTCTCCACGTCTTGTCGGGGTAGCCGTTCAACAATCTCAGTGACAGGCGGCCCGACCGGAGGGCAGCCAGTCTCCACCACGCCACACGCGCCTTCTGCTCACCATGCGTAGCTATTCCATCCAGCGACACGCGAAAGGTCACCTGGTTGCAGTCGGGGACGGCTGGAGCTGGCCGGCCTTCCTGTATGGCATCTTTTGGGCGCTGTACCAGAGGAACTGGGTTGTGGCTGGCTGTTGTATGGCGCCGCTTCTGGCGTGCGCAGTGCTGGAGCCGCTGAGTCCCTGGTTCGCCAGTTGGTTAAATTTCTGGTTCTCAAGCCTCGGATTCATGATCGCCGTCGCCTGGGGATAACGGGCAATGCACTGCGACGCAGACAACTTCAGCGCATGGGCTACAAGCGAATCCGCAACAACGTGGAAGCCGACACAGTGAAAAGTGCGCTGCATGCGTTCCAAATCGCGCAGGAAGCTCAAAGGGAGAACCGGCGCCGGGCCGCGAACGGCAGGAAGAACGGGGAAAACATAGGAAACGGCGCGGATTCGCCAAGCGCGGACTGAATGGGCACGGGCAACCTTTTAACTCCACAAGGTAGATCAGCATGAACATGCCAACCGGGGAAGTGAAATGGCGGCACTAGAGCGCGGCCTTCACGTAGTCCGGAAGATTGATGTTGGCCCGAGGACGGGATGCCGCGACCGATCCATGCCGATTGAGCACTGCATTGCCGCCAGGGATAGGCATGGAAACAAAGTATGCACTGACCACCGAGGAGGCAGACGCCTCTATACCTGGATTCAGGAACAGATGGCCCACATGTCACCCGCCGCCAGCCAGTAACAAGGCGCGCAAGTACCCGCACGTTTTGATGGATTCAACCCGGACTCAAAAGTACTGGCTGCTGCTGGATTGCAGTGGAACTGCACTGGAACGAAAAAAGGAGCTTTCGCTCCTTTTTTCGGTGACCCGCAGAATTCCGTGGAACCCTGCAGATCTGTATTTGGAGCGGGAGACGAGGCTCGAACTCGCGACCTCAACCTTGGCAAGGTTGCGCTCTACCAACTGAGCTACTCCCGCTTTTTGGCTCCCCGACCTGGGCTCGAACCAGGGACCTACGGATTAACAGTCCGGCGCTCTACCAACTGAGCTATCGGGGAACAAGCTCCGTTTCTTGCGACTTGCTACTACTCTGCGAAACGGAGGCCGCATTCTACAACAAGCTTTTTGATTTTTGAATAGTTTTTTTGCGGCGGGTGCGAATTTATTGGGGTGGCCATGTTTCACGCTTCGAGGCTGACGGGAAGCGGGCATACCAGGAGCACGGGCCGCAACATCACACGTATTGCCGAACCGGCGCGGAATCGGCAATGCCTGCAGGAAAAAACAGCCTGAACACCGTGGTGCCCCCGACCTCCGACTCCACCTCGACGCTGCCGTGGTGCAAGTCCATGATCGACTTCACAATGGCGAGACCAATGCCTGCCGACTCTCCTGAGTTGGCGCGAGCGGGATCGCCACGGAAGAAGCGGTCGAACAGTTTGGCCAGGTGTTCCGGCGCGATGCCGGCGCCAGGGTTGCGCACTTCGATACTGCTGCCTCCCAGGGAGGAACGCGCCGCCAGCACCACGGTCTGCCCGGCGGGTGTGTAGCGGATGGCGTTGGCCACCAGGTTGCTGACCGCGCGCCGCAGCAGCAGCGGATCGGCCTGCACGGCGCCGCCGCCGTCCACCGCGATCGCCACCCCGCGTGCCTCGGCCAGCCCCTCGAAGTAATCCGACAGCGCGCCCAGCTCGCGCGCCAGATCCAGCCGCGCCGGCTTGACGGCCACGCGGGCGTTCTCCGCCCGCGCGAGAAACAGCATGTTCTCGATCATGCGGGCGAGCCTCTCATATTCCTCGATATTGGAGGCCAACAGGGCCTGGTACTCGTCGGCGCTGCGTTCGCTCGCCAGCGCGACCTGGCTCTGTCCCAGCAGGTTGCTGATGGGCGTGCGGAAATCGTGCGCCAGGTCGGCCGAAAACTGCGAAAGCCGCTCGAAGCCGTCGCGCAGCCGGTCCATCATCTGCTGCAAGGCCGCGGCCAGCTCCTCCAGTTCGGGCGGCAATTGCTCCGGATCCACCGGCAGCGCCAGACGCCGCACGGTGACCGACGAGGCGCCGGCGGCGATGCGCCGCAGTGGCTCCATGCCGGCACGCACCACCAGGTAGCCGAGCGCGGCCACCGACACCGTGCCAAGCAGCCCGGCCAGCAACAGCTTGGCGCGGTAGGTGCGCAGCATGATGGTGCGGGAGATGGCGGTCTGGTAGAGGGTGAACGTCTGCGCCGGCGTGGCGGTGGAAGCGGCGGCGGAGGTGGAGGCGGCGCCCGCGCGCAGCAAGGCCTTGATGCCGTGCGCGGAGTAGCCCTGCTGCGTGGTCCAGGTGTGTATCGACGCGGTGTCGAGCGGCGCATCCGCGGCGAGAGGCGTTAAGGCGGGCGGCGCGTCCTTCCCGGTATTGGCGGATACCAGCACGGTACCGTCGGATGCGTGCACCACCAGCGCGAACTCGTCGTTGCCGGACACCACGCCGGCGGCTTCCCTCCACGCTCCGGCGGCGCCAGGGTCCAGTTCCGCCAGTTCATTGCGCACGCGTGCCGCCTTGCGCAGCAGTTCGGCATCGTCGCGCTCGATCACCTGCATGGCGAGCGCACGATAGAGGTAGGCGCCCGCGCCGCCGAACACGATCGCGGCGACCAGGCCAAAGGCGAGCGCCAGGCGGGTAGTGAGAGAGAGCCTGCGCATCAGGGCTGCCGGCGCTCCAGCACATAGCCCATGCCGCGTACGGTATGGATCAGCTTGGGCTGGAAGTCGTCGTCCATCTTGGCCCGCAGGCGGCGCACCGCAACGTCCACCACATTGGTGTCGCTATCGAAGTTCATATCCCACACATGCGAGGCGATCTGGGTACGGCTGAGCACCTCGCTGTGCCGCCGCGCGAGGAAATGCAGCAGCGCGAACTCGCGCGGCGTCAGATCGATGCGCTGTCCGGCACGTGTCACGCGGTGGCGGATCAGGTCGATCTCAAGGTCTTCGATTTCGATCCGGTCGGCTTCCCGCACCGGTCCGCGCCGCAGCAGCGTGCGTACCCGTGCCAGCAACTCGACGAAGGCGAACGGCTTGGCGAGATAGTCGTCGCCGCCCAGCTCCAGGCCACGCACGCGATCCTCCACTTCGTCGCGGGCGGTCAGGAACAGCACCGGCGTGTCCTTGTGCTCGCGCAGCCGCTTGAGYACTTCCCAGCCGTTCATCCCGGGCAGCATGACGTCCAGGATGACCAGGTCGTAGCTGCCTTCCAGCGCCTGGTGCAGGCCGTCGGTGCCGGTCACGGCCAGGTCGGCCACGAAGGAAGACTCCGTGAGTCCCTTGCGCAGGTATTCGCCGGTCTTGGGCTCGTCCTCCACCACCAGAATTCTCATGATCGTCCTCGTCTGACCAGTGCCGGCAAGGCATGCTGCGGCGCCTTGCATGCCGGATGATAGCGCTGGCCGCGCCGGACTTGAATGACAAATCCGTAATGGATTCGACAGCGTTCCCCTCCCCTGCCCTTTCTAGAATCCGCCCATCGAGTGTTTCCGCCGAACCGCCCAGTGGGCGCGCTGCGGCCCGTTCATCCATCACTCCGGAGATCCCACGATGTGGATCGTCAGGCTCGCGCTGAGCCGCCCCTACACCTTCGTGGTGCTGGCATTGTGCCTGCTGCTGGCCGGCCCGCTGGTGCTGCTGCGCACGCCCACCGATATCTTTCCGGCCATCGATATCCCGGTGGTCAGCGTCGTATGGACCTACAACGGCCTGTCCGCCGAGGACATGGCCCGGCGCATCGTCACCGGTTACGAGCGTTCGCTGACCAACAGCGTGGACGATATCGAACATATCGAGTCGCAATCGCTCAGCGGCGTGGCGGTGATCAAGATCTTCTTCCACCCGGGCGCGGACATCAACCGCGCCATTGCCGAGACCTCGTCCGGCGCCCAATCGATGCTGCGCAATATGCCGCCAGGCACCACGCCGCCGCTGATCCTGAGCTACAGCGCCTCCACGGTACCGATCCTGCGGCTGGCACTGGCCAGCGACCAGTTGCCCGAGCAGCAGCTCTACGACCTCGGCAACAACTTCATCCGCACCCAACTGGCCACCGTGCAGGGCGCCTCGGTGCCGCTGCCTTACGGCGGCAAGGTGCGCCAGGTGATGGTGGATCTCGATACGCGCGCGCTGCAGGCACGCGGCCTGGCGCCGCTCGATGTGGTCAACGCCATCAATGCGCAGAACCTGGTGCTGCCGGGCGGCACCGCAAAGATCGGCGCGCTGGAATATCGGGTGGACCTGAACGGCAGCACGCCCACGGTGGCCGGCCTCAACGATCTGCCGGTCAGGAGCGGCCCCGGCGGCACCGTCTATGTGCGCGACGTGGCCCACGTGCGCGACGGCTACGCGCCTCAGACCAACGTGGTACGCCGCGACGGCAAGCGCGCCGCGCTGCTGGAGATCGAGAAAAGCGGCAATACCTCCACGCTATCCATCATTGCGCAGGTCAAGGCGATGTTGCCCCGCGTCATGGCCGGCCTGCCGCCTTCGCTGCGGGTGCAGCCGGTGTCGGACCAGTCGGTCTTTGTCACCTCGGCGATCCATGGCGTGCTGCACGAGGCAATGATCGCCGCCTGCCTCACCGCGCTGATGATCCTGCTGTTCCTGGGCAGCTGGCGCGCCACGCTGATCATCGCGATCTCGATCCCGCTGTCGGTACTGGCCGCGCTGATGGCGCTCTCCGCGCTCGGCGAGACGCTGAATATCATGACGCTGGGCGGACTGGCGCTGGCGGTGGGCGTGCTGGTGGATGACGCCACCGTGGCGATCGAGAACATCACGCACCACCGCGAGATGGGCCAGGCGCTGGAGCAGGCCATTCTTGAGGGGTCGGCACAGATTGCCGTACCCACCCTGGTTTCCACCCTATCGATCTGCATCGTATTCC
The DNA here is from genome assembly GCF_056399885.1 of Cupriavidus sp. 01L45. Taxonomy (NCBI): domain Bacteria; kingdom Pseudomonadati; phylum Pseudomonadota; class Betaproteobacteria; order Burkholderiales; family Burkholderiaceae; genus Cupriavidus; species Cupriavidus sp. 01L45. The sequence continues at coordinate 161,853 of NZ_JBFTSG010000019.1, read as the reverse complement.
TGCCGATGTTCCTGCTCACCGGCGTGGCGCGCTATTTGTTCGTGCCGATGGCCGAGGCGGTAGTGTTTGCCATGGCGGCGTCCTACTTCTTCTCGCGCACGCTGATTCCCACGCTCGCGCATTACCTGATGCGCGGCGAGGCGGCGCAAACGCGCAAGCCGGGCCGCCTGCGCCGCGCCTGCGCGCGCTTGCAGTCACGCTTCGAGTGCGCTTTCGAAGCGGTGCGTGCGCGCTACGCTGCCTCGCTGGCGGCGGCGTTGCGGCATCCCCGGCGGCTCGCCGCTGCGTTCCTGGCCTGCTGCGCGGCGTCGATGGCGCTGGTGCCATTTCTCGGGCAGGATTTCTTCCCGAGCGTGGACAGCGGCGAGATCCGCCTGCACATGCGTGCCCGGACCGGTACCCGCATCGAGGAAACCGCGCGCATCGCCGACGAGGTGGAAAGGCGCATCCGCGCCGCCATCGGCCCGGACCACGTGGCCGGCATCATCGACAACATCGGCCTGCCTGTCAGCGGCATCAACCTCACCTACGACTCCGCGCTGCCGATCGGCACGGCCGATGCCGAGATACTGATCTCGCTGAAGCCAGGCCACGGCGCTACCGCGGACTATGTGGACCGGCTTGGCAGCCTGCTGCCCAAGGCGTTTCCCGGCGTGAGCTTCTCCTTCCTGCCGGCGGACATCGTCAGCCAGATCCTGAATTTCGGGTTGCCGGCGCCGATCGATATCCAGGTGGTGGGCAGCCAGCCGGCAGCCAATCGCGAGATGGCGCAGAAGCTGGCTGGCCAGTTGCGCGCGGTGCCTGGCCTGGCGGATGTGCATATCCAGCAACCCGACGACCAGCCCGCGCTGACGGTGCAGGTGGACCGCACCCGCGCGCTGCAGGCGGGGCTATCGCAGCGCGAGGTGGCGCAGAATCTGCTGATCTCGCTATCCGGCAGCAGCCAGACTTCGCCCAACTTCTGGCTGAACCCGCGCAACGGCGTAAGCTATCCGCTGATGGTGTCGGTGCCTCAGTACGCGATGGCTTCGCTGCAATCGCTATCGAACATTCCGCTTGGCCTTGGCGCTGCCCCGGGCACCACCGCCGACGGCGCCGGCGGCGACCTGCTCGGCTCGCTGGGCAGCGTGGCGCGCACGAACCAGCAGGGCGTGGTGTCGCACTACAACGTGCAGCCGGTGATCGACATCTTCGGCTCGGTGCGCGGGCGCGACCTTGGCGCGGTGGCCGGCGACATCGGCCGCCTCGTCGACGCCGCGCGCAAGACATTGCCGCCCGGGTCCGAGCTGGTCGTGCGCGGCCAGGTGCAGACCATGCACGCGTCCTTCGCCGGTCTGCTCGGCGGCCTGGCGATCGCGGTGGTGCTGGTGTACCTGCTGATGGTGGTGAACTTCCAGTCCTGGCTCGACCCGCTGGCCATCATCGGCGGACTGCCGGGCGCGCTGGCCGGCATGGCGTGGATGCTTTTCATCACCCGCACCACCGTCAGCGTGCCGGCGCTGACCGGCGCCATCATGTGCATCGGCATCGCCACCGCCAACAGCATCCTGGTGATCAGCCTGGCGCGCGAGCTGCGCGCGCGGGGCGCGTCGCCCTTCGACGCCGCGCTGCAAGCCGGCATCGGCCGCTTCCGCCCGGTGGTGATGACCGCGCTGGCGATGTTGATCGGCATGATCCCGATGGCGCTCGGCGCCGGCGACGCGGGCGCGCAGAACGCGCCGCTGGGCCGCGCCGTGATCGGCGGCCTGGCCTGCGGCACCGTCGCCACCCTGGTACTGGTGCCGACCCTGTTCGCGCTGCTGCACCGCTGGCTTGCCGCTCGCGCTCCTACCTCCGCCCTTGCACCGCGTCCCGCCCTCAGCTTCGAACAGAAAGGTCAGGCATGACTCTCCCCGCTTCCCAAGCTTCACCCACTGCCAACTTATCGTCCGCCACCGGCACCGCCAGGGTTCGCCGCATACGCGCCGGCCTGCTGGCGCTGGCTTTGCTCGGCGCGGCGCTGGCCGCCGGCGTCGTGCCCAGGCTGCACGCCAAGGCCGCACTGGCCGTTAACAGTGCCGAAGCGATGGCCATGGTCGTTTCCACGGTGAGGCCCGCCAGCGCACCAGCGGTTCAGGAATTGACCTTGCCAGGCGATGTGCGCGCCTTCCAGGACGCACCGGTCTATGCGCGCGTGAACGGCTACCTGCGCCGCTGGTACGCCGACATCGGCACGCCGGTCAGGCAAGGCCAGTTGCTGGCGGAGATCGATGCCCCTGAGGTGAGCGACCAGCTACGCCAGGCGCGCGCCGACGAAGCCATCGCCGCGGCCAACTATGCGCTGGCCAAGAGCACGGCAGAGCGCTGGCAGGACCTGCTCAAATCGCGCTCGGTGGCCCAGCAGGACACCGACCAGAAAGTGGCCGACATGCAAGCCAAGGCCGCCACGCTGGCCTCGGCGCGCTCCAACACGGCGCGCCTGGCGCAACTGGCCTCGTACACGCAGATCCGCGCGCCCTTCGACGGCGTGGTGACAGCGCGCAATGTGGACACCGGCGCGCTGATCGATGCCGGCAGCGCCGGCGGACCCGGCCGCGAACTCTTCCACCTTTCCGCTAGCGAGCGGCTGCGCGTGTACGTGCAGGTGCCACAGGACGCCAGCGGCATCGTCGGCCCGCAGATGCAGGCGTGGCTGACGTTGCCGCAGTTCCCCGGGCAGCGTTTTCCCGCCACCGTGGCGCGCAACGCCGGCGCCATCGATCACGTCACGCGCAGCCTGCGCGTGGAACTGGACGTGGACAACGCCGGCGGCCGGATCCTGCCCGGGGCCTATGCCGAGGCGCACCTGAGCGCGCCGCGGACACGGGCCGGCCTGGACCTGCCGGCCAATACGCTGATGTTCCGGGCGCAGGGCACCTGCGTGGCCGTGGTTGGCGCGGACGGCAAGCTGGCAATCCGGACCGTGACGATCGGGCGCGACTTCGGCTCCCATGTGGAAATCACCGAAGGCCTGCGGGGCGGAGAGCAAGTGGTGGTCAATCCCGGCGACGGCTTGCTGGCGGGCGATGTGGTCAGGCTGACCAGCAAAGCAAGGTAGGCCCGGCATGCATGCACGACACACTCCCGTCCGTTTCCCCAAGACCAGGCGCAACGCAACGAGCCTGGCCATCACCATTGCCATGGCCGCGCTGCTGGCCGGCTGCGCCACCGCCCCACCCTACCAGCCGCCCGCCGTGGACACGCCGGCTGCCTACAAGGAAGCCGGCGCCAGCGCCGCGCAGCCGGGCGGTCCGCCGGGCATCGCGCCGGACTGGTGGCGCGTATATGCCGATGCACGGCTCGACACGCTCGAAGCACACATCGATGTTTCCAGCCAGACGCTGCGCAAGGCGGTGGCCCTGCTGCAAGATGCACGCGCCCAGGCCAGGGCCGCGCATGCCGCGTACTTTCCCACCCTCAGCGCCGGGGCGAGTATCAGCAGCAGCCATACCTCGGCCAATGTGGTTGGCCGCTCGCTGGCCGGCAAGACCGAACCCAACCACCTGCTGGGCCTGACAGCCACCTGGGAGCCGGACCTGTGGGGCCGCATCGGCAATGGCGTGGACGCAGCCGAGGCGCGCGCCCAGGCCAGCGCCGACGACGTAGCGGCCGTGCGCCTGGGCCTGCAGGCCGAGCTGGCCGCCGACTACTTCGGCCTGCGCTCGACCGACCGGGAACTCGACCTGCTCCAGCGCACCCTTGACGCCTACGGTACGGTGCTGGAGCTGGCCGGCAACCGCTACCGTGGCGGCATCGCGACGGAAGGCGACGTGGCACAGGCCCGGGCCCAGCTCGAGAACGCCAGGGCGCAGCTGGCGGACCTGCGCCTGAATCGCGCGCAACTGGAGCATGCCATCGCCACGCTGCTGGGCGAACCCGTCGCGCGCTTCTCGCTGCCGCCGCTGGCCGACACCGCGGCGCTGCCCGCGCTGCCAGCCATCCCGGCCGCGCTGCCCTCGCAACTGCTGGAGCGCCGGCCCGACATTGCGGCCGCCGAACGCCGCGTGGCGGCCGCGAACGCCCAGATCGGCGTGGCCCGCGCCGCCTTTTTCCCGAGCCTGCTGCTTGCCGTGAGCGGAGGCCTGGAGAGCACCAGCCTGGCCGGCTGGCTGACCGCGCCAAGCCGCTTCTGGGCCATCGGCCCAGCGCTGGCCGCCACGCTGTTCGACGGCGGGCGCCGGCAGGCGGTGGCCGACAGCGCGCGCGCCCAGTTAGACGCCAGCGCCGCCGACTATCGCGGCACCGTGCTGCGCGGCTTCCAGGAGGTGGAGGACAACTTCGCCGCGTTGCGTGCGCTGCAGGAGGAAGCCACCAGCCAGCAGGCGGCGGCCGAAGCGTCCGAGCGTGCGCTGGCGCTGGGGCTGGACCGCTACCGCAAGGGCGCCGTGGCCTATCTGGATGTCAGCGTGCTGGAGAGCACCGCGCTTGCCAGCGAGCGGGCCGCCGAGGCGGTGCGCCGGCGGCAACTGATAGCGAGCGTCATGCTGGTCAAGGCACTGGGTGGTGGCTGGCAAAGCGCACCGATGACGAAACTGTAATGAGATGGTCAGGCTCGGGTCAGTGGCCAAAGCCAATACTGGGTACAGCCTGTTCATCCTGTCGATGAAGGCGCCACGGCCCCGGCGGCAGYGGGCCATCCGACCGAAAGAGGTAACGCATCATGAAAGCACTCATCCGCACCGTACTGATTTCCTGCGCCCTGGCCGCGCCAGCCCTGTCCTTCGCGCAAAGCGCGCAGGCGCCTCTCAGCCGCGCCGACGTCCGTGCCGACCTGATCCGGCTGGAACAGGCGGGCTACCAGCCGGGACGCGGCGACAACGCGAACTATCCGCGAGACATCCAGGCAGCCGAAGCCAAGGTGCAAGCGGAGGACGCCGCATCAGCCAACGGAGCCACGGCAAACGCGCAAGCGCAACTGCAGGCGACCGCCAACATGTCAATCGAGCGCGGCCAACCCCGCATCGATGCCGCGCGCACCCCCTTCTACTACGGCGCATGACGCCTCGGCACCGCCACACGCTACGCGTTCCGCGCTGCAATTCGCGCACCCGGAACGCGGCGCTGGCAATGCGAACCACGAGCGGCGGCGGCGCGCTTGCCGCGCCTACCGATGCCGGAACACCGCCTCCCGCCGCTCCAGGAACGCATTCATCCCCTCTTTCAGATCCTGCGTGGCGAACAGCGCATGCAACTGCCTGCGCTCGAACAGCATCCCCTCCGACAGCGATGACTCATAGGCACGGTTGACCGCCTCCTTCACCGCCATCATCGACGGCAGCGAAAAACCCGCAACGGTGTGTGCCACCGCCATCGCCTCATCCATCAGCCGGCCCGCTGCCACCACCCGCGACACCAGCCCGCTGCGCTCAGCCTCCGCCGCATCCATATTGCGCGCCGTCATGCACATGTCCATGGCCTTCGCCTTGGAGATTGCACGCGGCAGGCGTTGGGTGCCGCCGGCACCGGGAATGACCGCGAGTTTCAGCTCCGGCAGGCCGAACACGGCGTTGTCCGCCGCGATGAGGATGTCGCAGGCCATGGCCAGTTCGCAGCCGCCGCCCAAAGCATAGCCGGCCACCGCGGCGATCACCGGCTTGCGCACGCCGCGCAGCGTCTCCCAGTTGCGTGTGATGTAGTTGGACTTGAACACGTCCATATAGTCCCAGCCGCGCATCGCCGCGATGTCGGCGCCGGCGGCGAACGCCTTGTCATTGCCGGTGATCACGATCGCGCCGATGCCGTCGTTCTCATCCAATGCCAGCAGCGCCAGGCCAAGCGCATCCATCAGCGCATCGTTGAGGGCATTCATCTGCCCGGGGCGATTGAGCCGCAGCACGCCGACGCGGCCGGTGATCTCGGCGAGAATCAGGTTCTCTTCCATCTTGCCGTGGCCTTTATCCGCGCGCATTGGACTCGCCCTCCGGGTTCCCCGCCTGGCGGAGTTGCTCCCGCAGCCTGAACTTCTGGATCTTGCCCGCCGGCGTGGCGGGCAGCGCCGGCTGCACCACCAGCCGCTCGGGGATATATTGCGCGGCCATCTTCTGCGCCTTCAGGAAGTCCACCATTGCCGCCATGCCGAACTCCTGGCCGGGCCTGGGTACGACGAAGGCACAGGCGCGCTCGCCGAGCCGCTCATCGGGATAGGACACGATGGCCACTTGCGCAACGGCCGGGTGGCGATACAGCAGGGTCTCGATCTCCACCACGGGAATGTTCTCCCCCCCACGGATGATGACGTCCTTGCTGCGCCCGTCGATACGGATATAACCGCGGGCATCGATGCGTGCAAGGTCGCCGGTGTCGAACCAGCCCTCGGCGTCGGTGTCGTTCAGGTGCGGCCGCCGCAGGTAGCCGCCGAAGTTTGAACAGGACCGCACCAGCAACCTGCCGGTGGCGCCGGGCGGCAACGCCGCGCCTGCCGCGTCGGCCACCCGGACTTCGACGCCCGGCAACGGACAGCCGTCGGTGTGGATGGCCCGCTCATCGTCGTCTTCCAGCCGGGTCGTGGTCACGGCGCCCATTTCCGTCATGCCCCATGCCGAGACCACCTTGGCGCCCAGCGCGGCGCGCGCGTGCTCCACCAGCGCGCCGGGGATGGGCGCGCCGGCGCACAGGAATGCGCGCAGGGTGGGCACCGCATCGCCCGTCTCCGTCACCATCCTGGCCAGGTCGGTGAGAAACGGCGTCGAGGCCATGGTGAAGCTGACGCCCTCCTGCCGGATCAGGTCCAGCGCCTTGCGCGGCTCCCAGATGTCCTGAAGCACCACGCTCGCCCCCAGCATGACGGGCATCATCAGGCCGTACATAAAGCCGGTCTGGTGCGCCATCGGCGACGCCATCAGGATCACGTCATCCGCGCCCAGGTGCAGGCGCCCGGCGTAGGCGACGATATTGGACATCAGGGTATTGGCCGAATGCAGCACGCCCTTGGGCTCGCCGGTGGTACCGGAGGTGTAGATCAGCTGGGTGATGTCATCCGGGCCGGGACAATGGCGTGCCGGCATCTCGCCGGCATCGTCCCCGGCAGGCCCGCTCGACAGCGCCTCGAAGGCATTGGGCCCGCTGCCGCTGATCACCACCACGTGCCGCAGGTCCGGCAGCGCCTGGCGCAGGCCATCGAACATCGCTTCGTAGTCAAACCCGCGGAACCGCTTTGGCACCACCACCACCTTGCTGCACGCGTGCCTGAGCATGAACGACAGTTCGCGCTCGCGCAGGATCGGCATCAGCGGATTGAGCACGGCGCCTAGGCGCGAGCAGGCCAGGTAGAGCGCTGTGAATTCCCACCAGTTCGGCAACTGGCAGGACACCACGTCGTCGCGGCCAACGCCCAGCCTGGCCAGGCCGAGGGCAATGCGTTCGGCGCGGGTGGCCAGCTCCCGATACGTCAGGCGGGTGACCGCGCCGCTCTCCACCTGCACGGCGGTCAGCGCGATCTTGTCCGGGCAGCGGGCCACGCAATCGTCCAGCGCATCGTTGATGGTGCGCTCGGGCCACAGGCCCTGCGCGATGCTGGCGGCGCGGCGCGGTGGCAGCAGTACGGCGTCGAATTCCATGGCGTGTCTCCTCGTTGTTGTCGTGGTCAGGTCGCGGCGGGGGCGGTCGTCAGGCGGGCACCGCATCCCGGCCCGCGTGCGTGCGGGCGATGATGGTCTTCATGATCTGGGCCGTGCCGTCACCGATCTGGAAGCCCAGCACGTCGCGCAGGCGCTGCTCCATCGGGCCGCGGTCATAGCCGCCGTGGCCGAACGAGAGCAGGCACTGGTGCACCACGTCGTAGGCCAGCTTGGGCGCCCACCACTTGCACATCGCGGCTTCAGCGGTGTGCGGCAGGTTGTGGTCTTTCATCCAGAGTGTCTGCAGGCACAGCAGGCGCGCTGCCGTGACCTGTGTCTCGTAGTCCGCCAGCGGATGCGAGACGCCCTGGAAGGCCGACAGCGGCTTGCCGAAGGCCTGGCGCTCCGCCACGTATTCCCAGGTTTCCTCCAGGCTCGCCTTCGCCACCGCCAGCACCTGCAAGCCGATCAGCGCGCGGGAAAAATCGAAACCCTGCATCACCTGCACAAAGCCCTCGCCTTCCTTGCCAAGCAGGTGGCTCACCGGCACGCGCACATTCTCGAAGAAGATCGAGCCGCGCCCGATGGCGCGCTGGCCATGGCAGTCGAAGCGGTTGGTGGTGATGCCCGGCAGGTCCATCGGCACCAGCAGCGCCGAAACGCCGCGCGCGCCGGCTTCGATGGAGCCGCTGCGCGCGAACACCACCGCCGCGTCCGCCTGGTCGGCGGCGGAGATGGAGGTCTTCTCGCCGTTGAGCACGTAATGGTCGCCATCGCGCTCCATGCGCAGGCGCAGGCCGGCCGCATCGGAGCCGCCGCGCGGCTCGGTCAGCGCGATCGCGAACAGGGCTTCGCCTTGCGTCAGGCGCCGCAGCCACGGACGGGCGATTTCCGGCGCGGCGTGATGGGCCAGGATCTGACCGTTCAGCGAGGCCAGCAGGTTGATATAGGAAAGGCTCAGGTCGGCGCGCGCCACCTCTTCGTGGATCACGCCGGCGGCCAGGCAGCCCAAACCCTGGCCGCCGTATTGCTCGGGCAGTTCGGGCGCGATAAAGCCCATCTGGCCCATCTCGCGCATCAGCCCGCGGTCCAGCTCGCGGGTGCGGTCGCGCGCGAGGAAGCCGGGCGCGATGCGTTCGGTGGCGAAGCGGCGGGCATGGTCGCCCAGTGCGACCAGGTCTTCATCGAGATAGGGGTTCATGGCGTCTCCAGGATGTCTTGCCGCGCGGCGCGCCGGTGCGATGCGCCGTGCGGCCGCGTTGCTTGTGCCAGCAACGGCGGATTACTTCGCGTACTTGCGGAAATCGGGCTTGCGCTTTTCCTGGAAGGCGGTCACGCCCTCGCGCGATTCCTCGGTGTCGTAGTAGAGCTTCAGCGCGTACATGCCCATGCCGGCAATGCCGCTCTGGTGGGCGGTGTCCATATTGAAGGAACGCTTGGCGATGGCCAGCGCGGTCGGGCTCTTGTCCATGATCTCGTCGCACCATTTCTGCACTTCGGCATCGAGTTGCTCATGCGGGACGACTGCGTTGACCAGCCCCATGGCAAGGGCTTCGGCGGCCGGATAGCGCCGGCACAGGTACCAGATCTCGCGCGCTTTTTTCTCGCCCACCACACGCGCCAGGAACGCCGTGCCGTAGCCGGGATCGACCGAGCCGACCTTGGGACCGACCTGCCCGAACACGGCCTTGTCGGACGCGATGGTGAAGTCGCAGATCGTGCACAGCACGTTGCCCCCGCCGATGGCGTAGCCCTGCACGCGCGCGATCACGGGCTTGGGCACGTCGCGGATGGCGTTGTGCAGTTCTTCCATCGGCAGGCCGATGGTGCCGCGTCCGTCGTACTGGCCTTCATGGGCGGACTGGTCGCCGCCGGTGCAGAAGGCCTTCTCGCCGGCGCCGGCCAGCACGATGGCGCCGATGGCGCGGTCATAGCCGGCGCGATTGATCGCGTGGATCAGTTCGTCACAGGTGCGCCCGCGGAATGCGTTCATCTTCTCCGGGCGGTTGATGGTGATCCAGGCTGCGCCGTTGCGCACTTCATAGAGGATGTCTTCGTATGGCATGGTGTGTCTCCGTTGTCGTGGTGGGTGCCGGATGCTGGCTGCGCTCATCCGTTCATGGTCAGGCCGCCAGACACGCTCAGTACCTGGCCGGTAATGAAGGCCGCGTCATCGCTGGCAAAGAACACGATCGCGCCGGGCAGGTCGTCCGGCTGGCCGATGCGGCCCAGCGGGATGGAGCGGGTGAAGGCTTCCATCAGCTTTTCCGGGTTGCCAGCGCCTTGCTTGTAGTCGGCGAACAGCGCGGTGTCGGTCGGGCCGGGACACACCACGTTGACGGTGATGCCGTGGCGCGCGTGCTCGCGCGCGATGGTCTTGGAGAACGACACCAGCCCGCCCTTGCAGGCGGCGTACACGGCTTCGCCGGAGGAGCCCACCYGCGCCGCGTCGGAAGCAATGTTGACGATGCGCCCGCACTTGCGCTCCACCATGCCGGGCAGCACGGCGTGATGCATATGCAGCGCGCCGGTCAGGTTGATGGCGATCAGGCGTTCCCATTGCGCCGGTTCCGTCTTGGTGAACGGCTTGAATACGTCCCAGCCGGCGTTATTGACCAGGACATCGACGGGGCCGAGCTGGCTCACGGTGGCGGCAACCGCGGCATCCACGCTGGTGCGGTCCGTAATGTCACACTGGAACGCCTCGGCCCGGCCGCCTTCTTCGCGGATCCGGGCGGCGACCTGCCCTGCGGCGTCGAGGTTCAGGTCCAGCACGGCCACGGCAGCGCCTTCGCGCGCAAAGCGACGGCAGGTCGCCCCACCGATGCCGCCACCACCACCGGTCACGATGACCGTCTTGCCTTCGAGTCTTTGCACAGTGTTCTCCTTCCAGGTCCAGGGTGCTATCGTGCGGCTTAAACGTCGCGCGTCAGCGGTTAAATACGTCAATATATTGACGTATACTAGGCTGGCAACTGGACCAATGCAAGTACGACTACCCAGGAAGTTATGATGGTTAACCCCGATTTTGATGATGATCTTGCTCCGGCGGCGCGCATGGAGATGGCAAACAGGCTGTTCTTCCGCCTGTATCAATGCGCAAATATGTTGCATAAAACGGGATCAAGAGCCGTCGAGGCCGARGGCCTGACCACGCAGCAGTGGGCGGTACTGGGCGCCCTATCGCGGCCGCAGGCGGCCGAGGGCATGAGCGTGGGGGACCTGGCGCGCTACCTGATGGTTAGCCGGCAGAACCTGTCCGGCCTGGTGGGCCGCATGGAGCGCGACGGCCACCTGAGCCTGGCGCCGGACGGGCGCGACCGGCGTTCGCGGCTGGTCACGATGACGGAGACCGGGCGCCATGTCTGGCTGAAGCTGGCGCAACCCAAGATCCGCGACTACTACGAGCGGGCGCTGACCGATTTTTCAACGGGCGACATCACGCACACGCTGCATTACCTGCTCAAGCTGCTGGAGAACATGAAAGCACTGGATGCCGAAGGGCCTGTGGCGGACGAAGCGCCGGAGTAATGGCGGAGGGCGTGGAGGACTACATGAAAGACATGCCGGCGCGGACGATGCGCGTGCGCGCCGGCATGCGTTATTCGGCCTTGATGCCGTGGGCGCGGATCAGTTCGGCCCAGCCCGCGCTTTCCTGGCGAATGCGCGTGGCGAGCGCGTCGGGCGTGCCGGCGACCGGCTCCATGCCTTGCCGCGCGAGTTCTTCGCGGGCCGCCTTGCCGCCGAAGACCGCGCGCACGTCGGCATAGAGCGCATCGGCCACCGGCGCCGGGGTGGCGCGCGGCAGCAGCAGCGCATACCAGGAGCTGACCTCGATGCCACGCACGCCCTGCTCCGCCAGGGACGGGATGGCAGGCGCCGCGGGAGAGCGCGCGGCCTGGGTGACGGCCAGTGCACGCAACGCGCCGGAGCGGATAAACGGCGCCAGCGTGGGCAGCGTGCCGAACAGGATCGGCACGTGCCCGCCCACCACATCGTTAAGCGCCTGCGTGGTGCCCTTATAAGGGACATGCAGCAATGCGATGCCCGTCTGCTGGCGGAACAGCTCGCCCGCCAGGTGCAGGCCACTGCCCACGCCGGGACTGGCATAGCCTAGCGGCGGATTGGCGCGCTGCGCCAGCGCCACCAGCTCCTGCACCGAACCGGCCCGCACCGAGGGATGCACCGCCAGCACATTGGGCGAACTCGCCAGCAGCGAGACCGGGCGGAAGTCCCGCTCCACGTTGTAGGCAAGCGCGGGGAACAGCGTGGGATTGATGGTCAGGTTGCCGGCAGGCGCGACCAGCAGCGTGCAGCCGTCGCCCGCGGCGCGGCGCACGGCGTCGATGCCGATATTGCCGTTGGCGCCAGGCTTGTTGTCGACCACCACGGTGACGCCGCGCCGCTGGTGGAGGCCTTGCGCGAGCGTGCGCGCCAACAGGTCCGCCGGGCCGGCTGCGGGGAACGGCACGACTATGCGCAGTGCGCTGCAACTGCTGGCCGCATCCGTCCCGGCGGCACGCGCGGCCGGAACAACGCCTTGCCACAGGCCGGCAATCGCCAGGCACGCGAGCGCCGTCCCGCGCATCGCGCGCGCGATCTTTTCTTCACTCTTCGGATATTGCACTTCGGAAGGCCTGCTCAAGAGTCTGGGGTATTGGTGATGCCGCAACGAAGATATTTTGTTTCACTAAAGAAACATGGTTCTTCTATTGAAACAAAAGAAAATATAGCCCGTCCCTGCAGAGGAAGGGACTAGGGTTATCCCCAGGTTCACGTGGTGCATCAGGGAACCGGCCGCATTGGTGAAGTCCGGTGCGCCCGCAATGGTGCGCGCGGCGGCTGGCCTAAACTGGAAACAGCACCCTGACACGACAACCGTCCATGCCACGGTCGCGGCACGCGGACGCCGTTGCGGGGCGCGCACGGGAGGTTATCGTGCAAGGCTTCCAGCTCACGCTGTTCACCATCGAGAACCGGCGTCACCACGGCAAGCAGTTGTCGCACTGGTTGCTGCAGGTTCTGAGGGACCTGCATATCCGCGGCGCCACGCACACGGTGGCGGCCGAGGGCATCGGCCATGACCGCCGCTTTCACACCTGGCATTTCCTGGAACTGGCCGACCGGCCGGAAGAAATCACCGTAATTGCCACGGAAGAGGAGGTGCAGCGTTTGTTCGACCGGCTGGCCGAGGAAGACGTCCAGGTGTTCTACGCGAAGACGCCGGTGGAGTTCGGCTTCCTGGGGAAAGGCGCGCCAGGCGCGCAGGCCCGCCCCTGAACTCGCCGGCGGCGCCCGCCTTAATCGATGCTCGCCGCCACGCTGGTGCTCGTGCTGCCGCGCAAGGCGGCTTCCGGCAGGCGCGCCACCAGGAATGGCGCCACCAGCGACACGGCGGCGCTCAGCAGGAACAGGGTGCGGAACGCCGCTTCGGCGGCGGCGCGCACCGCGCCCGCATCGGCCGTATCGCCGCCTGTCATGGCACGGTGGAACATGCTCATGAGGATGTCTTCGCCGCCGCCCAGGTCCGATACGCCCATGCCGCCACGGCGCAACAGCGCGATCAGCACCGTGGTCAGCACCGCCACGCCGACCGCGCCGCCCAGCATGCGCGAGAAGGCGGTCAGCGCCGTGGCCACGCCCACCTGGTGCGCGGGCACGGCGTTCTGGGTGGCCACCAGCCCGCTGGGCAATTGCAGCCCGATGGCCAGCCCGAGCGTCACCATCACCAGCCCGGTCAGCACGACCGCATGCGGATCGACGAACGCCAGCGACACGATCGCCAGCGGCGCGACCAGCGAGCCCACCAGTTGCAGCGGCTTGTAGCGGCCACTCCATGACATCAGCCGGCCCGAGAAAAACGCCCCGAACGGGATGGCCAGCGTCAACGGCACCAGCCGCAGCGCGGCCGTGTCAGCCTGCACGCCGCCCACCACCTGGAAGCGCAGCGGCAGCAGCACGGACATGGCGATCAACTGGAAAAAGCACAGGAACAGCGTGATGCAGCAGATCGCGACCGTCGGCACGCGCAGCATGGCCAGCGGGATCATCGGGTCGCTGACCCGCCGCTCCTGCCACACGAACAGCACCATGGCGACCAGGCCTGCCGCCAGCAGGCCAACGGTCTGCGGCGTCGCGGCCGAATGGCCCTGCCCGAGCCGGGTCAGGAACACCAGCACGCCGGTCAGGCCACCCCCGAACAGCAGCGCGCCAAGGTAATCGATGCGATGGCGGCGCCCGCCCGCCGGCAGGTGCTTGAGCGCGCGGCGGACCACCACCAGCGCGACCAGCGCCAGCGGCAGGTTGATCCAGAAAATCCAGCGCCACGACAGGTAGTGCGCCAGGTAGCCGCCGATCACCGGGCCGGCCATGCTGGCCACGGCCCACACGCCGCTCACGTAACCCTGGTAGCGGCCACGGTCGCGCAGCGGTACCACATCTGCGATGGTGGCTTGCGACACCGAGATCAGGCCGCCGCCGCCCAGCCCTTGCAGGATGCGCGCGACGATCAGCTGCGGCATGGTCTGCGCCAGCGCGCAGAACACCGAGGCCAGCAGGAACAGCACGATGGCAAACGACAGCACCGAGCGCCGCCCCAGCACGTCCGACAGCTTGCCGTAGATCGGCGTCACCACCGTCGAAGCCACCAGGTAGGCCGAAACCACCCACGCCATCTCCTCGAAGCCGTTGAGCTGCAACGCGATCTCAGGCAGCACCACGGCGACGATCGATTGCTCGAGCGCCCCCAGCAGGATGGCCAGCATCAGGCCGAAGATGACCTGCATCACCGGCACCGGCGGCACGGCAGGGAGCCCGGACGCTGCATGGCCGTGGCTGCCAGCCTCCCCCGTGCCGGGGGCCGGGGATGCTGCGGACAGAGAGGGGAAGGATGGCGGGGAGACGGCGGGCATGGGCTGGCGGGAGAGAGAACGCACGGCGAGGGACACGGAGTGCGATGCCGCCGCGAACGGGCGGCATCGCTCCTTTCTGTTTTTTGTATACAAGGGCGATATTGTAGGCCTAAGCCTTTCGCCTTGCAGCCGCCGCCGGCAGGCTTGCCGGGCTCCGCGCCAGGACGGCGCGGCAGAACTCAGAAGGATTCCCAGTCGCCATTGGCCACGGCGAAGCCGCCAGCGGCCGGCGTGCGCGCGGCGCGGCGCGGCGCGGGTGCCGCTGCTACGGCGGGCCGGGCCGCGCGCGCGGCCGGCAGCGGCTTGGACACCAGCACGGGTTCGCGCTTCTGGTGCACCACCGGAGCACGGGCCTTGCTGGGCAGCGCAGGGGCGCGGGTAGTGCCGGCCGCGCCGGTGCGCGGTGCCGCCACCGCGGGCCGGGTGGCTGCCTTGGCGCCAGCGGCCGGGGCCGCGGGTGCTGAAGGTGCTGCCTGCACGGCTGGCTTCACCGGTGCGGCGCTGCCGGTCCGGACCGGGCGCGCCGTGCCCTGGCGTGCCGCCGGATGGCTCCTGGCGCCAGCGGAAGGATGGGGCGCCGGACGCGGGGCGGCCGGCGCCACGCGTGCTACCGGTACCGCTTGCGGCACCGGCATGCGCGCCAGTTCCCGTACCGCCTGGCGCGGCTGCGCATGCGCTTCTTCCGGAGCCACCTGGAAGCGGGACACTTCATCCACCAGCCCGGCGGCCTGCTGCTGCAGGCTCTCGGCGGCGGCGGCGGCCTGCTCCACCAGCGCGGCATTCTGCTGCGTCACGCTTTCCATCTGGCTGATGGCGAGGTTGACCTGCTCGATGCCGGACGACTGCTCTTCGCTTGCGGCGGCGATCTCGCCCATGATGTCGGTCACGCGCTTCACCGCCCCGACGATATCGTCCATGGTGCGGCCCGCGTCCTCTACCTGCTTGGCGCCATGGGCCACCTGACCCACCGAGCCACTGATCAGTTGCCCGATTTCCTTGGCTGCCGACGAAGAGCGCTGGGCCAGGCTGCGCACCTCGGCCGCCACCACGCTGAAGCCTCGTCCCTGCTCGCCGGCACGGGCAGCTTCCACCGCTGCGTTCAGTGCCAGGATATTGGTCTGGAAGGCAATCCCCTCGATCACGCCCACGATCTCGGCCACCTTGGCCGACGATTGCGAAATATGCTGCATGGTCTCGACCACGCCACGCACGGCGCGCCCGCCCTCGATCGCCACGCCCGAGGCACTCACCGCCAGTTCGTTGGCATGGCGCGCGTTCGCGGCATTCTGCTTGACCGTGGAGGTCAGCTGCTCCATCGAGGCCGCAGTCTGCTCAAGCGAGGCAGCCTGTTCTTCGGTGCGCTGGGAAAGATCGGTATTGCCGCTGGCGATTTCCCGGGTAGCGCCACCGATGGAGCGGGTCGCGCCCTGGATGCCGTGCACCAGTGCCGCCAACTGGCCAAAAGCGCGCTCCAGCGCGCCCAGCATGCGGCCCATTTCGTCATCGTTCTGCACCTGGATCGCGTACGTCAGGTTGCCGTGCGCCAGCGCCTGTGCCGCTTCCAGCGCATGGCGAGCCGGTCGCGTGATCGAGCGCGTGATGCCGATGCCCAGGGCCGCCGCCAGGGCCACCGCGACGGCGGCCAGGCCCAGCAGCAGGTTGCGGGCCGTCTCATAACTGGCGTTCGCCTCCTGCACGGCAGCCAGCGCAACCTTGCGGCCGGTCTCGGTCAGTTCGCTCAACTTGTCGAAATAAGGCGCCTGCGCCGCCGGCAGCGTCGCCACCAGCGCGCTGCGGGCACCATCGAACTCGCCGCCCTGCAACTGGCGCAGCACCATGTCGAGCTGGCCGTTATAGGCAGTGCGTGCCTCGGTCAGCCCCCGATACAACTCCCGGGTCTCCGGTCTGCCGGACGTGGACAGCCACTTCCCAAGTTCATCCAGCGTGACGCCCATTTTCTCGCGCAGCCCCGCGATCTCCCCGGCATTGCGCTTTACCGCAACCGGGTCCTCGTTCATGGTGGCATCGCGCACCAGAATCCCGATCCGCAACGCATCCTGCTTGACGCGCTCGATATCCAGCACCTTGAACAAGCGTCCCTCCACGGTGATGCGCATCGATTCGTTCATGGTGCGCAGAGACGTCATGCCCAGCACCGCCACGGCAACCAGCAGCAACGCCACCAGCGAAAACGCCACCGTCAGGCGCGCCCCAATGCCAAAGTTTCGCAACCAACGCATCTTCCCGGCTCCTTTTACTCTCATCGCGCGCGCTTTTCCGCGCCCCGGACAGATTTCCGGGACGACACCGCACCGCGGACTTAACGGCAGAGAGCGGGCCAAGCTTGAGGGCAACATCAAGACATTTCCGAAGAAAACGGAAAATACGGGAACAAAAGCAAATATGAGGGGGAAAAGCCCGGCAATTCGAACGATTGGCGGGATGCGACCTGTCGTCTAATGTTAACCAGGCGCTCCGAAGTGCTGCCAGCGGCGCATGCAGCCAAAGGCGCGCAACAAAACAAGTGGGCACGCAAAAAAAGAAGCCCACGCGCGGGGTGCTCGTAGGCTTTCCAGGACTGCTATGAGCCGAAAGGCTCGTTAGCGAATATAAACCTGCTTACATGAGGTGTAAATCCAATTTCTATCAGGGATAACTCTGATAGAAAAAGTGCTGGCGACGCCATTCAAGTGACGAATGGGCGGCATGGAAAACATCGCAACTGCAGGCCAGGGTCACCTTGCCGCCCGCAAACCTATGCTGAACGGGGGTTGCGGGCGCTGGTGACGTTGGGACTTGCCGCACATGTGCAAACAAGGCAAACCGCAGCATTGTGACGCAAGAGTATTATTAGAGGAAACTCTCGATCTCAGGTGCGCCCCCCCCCAACCGTTCCGATTTGTAAAATTTTGTTACCCTCGCGCCTGAAGTACCCCCCGTCTTTTCCGGCTGCCCCTGCCGCCAGCGTTTGCGGGGCAGCATCGGAGCCGCCGCCCGGACACACGTCGGGGCCGGACGTGATCCATGCAGCCAGATCCAGCGCCAGCACAGAGAGCGGATATTTCATCCCCCGCCGCACCCAGGCCACGCCGCAGCCCACCCCAGGCCGTGCTGTAACCCCCCTATTGCCCGGGCCCATATATTGGACCCTTGCCAGCCGCCAGAACCCGTGCGGGCTCTTCCGGAGACGTTGTGAACAAGAAGGAAACCAGGATCACCCGTCCGAGCAGGCAACTGCAGCAGCTGCAGTTCTCCACGCTCAGCGCCAGCCACAGCCCTGTCGTCGTACACCTGTCGAGCGGCATTCGCCTGCACGGCGTGATCGTGGCCTCGGACAACTATATGGTGCTGCTGGCGGAATCGCCGCGAGACCCGCAGCCGCAAGTCGTCTACAAGCACGCCATTGCCGTGATCACGCCCGCCCATGCGCCGGAGGCCATGGCGGCGGTGCCCGGGGCGGAGACTTCGCCGGAGTTTGTGAGTTTGTATACGCCACGGACCCGCAAGCGGAGATAACCAGGGAGGGCGCGCCAGCCGGTTGTGCGCACAAGCGGCGCAGCTTTCGTGCGATGGCCCCGCCCGCATCAGCCACCCCCAGAGCCGCTCGGAAGCTATCCGCGAAAAAACTTCTGCACATTGCCCCAAAGATCACACTAAATCTTTTCCCGCCCCGGTCGATAACCCTAACAACGGAGGCACTACACGCACTGCAACGCAGTCAGCCAACGTTACGGCACCCGCCGGACTGCATAAATCACTGCATATAGGAGTCGTACCATGGCGTCAGTCATTAATACCAATTCGTTGTCTCTGATGACTCAGAACAACCTGAATGCATCGCAATCGCAGCTGAACACGGCGATTCAACGCCTGTCGTCGGGCCTGCGCATCAACAGCGCCAAGGACGACGCAGCCGGCCTGGCCATTGCCAACCGCTTCACCGCCAACATCAACGGCCTGACCCAAGCCAAGCAAAATGCTAACGACGGCATCTCGCTGGCGCAAACGACTGAAGGCGCGCTGACCGAAGTCACGAACAACCTGCAACGTATCCGTACCCTGTCGGTGCAAGCAGCGACTGGTTCGAATTCGGCAGACGACCTGAAGTCGATCCAGGATGAAATCGGCCAGCGCATGGACGAAATCAACCGCATCTCCACGCAGACCGACTTCAACGGCGTCAAGGTACTGTCTGGCTCGGCAAAGCCCCTGAACATTCAAGTTGGCGCCAGCGACGGCCAGACCATCTCGGTGAATCTGCAGGAAATCAGCACGAAGACGCTGAACATGACCGGCTTCAACGTGTCTGGCACCGGCACGCCGAATACGGCCGCTACCAGCCAGGACCTGCTGGCAGCCGGCTTTACCGCAGGCGCAACGACCAACGGCACCACCGCCTACTCCAAGAATTACACTGGCGCTGACAGCGCCACGCTGGCCAATGTGCTCGGCAAGGTTGCTACTGGTGATACGGTCAACGACGCCGGCATTGCCACCATCGCAAACTACACCTATAACGGCACGGACTTCTCCTTTGCCGACACGGCACGTACTGCCGCGCGCATCTCGAGCGACCTGAAGCCGGCTGCTGGGAACGTTACCAATGTGTCGATCAAAATCGGCAACAATCAAGCGGTTTCCGCCAACATTGACAGCAATGGCATGCTGACCTCGGCCACCAGCGGTAACAAGCTGTTTGTGGACGCTGCAGGCAACCTGACCGAGAACGATCTGGCCGGCACCCTCACGCAGGCGGATATCAACAACGGCGGCGGCGCTGGCGACCTGATCAAGGCAATCGGCACATCGGGTGCAGCCGGTAAGTTGAGCTCAATCACCGTGGGCAACGCGGCCAACGCTCCCAGCTACGCGTTCACTGGCGGCGTTGCGACGGCAAATGCGACTAATCTGCATATCTCGGCCGCAGCCCTGACAACTCAGGTTCAAGCAAGCAACGGCGCCAATGCAATCACTACGGTGCTCGGTGGGGCTACCTACATCACCGCAGCTGGCGGTGCGGTTACGACGGGTGGTAACCCGGTCAATGTTGATATGAACGGCGCGCTTACCACCAACACGGCCGAGAAGCTGTTCGTTCACAGCAACGGCCAGGTGACCGATGGCTCGGCGAACGCGGTATATGAAGACTCGGCGAACGCTGGGAAGTTCACCCTCAACGCTACGAGCGGTAAGACCTCCACCGCCAATCCGCTGGACGTCCTCGACAAGGCCCTGTCGATGGTTGACAAGCTGCGCAGCTCGCTGGGTGCGATCCAGAACCGTCTGGATTCCACCATCGCCAACCTTGGCACGACCATCACCAACCTGTCGTCGTCGCGTTCGCGTATTCAAGACGCTGACTACGCCACGGAAGTGTCGAACATGACCCGCGGCAACATCCTGCAGCAAGCCGGCACTTCGGTGCTGGCTCAAGCGAACCAGACCACGCAAGGCGTGCTGTCGCTGCTGCGTTAATGCAGTAATACGAAGCACCAGGGCCGGGCCACCACAAGCCCGGCCTTGTGCCGGAGGGTTTTCGCAGGGCCCCTTTGCCCTGCGAAAGCGTTTCGAACCCACCCCCGACAACGGTCATGGCAAATCCGACAAGCTTGATCCCGCCGCTGCCGCTCTCTCCGTCCCTGCCTCCCGCAGGCCGCGAGGGCACGCCCTCTGCCTTACCCGCGAGCGACAACAGCGCTGGCACGCAGGCTGGCGCAAACAAACAAGCAGCTCCTGTCATGACCGAAGACACTGCCATCCAGCACCTGAAGGATTTGTTGCGCACCACCGCATTCAATGTGGAGTTCGAAATTGACCAGGATACCCACCGCGTGATCACCAAGGTAGTGGACAAGGACACCGGCGACGTCATCAGGCAACTGCCCTCTGAAGAGGTCATGCGCATCGCCCACGCCCTGCAAAAGGCGCAAGGCTTGTTCGTACATCAAGAAGCCTGAGACCGGTAGCCGGCTCAGCCCCGTTTAAGCAATTTCCCGGATAAGAACGATATGGCAACCATCTCGAACCTTGGCGTGGGCTCCGGCCTGGACCTGAACACCCTGCTGGACCAGCTCACCACGGCGGAACAGGCACCGCTCACGGCCATCCAGAACCGGGCCACCAGCTATCAGGCGAAGCTGTCGGCCTACGGTCAGGTGCAGAGCATGCTGTCGGCATTCCAGGGGGCGGCTAAGCAACTATCCGATCCGAACTTCTTCAACTCGACGACCGCTACATCGTCCGCCGCCAATGTGCTTGGCGCGGTCGGAAGCACCTCCGCGGTATCGGGCACCTATGCTGTCAACGTGTCGTCCCTGGCACAGTCACAATCACTGGTGTCCGCCGGGCAGGCCAAGCTGACCGATGCGATCGGCACCGGTACCATTCATATCGACTTCGGGACGATCACCGGCGGTACGCTGGACCCGGTGACCGGCAAGTACACCGGTGCAACGTTCGCGGCGAATCCGCCGCCGGCATCCGGCACCAGCGGCTTCGACATCAAGATCGATAGCACCAACAACTCGCTGCAGGGCATCCGCGACGCCATCAACAAGGCCAATGGGGGGGTCACCGCCAGCATCGTCAACGACGGCAGCGGCACGCCATACCGTCTGGTGCTGACGTCCAACGCCACCGGCGCCAATAGCAGCATGCGGATCTCCGTAGCGGAGACTGACGGCGGCACAAAACTGTCTGACCTGGTGAGCTATAGTCCCGGCAAAAACCAGGATCTGACCGGCAATGAAGTGCAGAGCATGCAGCAAACGATCGTTGCCCAGAATGCACAGTTGACCGTCAACAATATTGCAGTCCAGAGCACCAGCAACACCGTGACCGACGCCATCCAGGGTGTCACGCTGTCGCTAACGCAAGGGGGAACCACCACGGTCACGGTGCAACGCGACGTCAAGACTATCCAGACGGCTGTGCAGAGCTTCGTCACCGCCTACAACAATCTGCAAAAGACCGCCGCGAGTCTGTCGAATTACGATCCCACCAGCCAAAGCGCTTCCCCGTTGACCGGCGATGCGACGCTGCGGCTGATTCAGGGCCAGATGCGCGGCATCCTGAACACGCCACAGATGGGTGGCTCCGGCGCGGTCACAGGACTGGCAAACATCGGCGTGACGTTTCAGGTCGATGGCACGATGGCCTTCGATGCCACCAAGCTGACCAGCGCATTGACCACGGATCCGAATGGTGTAGCCGGCCTTTTCTCCAACGCTAACGGCAAGGACGGCTATGGCAACCAGATCAATAGCCTGGTGACCTCGCTGACCGGCACCAAGGGCACCCTGACGAACGCGACGGATGGGATCACGCAAACGTTGAAGTCGCTTAGCGATCAATACAGCGAAACGCAGACCCGCATCAACGCCACCGTCGCGCAATACAAGGCGCAGTTCACGAATCTGGACTTGATCATGTCCCAGATGAACAACACCAGCAAATACCTGACCCAACAGTTCAATGCGCTGAACAACTCCAACAGCAGCAAGTAATACAACCCTTACCGAACGTGGGAATCGATCGCCATGTATGCTCGTCACGCCATTAATGCCTATGCCCAAGTCGGTGTCCAGACTGGCGTCATGGACGCCAGCCCCCAGAAGCTGATCGCGATGCTCTACGATGGCGCCCGCACCGCCATTGCCCAGGCGAAGTTCCATATGGCTGCCAGCGATGTGTCGGCCAAGGGCAACGCCATCACCAGGGCCATCAACATCATTGACAACGGCCTGAACGCCGCGCTCGATCACGAGCAAGGCGGTGAGATTTCGGCAGGCCTTGAACAGCTCTATGACTACATGACGCGGCGCCTGTTGCTGGCCAACCTGCGCAACGATCCCGCCCTGCTGACTGAAGTGGACGGCTTGCTCGGGAACCTGGCTTCCGCCTGGTCCGAGATGAGCAACGCCCCCGATGGCGCTACCCCACACCTGTCGCTTGTTACGGAGCGCTGAGATGACCGCATTGAGCCCGATCCTGCATTGCTACCGGGAACTGGAATTGCTTGCCGAGCAGATGCTTGAGCTGGCACGTGCCGGGAACTGGACTGCAATGGCCGAACTGCAGCAGGTCTACACCGTCCAGGTGGATCAACTCCGCCGCATGGACCACAGCGTGCCCATTTCGGATCGCGAACGGATGGACCGGTATCAGCGGCTGGAGCGCATCCTTGGCTACGACGCTGCCATCCGCAACCTGTTGACGCCGGAGATGAACAGGCTGGGCGCGCTGCTGGGCAATGCGCGCCGCCAGCAGGATCTGCATCACGCCTACGGCAGCGTTGCCGCCTGAGGCAACGCTGCGCGACCCGCACGCCAGAAACGCTCAGAACGCTAAAGGCTGATTGCCATGACCGGCATCCCCATCTCGCCGGACCCGGCAGCCCTCCTGCGCGGCGCAGACCCGCAAGGGCTGCGCAATGCGCTCTCGGTCTCCAAGCTGGAGGCCCTGCTGCCCACCGGCAAGATTGCCCCTGGCGAAAGCCAGACCGCCGGCGGCGGCACGATTCAAGGCCGCGGCGTCGATGCGCTGCAGTCGGATACGGCCGCAGCCGGGCGAAGCGCTCAGACCGGCTCGACGCGCGAAACGCTCAGTTTTGCCGCACGCACCATTCTCGACCTGCTTGACCGTACCGACGCGCAGCCCGCACGGGCCGCGGCCCCAATGCTGCCGTCGCCCGCCGGCGCACCGAATCCGGCCACAGTGCGCGCCGCCCTGGCCGGACTGGTCCAGCACAGCGGCCTCTTCTACGAAAGCCACCTGGCCGAGTGGGTCAGCGGAAACCGTCCTCTGGCCGACGTGCTGAAGGCACCCCAGGCTGCTTTCAATCAACCGAGGCCGGGCGAGCCGCCCCTGGCCGGCAATCCCGCCCCGCAGCAGCCCGTCCAGGCACAGCCGGTGTTGCTGCTGCCGGCGCCGGCGGCTTACACCGCGAGCACGGCGCAACTGGCCGGGGCCACGTTGCCCAACCCTGCGGGAGCAGTTCCAGCAGAGGCCGCGGTTACGGAAGACACCGGGGGCAACCCGGTTCCAGTCAGGCATGGCGCGGCGCACAGCAACGGCACACCGGACAACTCGCCGCCAGCCAGCCTTGCCATTCCGCCGCACGCGCGCGAAGCTGCCCGGATTGCCACGCTGGCAAACCACGCCGCCCAGGCCTACCAGGCGGCGGCCCAGGATGCGAGTGACAGCGGCCGCAGCCATCGTGCCGAGACGCATAGTGTTATGCGCGCCTTCGATAGCAGCGAGGCCGCCAACCACGCGAGCAACAACCCGCAGTCCAGTCCCGTGGTGCACCCCGGCACCGAGGGCACCGTACGCCAGCAGCTGGAGCTGCTGGCCAGCCAGCAGTTCCGCTGGGTTGGCGAAGCCTGGCCGGGCACGCCCATGGACTGGGAAATCCGCCGTGGCGATAAAGACGAAAGCAGTGGCGCGCAGGCTGGCCAGGCCGCCTGGTCGACATGCCTGCTGCTCACCCTGCCATCCCTGGGCACGGTGGAAGCGCGCCTGTGGCTAAACGGCACCGGCCTGGAAGCGCGCGTGGTCACACCGGACTCCGGCGTCGCCAGCCGCCTTAACGACGCGCGCAGCGAACTATCCAGCAATATG
The DNA here is from genome assembly GCF_056399885.1 of Cupriavidus sp. 01L45. Taxonomy (NCBI): domain Bacteria; kingdom Pseudomonadati; phylum Pseudomonadota; class Betaproteobacteria; order Burkholderiales; family Burkholderiaceae; genus Cupriavidus; species Cupriavidus sp. 01L45. The sequence continues at coordinate 137,747 of NZ_JBFTSG010000019.1, read as the reverse complement.
TCGGCCAATGGACTCGTATTGATGCGGCTGAACGTGGAGACCGGCGTGCCGGCGAAGCCGGGAAGCGGAGCATGAGCAACGATATGCCGGCCGAACCGGGAAGCACCAACACCTACAGCAGCAATAGCGATGGCAACCCGCAACGCGGCGCCGCGATTGCCCTATCCTACGCGGCCGACGATTCGGCGCCGCGCGTGGTGGCCAAGGGCTACGGCGTGGTGGCGGAGTCCATCATTGCGCGCGCACGCGAATCTGGCGTCTACGTGCACGACTCGCCGGCACTCGTCAGCTTGCTGATGCAAGTCGATCTCGATTCCCATATTCCGCCACAGCTTTATGTCGCCGTAGCGGAACTGCTGGCCTGGCTGTACAGGCTGGAACGAGGAGAGGCCGCCTGAGCGGTGGCCGTTGGCAAGCTCTGGTGCTCCTCCTTAGCATCGCCATTTGCTTCTCATCACCAAAGCAAAAAGGCGGACCGCGCCGGATCTGTATCCGGCTGGTCCGCCTTTCAATTTGCCTGGCGCCGCCACGCCGCCCGTGGGCAGCATGGCAACAGGCGCGCAATAGCGCGCGCCCGACGCTTGCTCAGACAGTCATATTCATCATTTCCTGATAAGCCGCCGTCAACCGGTTCCTTACCTGCACCCCAGTCTGGAACGACACATTGGCCTTCTGCATATCGATCATCACGTCGTTGAGCGAAACGCCGGGCTTGCCCAGTTCAAACGCCTCGGCCTGGCCGTAGGCATGCTCCTGCACGCTGCTGATGCGTGCCAGCGAGCGCTGCAGTTCACCGGCGAAGCTGCCCGGCGAGGCGGCGAACGCAGCGTGGCTTTCCTGCCCGGTGGCGCTCTGGGCCAGCCCGCGCAATTGCTGCAACATGCCGTCGATAGAAGAGATGGTAGTCATGGCGATCCGCTTGGAACCCGCCCCGCCCTGGCCAGCCGAAGCCCGCCCCGGGGGAAACCGGTTCGAAAATGAGTCATTAAGGGTTGCGCCGGGCACCCGCCCGGGCCGCTGCCGGCAAACCTGGCGCCATGCGCCGCCTATGCCACAAATACCGCATCCGCACGCGCCGCCTGTGCCAGCCCCCGAAGCGTACTCGCGGCGCCGTCTGGGCCATTGCGGGAATTCGGGTGGAAAACGAGGCCTATTCGCCGGATTGTCGGCAGCCGCCTTGGATGATGATCGATACCGTGCCGAATCTGGGATGCCGCTGTCTTTACGCGCCCTGTCCGGACCCGAATCTCATCAACTATCGCGGGGAGTACGCGTGTTTTGTCAGCAGCGTGATCTTAGCCATGCCGAAGCCAGGGTTAGCCAGGCATGCCGGGGTGGACAGGGCAGCCAGAGCGGCGCCCGCCATCCGGCCCAGCCGGTCCTGGCCCATGCCGGCCCGGCCATGACGGGGACGCGCGCATGAACGCCGTGACAGCCCTGTCGAACAAATCCGAGCTGTTCGCGCGTCTAAAGACCAATCCGCGCCTGCCCCTGATGCTGGGTGGCGCGGCTCTTGCCGCGGCCATCGCGGTCGGGGTGCTGTGGTCGCGTGCGCCGGACTACAAGGTGCTCTACAGCAACCTGTCCGAGCGGGACGGCGGTGCCGTCATCGCCTCCCTGCAGCAAATGAACGTGCCGTACAAGTTCGCCGAAGGCGGCGGTGCGGTGATGGTGCCCTCCGAGAAAGTCCACGAGACCCGGCTGCGCCTGGCTTCGCAAGGCCTGCCCAAGAGCGGCACCACCGGCATGGAGCTGATGGATACGCAGAAGTTCGGCATCAGCCAGTTTGCCGAGCAAGTCAACTATCAGCGCGGCCTGGAGGGCGAGCTGGCCCGCTCGATCGAGTCGATCGCCGCGGTGCAGTCGGCGCGCGTGCACCTGGCCATTCCCAAGCCCACGCTGTTCGTGCGCGATCGCCAGAAGCCGACCGCTTCGGTGGTGCTGCAGCTCTATCCGGGCCGTGCCATCGACGACGGCCAGGTGGCCGCGATCGGCCACCTGGTCTCGTCCAGCGTGCCGGAACTCACGCCGAAGTCGATCTCCATCGTCGACCAGCACGGCAACCTGCTGTCGGGCAGCGGCACCAACGAGCGCATGCTCGATGCCGGCCAGATCAAGTACGTGCAGGCGCTGGAGCGCAACTACGCGCAGCGTGTGGAAGCCATCCTGGCGCCGATCCTCGGCCAGGACAATGTGAAGGCGCAAGTCACCGCCGACGTGGATTTCTCCATCGTCGAGCACACCGACGAGTCCTTCAAGCCTAACCAGGACCCCACCCGCGCCGCCATCCGCAGCCAGCAGTCCAGCGAATCGAGCCAGCAAGGCGCGGCGCCGGTCGGCGGCGTGCCGGGCGCGCTGTCCAACCAGCCGCCCGCGCCGGCCACGGCACCGATCGCCACGGCCCAGCCGCCGCGGCCGGGGCAGCCGAACCAGCCAGGACAGCAGCCGGGACAGCAAGGCCAGCAGGCTCAGCCCGGCCAGGCCCAGGCCGGCGCCACCGCCACGGCCCAGACCGGCCCAAGCAGCAGCCGCCACGACGCCACCACCAACTACGAACTCGACCGCACCGTGCGCCATGTGCAGCAAGCACCGGGCGGCGTGAAGCGCCTGTCGGTGGCGGTGGTGGTGAACTACCGCCAGAAGGCCGGCGCCAACGGCAAGATCGTGTCCGAAGCCCTGCCCGCCGCGCAGCTTGCCCAGATCGAGAACCTGACCAAGGAAGCGATGGGCTTCTCGGCCGACCGGGGCGACTCGCTCAACGTGGTCAACAGCCCGTTCACCGCGGATACCGACATCAAGCCGGAACTGCCGCTGTGGAAGCAGCCCGAGATGATCGCGCTGGCCAAGACCGGTGCGGGTTACCTGCTGCTGGCCCTGCTGGCGCTGTTCGTGTGGTTCAAGGTGGCACGCCCGGTGCTGCGCAAGTACACCGCGCCGCCGCTGCCGCCGCCACAGGAAAAAACCGACAGCAACGAAGCCATCTTGCTGCCGCCTGAAGAGCCGGCCAATCCGGAAGTCCTGCGGCTCGCCGCTAAATATGAAAGCGATCTCGCCCTGGTGCGTGACGCCGCGCAACGCGACCCGCGCCTGGTTGCCAGTGTGATCAAGAACTGGATGTCAAGCGATGACCGATGAAGGATTGCAGAAGAGCGCCATCCTGATGATGTCGCTCGGTGAAGATGCCGCAGCGGAAGTATTCAAGCACCTCGGCCCGCGCGAGGTGCAGAGCCTGGGCGCGGCGATGGCCACGCTCAACTCGGTGACGCGCGAGCAGATGTCCTCGGTGCTGGCCGAGTTCCGCGCGGAAACCGAACAGTACCTCGCGCTCAACGTCGATTCGAGCGCCTTTATCCGCAGCGTGCTGAACAAGGCGCTGGGCGAGGAACGCGCGCTGTCGGTGATCGAGGACATCCTCGAATCGCGCGACCCGGGCGCCGGCATCGATTCGCTGAACTGGATGGATTCCACCTCGGTGGCCGAACTGATCCGCGACGAACACCCGCAGATCATCGCCACCATCCTGATCCACCTGGACCGGCAGAAGTCGTCCGAGATCGTCGGCATGTTCACCGAGCGCCTGCGCCAGGACGTGATCCTGCGGATCGCCACCTTCGGCGGTGTGCAGCCGGGGGCGCTGCAGGAGCTGACCGACGTGCTGACCAAGCTGCTGGCGGGCCAGAGCCTCAAGCGCAGCCGCATGGGCGGCGTACGCACGGCAGCCGAGATCATCAACCTGATGAGCACGGCCCACGAAGAAGCGGTGATGGAAGGCGTGCGCCTGCACGACGCCGACCTCGCGCAGAAGATCATCGACGAAATGTTCCTGTTCGAGAACCTGCTCGAAGTGGACGACCGCGGCATCCAGCGGGTGCTCAAGGAAGTGGCCACGGAATCGCTCATCGTCGCGCTCAAGGGCGCGCCGGTGGAACTGCGCGACAAGTTCATCCGCAATATGTCGACCCGCGCCGGCGAAATGCTGCGCGAAGACCTCGAAGCGCTGGGCCCGGTACGGGTCTCGCAGGTCGAGGCCGAACAGAAGAACATCCTCCAGGTGGTAAGACGCCTGGCCGAAGCCGGCGAAGTTGTAATCGGTGGTGGCGACGATGCCTACGTCTGAACGTGCCCTGCGCCAGTTCCGCGACCTTGCCGCGGACAGCGACTACGTCGAAACACGCGGCGACCAGCGCGGCAACGCCGGCGGGCGCCGCGGCGCGGGCAACCGCGCCACGCCACGGGAGACCGGCTTCGAGTGCTTTGCCGCGCCGGCGGACCGCAGCGAGCAAAAGAACGGCTGGCAGCGCTGGCAGATGGTGTCGCTGGATCCACGCAAGGCCGAGCCGGAGCCGACCGAGTTCCTGCCCTTCGAGCCGGCGCCGCCGCCGATCGACTTTGCCGCGCTCGACGCCATGCGCGAAGGCGCGCGCAAGGAAGGCTACGCCCAGGGCTATACCCAGGGCCAGACCCAGGGCTACGGCGACGGCCACCGCGAAGGTTATGCGCGCGGCCTCGAAGGCGCCCGCAGCGAAGCCTCCCACCTGCAACAACTCGCCGCGACCTTCAGCCACGCGCTTGGACGCGTGGACGAAGAAGTGGCCCAGACCCTGATCGCCCTGGCGCTGGATGTGGCGCGCCATCTCGTGCAGCAGGCCGTGCTGGCGGATCCCGCCATCTTGTTGCCCGCGGTGCGCGAACTGCTGGCGGCCGAGCCGGCGCTGTCGGGCTCGCCCTGCCTGCTGCTCAATCCGGACGACGTCGCGCTGGTGGAAACCCACCTGGCCGGCGAGCTGCAAGCCGCCGGCTGGAGCGTGCGCGCCGACCCGGCGGTGGCGCGCGGCGGCTGCGTGGCGAGCGCCGCCAGCGGCGAGCTCGATGCCACGCTGTCCACGCGCTGGAGCCGCGTGGTCAAGGCGCTTGGGCGCGACGACCCGTGGGAGCCGCCCCATGCCTGATAGCGCGGCCCGTAAGGACTTCACTACGGACTTCACTGCGGACTTCACCGCGGACTTCACCGCTGCCGGCGTGCCGGGCCTGCATGGCCAGCGCTGGCGCGACGCGCTCACCGCGGCCTCGGCCGGCATTGCCGAGATCGACAGCAAGCGCAGTTGCGGCCGCCTCACCCGCGCCGCCGGCCTGGTGCTGGAAGCCGTGGGCCTGCGCCTGCCGGTGGGCAGCGACTGCCTGATCGAACTGCCCGGCGGCCAGATGTCCGGCAAGCCCTCCGGCCCGCGCCTGGCCGAGGCGGAAGTGGTCGGCTTCGGCGCCGACCGGCTTTACCTGATGCCGCAGTCCGACGTGGTGGGCCTGGTGCCCGGCGCGCGCGTCTATCCGCTCGAACCCACGCCATTGCCCAGCGGCGACACCACCCCGCGCGAACCGGGCTCGAAACGCCTGCCCGTGGGTGAAGGCCTGCTCGGGCGCGTGCTCGATGCGGCCGGGCGTCCGCTGGACGGGCTAGGCCCCATCACCGCGGCCACCGAGGTCACGCTTGGCGGCACGCAGATCAACCCGCTGTCGCGCGCGCCCATCGAAACCGTGCTGGACGTGGGCGTACGCGCCATCAACGGCATGCTTACCGTGGGCCGCGGGCAGCGCATGGGCTTGTTCGCCGGCTCCGGTGTGGGCAAGAGCGTGTTGCTGGGCATGATGGCGCGCTACACCAGCGCCGAAGTGATCGTGGTCGGCCTGATCGGCGAGCGCGGCCGCGAAGTGAAAGACTTCATCGAGAACATCCTGGGACCGGAGGGGCGCGCGCGCTCCGTGGTGGTGGCCGCGCCGGCCGACACCTCGCCGCTGCTGCGCATGCAGGGCGCCTCCTATGCCACGCGCCTGGCCGAGTATTTCCGCGACCAGGGCCGCCATGTGCTGCTGATCATGGACTCGCTCACGCGCTATGCCATGGCCCAGCGCGAGATCGCGCTGGCCATCGGAGAGCCGCCCGCCACCAAGGGCTATCCGCCCTCGGTGTTCGCCAAGCTGCCCACCCTGGTGGAGCGCACCGGCAACGGCCCCGAAGGCGGCGGCTCGATCACCGCCTTCTACACGGTGCTGACCGAGGGCGATGACCAGCAGGACCCGATCGCGGATTCCGCGCGCGCCATTCTCGACGGCCATATCGTGCTGTCGCGCAGCCTGGCGGAATCCGGCCACTACCCTGCCATCGACGTGGAGGCCTCGATCAGCCGTGCCATGACGGCGCTGATCGAGCCGCCGCAGTTTGCCTCGGTGCGGCGCTTCAAGCAACTGATGTCGCGCTACCAGCGCAACCGCGACCTGATCAGCGTGGGCGCCTATGTGCCGGGCAACGATCCGGAACTGGATCTCGCCATCCACCTGCATCCGCAGATGGAAGCATTCCTTCAGCAGGACATCCACGAGCGCGCCGGCTACGGCGACTCGATCGGCCAGTTGCATAGTCTCTTCCAACGGAGTGAACATGGCTAAGCCATCTGCATTGAATACCTTGGCCGACCTGGCCCAGAACGATACGGATGCCGCCGCGCGCGAGCTGGGCCGGCTGCAAGGCCTGCGCAACCAGGCGGAGCAGCAACTGGCCGCGCTCACCCAGTACCGGCAGGAATACCGCGAGCGCATGCAGGCCATCGCGCAAGACGGCATGACCTCCACGCGCTGGCAGGACTTTGCGCAGTTCCTGGCCTCGCTCGATACCGCCATTCGCCAGCAGACGGAATCGCTGGCCAGGGCCGAGGCGCAGTTGCTCGCCGGGCGCGCCAACTGGCAGCAGCACAAACGCCGCCAGAACTCATTCGACACCCTGATTACCCGCGCGGAGACGCGCGAACACCTAGCCGGCACGCGTCGCGAACAACGCGACACCGACGAATACGCCGCCCGCGCGGCCCGCCTGCAAGTCGCGGGCCGCCACCGCTAAGCCGCCCAGCAAGACCGAATCCCAACATGATCGATATCAGCCAGATTGTCAGCAATGCCGCCAGCACGGCGGCCTCCTCGCGCAACGCCAACAACGCCGGCGGCGCCGATGCGAAGCCGCAGGGGTTCGGCGATGCGCTGGCGCGCGCCCGCAGCGAGGACCGCACCAGCAGCAACCAGAGCGCCGGCAGCAATCAATGCGCCGACAGTGCCCCTGCCCGCGCCGGGCGGCGGACCCCGCCGCCACTTCCGCCGCCGCTGCGCTTGCCGCCCTGCTGGCGCCACAAGCGGCCCAGCCTGCCACGCCGGCAGCCAACGGCGCGCAAACTGCCGCGGCCGGACTGCCTGGCACGGCTGCCCTGGCCACCCAGGCCGGCCTGAAGGACCTGAAGGCCCCCGCCCTGGCCACTACCGCAACCACCACGCCCGACGCCGCCGCACCGGCAAGCTCGGCGGCAGCCGATACGCTGGCCACCATCGCCTCCCAGCGCGCCGCGCTGCAGCCCGCGCCGCAAACCCCGGCCAGCACCCAGGCCGCGGCCACGGACAAGCCGGCTGCCACGCCGGCCGGCGACGCTGCCAAGGCCAGCCCGGACCTGGCCGCCAGCCTCGCGGCTGCAATGGCGGGCCAGCAAGCCGGCAAGGGACAGTCCGGCGCCGGGCAGCAGGACACCGCCGGCCAGCCGTACAAGGCCCAGCTCCAGCTTGGTGAAGCCAGCAAGGACAGCAAGCCTCAGGTTGCCGCCACCGCCGCGCCAGCCAACCCGATGCAACTGGCCGCAGCCACGCGCGCCGCCGAGCCGGCCAGCACGGAAGCCGCGCCCGCCGGCGTGACCGCCACGCCGATGATGGCCGCCAGCACCATGGCCGCGAGCCAGGCGCCCACCACCGGCGGCCTGCCGCCAGCCACCTCGCTGCCGATCGCCCCGCCGGTAGGCGACGGCCAGTGGCCGCAAGCGCTCGGCCAGCAGATGGTGCGCCTGTCGACCCAGGGCAACCACACCGCCGAGTTGCAGCTCAACCCGCCCGATCTCGGCCCGCTCAAGGTCGTGCTCAACGTCGTCAACGACCAGGCCCAGGCCCAGTTCGTCTCGCCCCACGCGGCCGTGCGTGCCGCCGTCGAAGCAGCGCTGCCGCAGTTGCGCACCGCGCTGGCGGACAACGGCATCCAGCTTGGCCAGACCTCGGTCGGCGCCGACAGCTTTGCCGGCCAGGCCGGCAACGGTCAGCAGCAACAGCAACGCCAGCCCGGCAGCCCGCAAAGCGGCTTCGGCACGCTGGCAGGCGCCACCACGGCGCCTGTCAATGCCGGCCCCGCCGCGCCGGTGGCACGCACCCTCGCGCGCGGCGAGGTCGACACCTTCGCCTGACCGGACGCGAGCGACGGGGGCTGCGGCGCCTATGCCGCAACCCCCGCAGCAGCCACGCGCGTTCGCGCTTACCATGTCGTTTTAGCGCAGGGCTGCAGCGCCCGCCCGCCAGAACGCCATGACCTTTGACCTGTTCGATTCCCTGCCGCAAGACGCACCCCATGCCGAGCCGATCGTGCCCGGCGCGGTGGTATTGCGCGGCTTCGCGCGCGAGCATGACCAGAACCTGCTGGACGCCGTGCGCGGCATTGCCGCGCAAGCGCCATGGCGCCACCTCATCACGCCGGGCGGCCTGCGCATGTCGGTGGCCATGACCAACTGCGGCCCGTTTGGCTGGGTCTCGGATCTCACAGGCTACCGCTACGAAGCGGCCGATCCACTTAGCGGCCAGCCATGGCCGGCCATGCCGGCGGCGTTCCTGTCCCTGGCGCGCGAAGCCGCCGCCACTGCCGGCTTTGCGGATTTCGTGCCGGACGCCTGCCTGCTCAACCGTTACGCGCCCGGCACCCGCCTCTCCCTGCACCAGGACCGCGACGAGCTCGACCTGCGCGCGCCGATCGTCTCGGTTTCGCTCGGCCTGCCCGCCATATTCCTGTTCGGCGGCCTGCGGCGCGCCGAGCGCCCGCTACGCGTGCGGCTGGCGCATGGCGACGTGGTGGTTTGGGGCGGCCCAGCGCGCCTGGCGTTCCATGGCATCGCGCCGCTGGCGGACGGCGACCACGCGCTGCTGGGGCGCGAGCGGATCAACCTGACCTTCCGCAAGACACGCTAGCGGGCGACGCGGCGCCAGTCCCCGTCAGCCCACTTCATCGAGCAGCGCCAGGCGGCTTTCGTCGGGGAAGGCCCGTACGCGGTACCTGACGGGATAAAGCGCTTCTTCCTCGACCAGATCGCCAAGCAGCGCCAGCGCCTGCTGCCATGCCACCACCCGCGTCTTCCCCGGGGCATCGTCGGCATCGGGCCACACCAGGGCGATGCGGTCCGTGCGCGGCAGCGAGGTGTCCACGCCGCAGGTCCAGGTGGCGACCGAAAACGAGGCCACGGGATCGTCCTGCTGGCCGTAGAGCAGGTAACTCGCCAGGAACACACCGGCGCCGGCGTGCTCGTTCAGGCGATCGATGGCAGCCTTCTGCGTGTCGTATTCTTCCTTTTGGTACAGCCGCTTGAGGTGGGCAAGATGCCGTGCCGCCTGCGCGCCGGCCGGCACGAAATGCGACACGTCCGGGCCAGACGGCACGGCGTGCGCCGCGTGCCAGGCGTCTCCGGGCCCGTAGCGGAACATGGCAGGCGAGATCGTGCGGCCCTGCCGCGAAGCCTGCAGGCTCAGCTCCACCATGTGCAACTGCCCCGCTTCGTCCTGGTCGCCGGTCACCAGCAGTACCTCGCGGGTGGGCAACATGAACACCGGGCGGCCGCGCACCGGCACCCGCTGCAGCACATCCGGCAGCAGCGCGCGGCTGGCCTCGTAGCCATCGCTCCAGGCGCCCTGGTACACGCCCTGGGCCACCTGCACGAAGGCCTCGGCGGTGTGGTCGCGCAGGTTGTCGGCCGCGATCCGCAGCGCCTGGTCCAGGCTCAGTTGCCAGGAGGCGGAGGGGCCGTTCAACAGGGTCGAGGTGGTTTCCGGGTAGTCCACCGCCAAGAGGATCACGCAATCGTCGCCGAAGGGCAGGCAGGCGGACTGGAAGCTCGAGGCATCGCCCTCGGTGCGCATGTGATGCAGCCGGATTTCATCGATCAGCGAGCGGCTGCGGATCAGCGGGCGGAGCATGGGGCCGGCCTCCGACAGCAAGGCTGGCGTAGCCTGGCCGCTGGAGCACAAGGTCGCCACGAAGCTGTGCAGCGCCTTGTCGCGCTGTGCGCCGCGCGTCTCGCAATACGCCCGGTAGGCATTGTGGAGGTTGAAAAAGGCATTGCGCCCGTGCTCCAGCCGGAACTCGTCCGCGTTGAATTCCAGGCGGCCCTCGAAACCCTGGCGCCTGGCCGCGGCAATGAAATACGCCGCGAAACGGTCCGGCGGCGGCTTGCGCAGGAAGAGCGAATCGAAGAAACCCATGACGATGGCGTGGCGCGGATAGCATTGCACACACCTTACCCCATGTCGCGCGTGTGCCGCGCGGCCGGCACGCCCGGCTATGCGGCCTGCCGCGCTAACCCGGCCTCAGTCGACCCAGTTGACCTTGGCAAATTTCCGCGAGAACGCTTCCGGCATCGGCACCACCTTCTTGATCTGGTAGTTGAAAAAGACAAAACCGGACTTGGCCATCGCCACCAGCGCCTGGTCATGCGGGCGCGTGATGCGGAAAGCGATGTCGCCACCGTATCGATTGAAATCCATCACCCCGACTTCGAACAGCAACTGGTCGCGGGCGTGCGCCTCGTTGCGGTAGGTAGTGGCGAGGTCGCTGACGATGATGCCGACGCCGTCGCCCTGGGTTTCCTGGATGCCGAACTCGAAGAGGAAACGGGCGCGTGCCTCGGAGATCATCGAGATCATCGAGTCGTTGCCGAGGTGGTTGGCTGAGTTTATATCGGTGACGCGCACCGTGAGGTGGGTGGAGTAGCAGTATTGGTCTTCGGGGAATTCGAGTTTTAGGCGGGCCATGATGCTAAGGGGGGATTTAGGTGAGGTTTTATCCGCATTATGTGCGATTGTTCAGGTTGGTGCAGTGTTAATGGTTTGGCGCTGGCTGTTGGGAATTATGTGTTTTGGATTCTTGGAATAGGTGGTGAATCGGTGGAGTTTTAATGTTATTTGGTTTTTTTGGGGCGGTGTTGGTCGTTGAACCCAAAGGAATACGACATCCCCCTGCGGGGGACGCCGGTCACTCTTCTTTGCTTCGGCAAAGAAGACTAACGAGAAGAAAGCCGACCCTGCCGGGGGCAGAGCAATCAGGCTATTTCGCGTTGTTGGTTTCGTCGTGCGGCCAGCAGTTCTGCTAGCTTCTGCCGCTACCAGCTTGCAGGGTCACGAATCTGCCAATTTCCGGGATTCGTGGTGCGGCCCCCGGTAGCGGAATCCTTGCCCATTCGGCCATCTGCCGTTACCAGCGCGAAGCACCACGACACATCGCCTGCCAATGGTTTCGTGGTGGGGCGGGCGCGGTGGTGAAGACCTCGGGCATATCACCCGGTGCCACCGCGCCCACGACGGAACCGGTGCGCCTGCAACTTCGTGGGCGGCCACTACGCGAGCGACAGACGGCTTGAAGCAAGTGATGTCTGCTACCGGGGGTCGCACCACGAATCCCGGAAGCTGGCAGATTCGTGGTCAGTCAAGCCGGTACCGGCAGAAGCCCGCCGGCACTCCGGGCCGCACGACGAAACCATCGATATCCGAAAGCCTTATTGCTCTGCCCCCGGCAGGGTCGGCTTTCTTCTCGTTAGTCTTCTTTGCCGAAGCAAAGAAGAGTGACCGGCGTCCCCCGCAGGGGGATGTCGTATTCCTTTGGGTGCAACGGCCAACACCGCCCCCAAAAAAACCAAATGCCCTCAAAAAAGGAGCACCCCGCCATGAACACCGCCAATAAACCATAAAAGAAAGGCCCCGCAAGGGGCCTTCCAAAACGTACCTATCGAAAACCAGTACCGCTTACAGCGTCACCGTATCCGCCACATCCTTAAAGTCTTCGATCTGATCGAAGTTCATGTACTTGTAGATCTTGTCGCCATTGGCATTCAGCACACCCATATCCGACATGTACTCTTCCTTCGTCGGAATACGCCCCAGACGCGAGCAGATCGCCGCCAGCTCAGCCGAACCCAGATACACATTGGTATTCTTGCCAAGACGATTCGGGAAGTTACGCGTGCTGGTCGACATCACCGTAGCGCCTTCGCGCACCTGTGCCTGGTTACCCATGCACAGCGAGCAACCCGGCATTTCCGTACGGGCGCCTGCCGTACCGAACACGCCGTAGTGGCCTTCTTCGGTCAGTTGCTTGGCATCCATCTTGGTCGGCGGTGCAACCCACAGCTTGACCGGGATATCGCGCTTGCCTTCGAGCAGCTTGGAAGCCGCCCGGAAGTGGCCGATGTTGGTCATGCACGAACCGATGAAGACTTCGTCGATCTTGGCGCCTGCCACTTCCGACAGGGTCTTGACATCATCCGGGTCGTTCGGGCAAGCCAAGATGGGCTCATGCACGTCGGCCAGGTCGATCTCGATCACCGCGGCGTATTCGGCGTCGGCATCCGGCTCCAGCAGTTTCGGATCGGCCAGCCAGGCTTCCATGGCCTGGATACGGCGCGACAGGCTGCGCGGGTCCTGGTAGCCCTCGGCGATCATCCACTTCAGCAGCGTGATGTTGCTGTTGATGTATTCGATGATCGGTTCCTTGTTCAGGCGCACCGAGCAACCGGCAGCCGAACGTTCGGCGGACGCGTCGGAGAGTTCGAATGCTTGCTCGACCTTCAGGTCGGGCAGGCCTTCGATTTCCAGGACACGGCCCGAGAAGATGTTCTTCTTGCCTTGCTTGGCCACGGTCAGCAGGCCCGACTTGATCGCGTACAGCGGAATCGCGTTGACCAGGTCGCGCAGCGTGACGCCCGGCTGCATCTTGCCCTTGAAGCGCACCAGCACGGATTCCGGCATGTCCAGCGGCATCACGCCAGTGGCAGCCGCGAAAGCCACCAGGCCCGAACCTGCGGGGAAGCTGATGCCGATCGGGAAACGGGTGTGCGAGTCGCCGCCGGTGCCGACGGTGTCCGGCAGCAGCATGCGGTTCAGCCACGAGTGGATCACGCCGTCGCCCGGGCGCAGCGAAATGCCGCCACGGGTGCTGATGAACTGCGGCAGCGTGTGGTGGGTCTTGACGTCGACCGGCTTCGGATAGGCGGCGGTGTGGCAGAACGACTGCATCACCAGGTCGGCCGAGAAGCCCAGGCAAGCCAGGTCCTTCAGCTCGTCGCGCGTCATCGGGCCGGTGGTGTCCTGCGAGCCCACCGAAGTCATCTTCGGTTCGCAGTACGTGCCCGGGCGGATACCCTTGCCTTCTTCCAGGCCGCAGGCGCGGCCAACCATCTTCTGGGCCAGGGTGAATCCCTTGCCGGTGTCGGCCGGGTTGTGCGGCAGGCGGAACAGCGTGGACGGAGCCAGGCCGAGCGCTTCGCGGGCCTTGGCGGTCAGGCCACGGCCGACGATCAGGGGAATACGGCCGCCGGCGCGCACTTCGTCGAACAGCACGTCGGATTTCACGGTGAATTCAGCGACGACCGCGCCGTTCTTCAGGGCCTTGCCGTCATAGGGACGCAGCTCGATCACGTCGCCCATTTCCATGCTGGACACGTCCAGCTCGATCGGCAGCGCGCCGGCGTCTTCCATGGTGTTGTAGAAGATCGGGGCAATCTTGCTGCCCAGGCACACGCCGCCGAAGCGCTTGTTCGGCACGAAGGGGATGTCTTCGCCGGTGAACCACAGCACCGAGTTGGTGGCGGACTTGCGCGAGGAGCCGGTACCGACCACGTCACCCACGTAGGCGACCAGATTGCCCTTTTCCTTCAGCGATTCGATGAACTTGACCGGGCCGCGCTTGCCGTCTTCTTCCGGGGTGATGCCGGGGCGCGCGTTCTTCAGCATGGCCAGCGCGTGCAGCGGGATGTCCGGGCGGGTGGTGGCGTCCGGGGCCGGCGACAGATCGTCGGTGTTGGTTTCGCCGGTGACCTTGAACACGGTCACGGTCAGGCTTTGCGGCACTTCCGGACGGCTGGTGAACCACTCGGCGTCGGCCCAGCTTTGCAGCACGGCCTTGGCGTTGGCGTTGCCCTTGTCGGCCTTTTCCTTGACGTCATGGAAGGCGTCGAACATCAGCAGCGTCTTCTTGAGCGCTTCGGCGGCAACGGTGCCGATCTCGGCATCGTCCAGCAGTTCGATCAGCGGGGAGATGTTGTAGCCGCCCAGCATGGTGCCCAGCAGCTCGGCTGCCTTGGCACGCGAAATCAGCGGGCAGGCTTCCTTGCCCAGTGCGACGGCGGCCAGGTACGAGGCCTTGACCTTGGCGGCGTCGTCCACGCCGGCCGGCACGCGGTGCGTGATCAGGTCGACCAGGACCTGCTCTTCACCCGCAGGGGGCGCTTTCAGCAATTCGATCAGTTCCGCAGTCTGCTTGGCGGTCAGCGGCAGAGGGGGAATGCCGAGCGCGGCGCGTTCGGCAACATGGGCGCGATAGTTTTCAAGCATGGGAACCTGCGGAGTAATAGGGTTGCAAAAACCGGTTGTGCCGCGATTTTAAATGGAAGTGCGTTTTAGGTCAAACGTCTTATATCTTATATAAGAGTTGACAAGGTAAAACCCAATAAAATCAAGCCCCTCCCCATCCAGGCAGCAACCTCTGCGCATTGGATCTGTTCCTAGCCCGGCGGCAGGAAATCCAGCCTCTCCTCTTCGTACAGCCGGTAGATCATGTCGAGCATGGCGCTGATCTCCTCGGTCTCATCGAGGCTGCGCGTGCTCATGATGATAGGCGACACCAGGTTGGGATCGTCCAGCTCCTTGTAGCTGATGTCGTCCCGCTTGAGGCCGTGCACGCTGCTCGGGACGATCGAAATACCCTCCCCCGCCGCCACCAGCCCCAATGCGATCTGCAGTTCGCGCGCCTCATGGATGCGCCCCGGCTGCAGGGCGCGGTCATGGAATGCCGCCAGCACCTGGTCGGCATAGCTGGGACGGGGCGCCTTGGGAAAGATGATCAGGGTCTCGCCCAGCAGGTCGTGCAGCGAGAGTACCGGCCTGACCAGCGAGAGCGGATGCCCGACCGGCAGCGCCACGATCATGCGCTCCTCGCGCAGCACAACCCGGCGCACATTCGGGTCCTCGTGCCGTATGCGGCCAAACCCCACGTCGATGGTGCCCTGCTTGAGCGCCGCGATCTGGTCCATGGTGGTCATCTCATGCAGGCTGAGTTCAATCTCCGGGTGCTCAGTCCTGAAGCGCCGGATGATCTTGGGCAGCATGCCGTACAGCGTCGAGCCGACAAAGCCGACCGACATCTTCCGCTCGATCTGCCCCACCCGCCGGGTCATCGACTCCAGTTCCGCGGCCTGCGCCAGCAACTGCAGGGCATGCGCGTAGAAAAAGCGCCCGGCCTCGGTCAGCCTGAGCGGCCGCGCGTTGCGCTCGAACAGTTGCACCCCCAACCCCTCTTCCAGCTGCTGGATCTGCCGGCTCAGCGGCGGCTGCGCGATATGCAGCCGCTCGGCAGCGCGAGTGAAGTTGAGTTCCTCCGCGACGGCGACAAAGTAACGTAAGTGACGCAAGTCCAAAGCCATACCTTTTAAGTATTCAGCCAATACTAAAACAGTGTTGGACCACCAAATTCAGCGCTCCTATTCTTCGCACCAGGCCGTGACAATGATTTTTTATACCTTTTTGGCATTTTAGTTCGAATCACGCCGCCATGCCGGAAGCCAATGCAAGGCCACATGAATGGCGCCTTGCAAGACGGGCCCCACCCAGAAAACCAGAGACAAGGAGCAGACAAATGACTCACCCGGAAATCGAAGCGCTGGTGAAAGCGTTCATCGTCGACACCGCCAAGGGCAATGTCGACGCCCGCGTGCAAAGCGTGGTGGCCCGCCTGACCGCCGACCTGTTCAAGGCCATCGAGGACCTTGACCTGAGCGCCAGCGAAGTCTGGAAGGGCATCGAATATTTCGCCGAAGCCGGCCCGGAGCTTGGCCTGCTGGCCGCCGGCCTTGGCCTGGAGCGTTTCCTGGACATCCGCGCCGACGAAGCCGAGGCGAAGGCCGGCCTGAGCGGCGGCACACCGCGCACCATCGAGGGTCCCCTGTACGTGGCGGGCGCACCGGCCAGCGAAGGCTTCGCCCGGCTGGACGACGGCAGCGAGGACGGCAAGGGCGAGGTCCTGTTCATGCAGGGCACGGTGCATGACGCCAACGGCAAGCCGCTGCCCGGCGCCTCGGTGGAGGTCTGGCATGCCAACCTGCTTGGCAATTACTCGTTCTTCGACAAGACCCAGTCGGACTTCAACCTGCGCCGCACCATCGTGACCGACGGCGAGGGCCGCTACCAGTTCCGCAGCAACGTGCCGATGGGCTACGGCTGCCCGCCGCAAGGCACCACCCAGCGGCTGCTGGACCTGCTGGGCCGTCACGGACGCCGGCCTGCCCACATCCACTTCTTTGTCTCGGCCCCCGGCCATCGCAAGCTGACCACCCAGATCAATATCGACGGCGACGAATACCTGTGGGACGACTTCGCCTTCGCCAGCCGCGAGGGGCTGGTGCCGGCCGTCAGGCATATCGACGCCCCGGAGGAACTTGCCAAACGCGGCCTGGGCAAGCCGTTTGCCTCCATCGATTTCGACTTCCGCCTGTACGGCGAATGCGCCGCGGCGCCGGCGCCGGAAGTGGAGCGCAAGCGCGCCGCCGCGTAAGCCCCCCCCAAGACAGGAAAGACGTAGCCGGCGCACCTGCCGGCCGCCGCAGCCACATCAGGGCCGCCCTGAGGACACCTCACGGCCCGGCGCATCCGCACGGATGCAGGAGACAACTCATGATCCCCATTTACCCGGACAACAGCCCGACCCTGAAGCGGCTGGACGACTACCTGGTGGAAAACCGCGAAACCGGCGACTACCGCCTGCATCGCAGCGCCTTTACCGATGAAGCGCTGTTCGAACTCGAGATGAAGCACATCTTCGAGGGCAACTGGATCTACCTGGCGCACGAAAGCCAGATCCCCAACAACAACGACTACTACACGACCTACATCGGCCGCCAGCCGGTCGTGATCGCGCGCAACCGCCAGGGCGAACTCAACGCGCTGATCAACGCCTGCACCCATCGCGGCGCCATGCTGTGCCGCCACAAGCGCGGCAACAAGGCGACCTACACCTGCCCCTTCCACGGCTGGACCTTCAACAACAGCGGCAAGCTGCTCAAGGTCAAGGATCCGGAGGGCGCCGGCTACCCCGACTGCTTCAACAAGGAAGCCTCGCACGACCTGAAAAAGGTGGCCCGCTTTGAAAACTACCGTGGTTTCCTGTTCGGCAGYCTGAACCCGGATGTGGCGCCGCTCAAGGATTTCCTGGGCGAAGCCGCCAAGATCATCGACATGATCGTGGACCAGTCCGCCGACGGGCTCGAAGTGCTGCGCGGCGCCTCCACCTATACCTTCGAAGGCAACTGGAAGCTGCAGACCGAGAACGGCGCCGACGGCTACCACGTCTCCGCGGTGCACTGGAACTACGCCGCCACCACCAACCACCGCAAGCAGGAGAACGCCCGCGAGGACAAGATCCGCGCGATGGACGCAGGCAACTGGGGCCGGCAAGGCGGCGGCTTCTACGCCTTCGATCACGGCCATATGCTGCTGTGGTCGCGCTGGGCCAATCCCGAAGACCGGCCGAATTTCAGCCGGCGCGAGGAATTCGCCGAGCGCTGCGGCGCCGAGACGGCGGACTGGATGATCCAGAACTCGCGCAACCTGTGCCTGTACCCCAACGTCTACCTGATGGACCAGTTCGGCTCGCAGATCCGCGTGCTGCGTCCGCTTTCCGTCAACAAGACCGAAGTCACCATCTACTGCATCGCGCCCAAGGGCGAGGCCGACGAGGCGCGCGCGCGCCGCATCCGCCAGTACGAGGATTTCTTCAACGTCAGCGGCATGGCCACGCCCGACGACCTGGAAGAATTCCGCGCCTGCCAGCAAGGCTATGCCGGCAGCGCGCTGGAATGGAACGACATGTGCCGCGGCGCCACGCACTGGGTGGAAGGCGCCGATGAGGCCGCGCAGAAGATTGGCCTCAAGCCGTTGATGAGCGGCGTCAAGACCGAGGACGAAGGCCTGTACACGGTGCAGCACCGCTACTGGCTGGACGTCATGAAGAAGGCCACCGGGGCCGAAGCAAGCAAAAGCGGCAATGCCGGCAACGCAGGGAGCGAAGCATGACCACGACCGCCACGATCAGCCTCGCGGATATCCAGGCCTTCCTCTATCGGGAAAGCCGCTTGCTGGACGACGAACAATGGGATGAATGGCTGGCCTGCTATCACCCGGATGCTGCGTTCTGGATGCCATCCTGGGACGACGACGACACGCTGGTGACCGACCCCCAGCGCGAGATCTCGCTGATCTACTATCCGAACCGCCAGGGCCTGGAAGACCGCGTGTTCCGCATCAAGACCGAGCGCTCCAGCGCCACCATGCCGGACACGCGCACTAGCCACAACCTCAGCAACGTCGAGCTGGAGCGCCAGGAAGGCAGCGTCTGCACGGTGCGTTTCAACTGGCACACGCTGAGCCACCGCTACAAGACCAACTACAGCTACTTCGGCATGTCGCGCTACGTCATCGACTTTGCCGGCGAGCGGCCGCAGATCCTGGACAAGTACGTCGTGCTGAAAAACGACTACATCAACCAGGTCATCGACATCTATCACATCTGAGCGGACGCGCCGGAGGAATCACGCCATGGAATACAACATCGCTTTGCAGTTCGAAGACGGCGTCACCCGCTTCATCACCTGCGCCGCCAATGAAACCCTGTCCGACGCCGCCTACCGCCAGCAGATCAATATCCCGCTGGACTGTCGCGACGGCGCCTGCGGCACCTGCCGCGGCTTGTGCGAATCCGGCGAGTACGACCTGCCGGAGTCGAGCTATATCGAAGACGCGCTGACGCCCGAAGAAGCGGCCAAGGGCTACGTGCTGGCGTGCCAGACGCGCCCGCGCTCGGATTGCGTGATCAAGGTGCCGGCATCGTCGGCCGCCTGCAAGACGGGCGTAACCAGCTACCAGGGCAAGCTGGCGGCAGTGGACAAGTTGTCCGATTCCACCATCGGGTTCTCGATCGACCTCGGCGAGACCGCCGTGCCGGCCTTCCTGGCAGGGCAGTATGTGAACGTGGAAATCCCGGGCACCGGCCTGACCCGTTCGTACTCGTTCAGCTCCGCCCCCGGCGCCAGGCACGCTTCATTCGTGGTGCGCAACGTGCCCAACGGCCGCATGAGCGAGTTCCTGAGCAAGCAGGCGCAGCCCGGCCAGCCCATTTCCTTCGCCGGCCCCTATGGCAGCTTCTACCTGCGCGAAGTGACCCGCCCTGTGCTGTTCCTGGCAGGCGGCACCGGCATCGCGCCCTTCCTGTCCATGCTGGACGTGCTGGCCGAGAACGGCAGCCCGCATCCGGTCCGCCTGGTGTACGGCGTGACGCATGAGATCGACCTCGTGGCGCTGGAACAACTCGACGACGCAAAGCGCAGGCTCCCCGGCTTCGAGTACCGCACCTGCGTGCTCGACCCGGTCAGCAGCGATACCCGCCAGGGCTATGTGACGCAGCACGTGGAGCCGGACTGGCTCAACGGCGGGCGTGTCGACATCTATCTGTGCGGCCCGGTCGCCATGGTGGACGCGGTGCGCGGCTGGCTGCAGAACGGCGGCGTGACGCCGGCCAGCTTCCACTACGAGAAATTCTCGGCCAGCAACGCTGCCTGACCCACCTTCTCACGGAATACAAAATACGGATCACGGATACGCCATGAACACAAACGCGCGCTTCAGCGGAAAAACCGCCATCGTCACCGGTGCGGCACAAGGGATCGGACGCGGCGTGGCGCTCGCCGCGGCGGCCGAGGGCGGCAGCCTGGTACTGGTCGACCGCTCGCCACTGGTGCATGAGGTCGCCGCGGAAATCGCCGCGAATGGCGGCCGGGCGCTGGCGGTGGAGGCCGACCTGGAAACCTACGCCGGCGCCTGCCAGATGGCCAGCGCCGCGCTGCAGGCCTACGGCCGCATCGATATCCTCGTCAACAACGTGGGCGGCACCATCTGGGCCAGGCCCTTCCAGGAATATGAGGAAGGGCAGATCGAAGCCGAGATCCGCCGCTCGCTGTTCCCCACCCTTTGGTGCTGCCGCGCCGTGCTGCCCGCCATGATCGGGCGCCGGCAGGGGACGATCGTCAATATCTCGTCCATCGCCACGCGCAGCATCCACCGCGTGCCTTATGCGGCCGCGAAGGGGGGCGTCAACTCCCTGACCGCCAGCCTGGCCTTCGAGCATGCGCAGGACGGCATCCGCGTCAACGCGGTCGCCACCGGCGGCACCGAGGCGCCGCCGCGCAAAGTGCCGCGCAACACGGCGGAGCAGACCCCGCAGGAAGCCATCTGGTATCAGGGGATCGTTGACCAGACCATCGGCTCCAGCCTGATGCGCCGCTACGGCACCATCGACGAACAAGTACGCGCCATCCTGTTCCTTGCGTCCGACGAGGCCTCCTACATCACGGGCACGGTCCTGCCGGTAGGCGGCGGCGACCTGGGCTGAACGCGGCCAATATTGCACAGGAAACGGGCCCGGCACGGCGGATCGGCTACCGCCTGTGTCAGCATCCGCTGACACAGGCCAGCCCGCCACGGACACGGTTGTTGCCCTCCGTCGGACATCGTTTTCAGTCTTGGCCGATTTCGCCGCCAGGGCGCAAGAACCATACTGCAGGTATGAAAAACGTACCGGCCAGCCCCGGCCAAAAGGTCGCAGGTGGGTCGCAAGAACCGAAGGAGTGTGAAATGCAATCGGCCGCCACGTCGCTACGCGCCTTGGTCCACAAGTGGCTGGGGTCCACGGGCGACGCCATGATCACCCGCGTGCACCCGCCCGGCATATCGGGCGGGTGTGTGCGCGCGCAAGTCAACCGCCCCGCCGGCTCGCTCGCCATCTTCTTCTTCCGGCACCGGGACGGCGGCTGGTGCGTATTCCCGCCAGCCTGCCGAGGCTCCTGAGCGCCCCTCAGTCACACACACCGCTGCGGATCGGGGCGCCATGGGCTGCCCCGGCACGGTCAGCCACCCGCTGCGGCCGCTCAGCGCCGCAGCCGGCGCCCTGATTGCCATCGCGGCCGAGGAAATCCACCGGGCGCCTGGTCCCACCGATACCTGGCCACAGGAAAATCCCTTTCCAATCAATAGCCTGGCAGCATCCCCCACCCCGACGCACGGCGGAGCGGGCGGCGGATGACCGGCCGCGCCGGCTCGCCCAAGCGGCGGCGAACCGGCCGCCCGACCCCGGCGCCACCCGCTGTCCGGCCCCCAGTACGGGTTTTCCTTGAACATCCCGCTCAAGTTCCGTGTCCGCCATTCGTTAACCCCTGTAAGACCATCCGCATCGCTCGGATGACAAGACCTGCTCGGCTCAAAGGGCCAAGCTGAGCGGGTTTCACCCTTTTTTTCGGCCCTTTGCTTGCCCCTGATTCCCTCAAGAATGGCAGGGCATTCCGATACAGGCATCTCATGGCGAATACGCTCACTTCTTCCCAGGCTGACGGCAACACGAGCAAGCGCGGGCGACTGCTGCTGCTTCTCGGCGTCGTGCTCGTCGCTGCGCTGGGTGCCGGGGGCTTTTTTCTGGGCAACATCCTGAGCAACCGCCAACCGGCCGTGCCCGCCGCACCGGTTGTACCGCCGCCAATTTTTGTGCCGTTGGAAGCATTTACCGTCAATCTGAAGAGCGATGACGGCGACCGCTTCCTGCATACCGGTTTGTCGCTCAAGGTGGCGGACGCGCAGAACCAGGCGCGCATCACCGAATACCTGCCGGAAGTCCGCAGCCGCATCTTGCTGCTGCTGTCGGCCAAGCAGCCGCCAGACCTGGCGACGGTGGAAGGCAAGCGCAAGCTGGCCCAGGAAATCCAGAATGCCATCAGCCAGCCGTTCGCGCCCAACCTGCCCAAACAGCAGATCCTGGACGTCCTATTCACTTCCTTCGTGGTGCAGTAAGCGCTTTGCCCTGCCCCACCAGCAAATCCGATATGAATCCGTCCTTGTCCGCCTTGCACGTTTCACAGCGTGCGCGCCAACGCCAGCGCGCGGGCTCATAGGCAATCCGGGCAAATGGTCGCTTTCATTCATCACGGCACTCACGGGGCAGGACACTAGATGGCCTACGACAAGTTCCTCTCGCAGGACGAGGTAGACGAATTACTGAAAGGCGTGTCGGGCGAGACCGACACGCCCGAGGTCGCCGCGCCGGTCTCCGAGGATGGCGTGCGCCCGTACAACCTGGCCACGCAAGAACGTATCGTGCGCGGCCGGCTGCACACGCTCGAGATCATCAACGAGCGCTTTGCCCGCCAGCTTCGCACCCAGCTGTTCAACTTCATCCGCCGCGGCGCCGACATCTCCGTAGGCTCGATCCGCATCGAGAAGTACGGCGACTTTGTGCGCAACCTGCCGGTACCGACGAACCTGAACCTGGTGCACATGAAGCCGTTCCGCGGCACGTCGCTGTTCGTGTTCGACCCCAACCTGGTGTTCCTGGTGGTCGACAACCTGTTCGGCGGCGACGGGCGCTTCCACACCCGCGTGGAAGGGCGCGACTTTACCCAGACCGAGCAGCGCATCATCCGGCGCCTGCTGGACCTGGCGCTCTCCAGCTATGGCAGCGCCTGGCAGGCGGTGCACCCGATCGAGCTGGAATACATCCGCTCGGAAATGCACACCAAGTTTGCCAACATCGCCATGCTCAGCGAGGTGGTGGTAACAACGGCCTTCCATATCGAACTCGGCGCCGTCGGCGGCCAGCTTCACGTCTGCTTCCCGTACTCGATGATCGAGCCGGTGCGCGACCTGCTGATGAACCCGCTGCAGGACGAGGTCGAAGTCGACAAGCGCTGGATCTCTCAGCTGTCGCAGCAGATCCGCGCGGCCGAGGTAGACCTGGTAGCCGAATTTGCCCACGTGGAAAGCACCGTAGCCGATGTGCTGGCGCTGCGCGTCGGCGATGTACTCCCCATCGAGTTGCCCGAGCAGATCTTCGGCAAGGTCGATGGCGTGCCCGTGATGCAGGCTGGCTTTGGCACCATGAACGGCCAGTATGCGTTGCGGGTAGAACGGATGATCAATCACCAAGAAATCGATTCCAACAAGGAAACCGACCATGACTGACGGCAAAGAGGACATCCCGGCCGACCCGATGGACGACTGGGCCAGTGCCCTGGCGGAGCAGACCAGCGCCGAGGATCTCGCCGCTGCCGCCGCGCCTGCCCAGGCCGTCGCCACGCCAGCCACAGCAACGCCGGCCGCCTCCAAGGTCTTCCAGCCGCTGGAGAAGGACACGCCCAGCGCCTTCCACAACGATATCGAGATGATTCTCGATATCCCGGTCCAGCTCACGGTAGAGCTCGGTCGCACCAAGGTGCCGATCAAGACCCTGCTGCAGCTGGCCCAGGGCTCGGTGGTGGAACTCGACGGCCTGGCCGGCGAGCCGATGGACGTGCTGGTCAACGGCTACCTGATCGCCCAGGGCGAAGTGGTGGTGGTGAACGACAAGTTCGGCATCCGCCTGACAGACATCATCACRCMGTCCGAACGCATCCGGAAGCTCAACCGATGAACGCCAGCCCGCGCCGGACCGCCACCGCCGCGCTAGCCGCCGGCGTGGCCCTGGCGCATGCCGCGCCCGCGGCCGCGCAGGCCAGCGCGGTTGCCGCCAGCCCTGCCGGTACCGGCACGGTCGGCAGCGGCGTCGGCGCCGGCAGCCATGTCGGCGTTGGCGCCGCGTCGGGACTGGCGCAGGCCGGCCTCGGCCTGTTCGCCGTCATCGCGCTGATCCTGCTGCTGGCCTGGCTGGCGCGCCGCGCTGGCCTGGTGCGCCATGGCCAGGGCGGCCAGATGAAAGTGATAGGCAGCACCATGCTCGGGGCGCGCCAGCGCCTGGTCATGGTGGAAGTCGGCGACACCTGCCTGGTGCTGGGTGTCAGCGCCGGCGAGATTCGCACGCTCCACACTTTGCCCGCGCAAGCCGCGCACAAGCCGGACCAGAATCCCGGCGGCGCGGCAAGCCAGGTTCCGGCCGGCAGCTTTGGACAAAAGCTGCTGCGCGCCATGCAAGACAACCTGAAGTCATGAATTTCCTGCCTGACGCCCCCCGGCGCTCCCTGCAACACCACCTCCAGTCCTTCCGCGAATACCTCAGCCAGCCCGCCCGGCTTGCGCTCGCGGCCCTGCTGGCCTGCGCGTGCCTCGCGCTGGTGCTGTTGCCGGCCATGGCGCATGCGCAAGCGCTGCCGGGGCTGACCAGCAAGGCGGGTCCGGGCGGCAGCCAGACCTGGTCGCTGTCGGTGCAGACGCTGGTACTGCTGACCTCGCTGTCCTTCCTGCCGGCGGCCATGCTGATGATGACGGGCTTCACGCGCATCATCATCGTGCTGGGGCTGCTGCGCAATGCGCTGGGCACGGCCAGCTCGCCGCCCAACCAGGTGCTGGTGGGACTGTCGCTGTTCCTGACCTTCTTCGTCATGTCGCCGGTGTTCGACCGCATCTACACCGACGCCTACAAGCCGCTGTCCGAAAACAAGCTCAGCCTGGAAGACGCCGCCGCCAAGGCCGCCGCGCCGCTCAAGGCGTTCATGCTCAAGCAGACCCGCGAGAAGGACCTGGCGCTGTTCGCCCAGATGGCCAAGGCGCCCGAGATGCAAGGCCCGGAAGACGTGCAGATGCGTATCCTGGTGCCCGCCTTTGTCACCAGCGAACTCAAGACCGCGTTCCAGATCGGCTTTACTGTCTTTATCCCCTTCCTGATCATCGACCTGGTGGTCGCCAGCGTGCTGATGGCGATGGGCATGATGATGGTGCCGCCGGCCACCATCGCGCTGCCATTCAAGCTGATGCTGTTCGTGCTGGTGGACGGGTGGCAACTGCTGCTTGGCTCGCTGGCGCAGAGCTTCCTGAACTGATCACGGGGCGCCTGCCCCACCCTAGGCCTATTCGCCATGACTCCGGAAACCGTAATGACCATCGCCACCCAGGCGATGAAGATGACCCTGATGCTGTCGGCGCCGCTGCTGCTGGTGGCGCTCGTGGCCGGCCTGGTGGTGAGCCTGTTCCAGGCCGCCACGCAGATCAATGAAATGACGCTGTCCTTTATCCCGAAGCTGCTGGCGCTGTTCGCCACCATGGTGCTGGCCGGCCCGTGGATGATCAACACCTTCGTCGACTACATGCGCGAAGTGTTCCAGGGCATTCCCGCCCTGGTGCACTAAGCCCGGCGCCGCGACTGACCGCGCTTTAGCCAGGCCCGCCGCCGTGCTCTCCGTCACCTCCGCCCAGCTCTACGCCTGGATCGCCGCCTTCCTCTGGCCCATGTTCCGGATGCTGGCGCTGATCGGCACCGCGCCGCTGTTCGGGGAATCGACCATCCCGAGGCGGGCCAAGGTCGCGCTGGCGGCGCTGATGGCGGTGATCATCTCGCCCACCATCGACAAGCTGCCGCTGGTGCCGGTGTACTCGCTCGAGGGCCTGCTGATCATTCTCAACGAGGTCGGCATCGGGCTGGCGGTGGGATTCAGCATGCGGCTGGTGTTCGCCGCCGTGCAGTTCGCCGGCGAAACCATCGGCCTGCAGATGGGCCTGTCGTTCGCCTCCTTCTACGACCGCTCCTCCGGCGGCCAGACCATGGTGCTGTCGCGCTTTCTCAACGTGGTGGCCATGCTGATGTTCCTGGCGATGGACGGCCACCTGATGCTGCTGGCCACCGTCGCCGACAGCTTCGCCGCGCTGCCGATCGCCGCCCAGCCGCTCACCGGCGCGGGCTGGGCCGCGGTGGCGGGCGCCGGCGCCACGGTGTTCTCGTCCGGGCTGCTGCTGGCGCTGCCGCTGATCGCCGCGCTGCTCACCCTCAATCTCGCCATGGGCATCCTGAACCGCGCCTCGCCGCAACTGTCGATCTTCGCGGTCGGGTTCCCGGTCACGCTGGGCGGCGGCATCTTGATGATGATGCTGATCATGCCGCAGATAAGCACCTACATGGGGCGGCTGATCGAGGGCGGATTGAGTACGGTGGGGATGGTGCTGGGGCAGTTTGGACGCTGAGGGCCGGGGCCTCAGGACACCACCACGCGCGTACACCCGGCCAGGGTTTCAAACCCGATCTCCACCGGCAGGAACTTGCCAATCACTTCTGCATTGCTGCGCAGGTGATCGGTTACTTCGTCCACCGTAAAGCTCCCGCCACCCGCCAGCGCCATCGGCAACAGCAGTTGATCGGCCAGGTGCGGGCCCACCGCGCCCTTGCCGGCCAGGTAGGCGCGTGCCTGGCGGCAGGCGGCGCCCGCCACGCTCTCCGCCGTACGGCCCTTTTTGCCGGACTCGCAGAACACCTCGGTAACGTGCTGGTGCGGCAGCGTCAGCAGCACCGCATTGCCCGGCCCTTCCTCGTGCCGCAGGCCGCCCACGTGCAACTGGCTCGCCTCCCATCCCATCAACTCGCCCACCAGGTCAAGCTCGCGCCGCGCCACGTGAAGCGGCACGCCGGCGATCAGCGCACGCGCGTCGGCCACGCCGGGCGTGCCGCGCTCTTCCAGCGCAAGCGCGCACCATGCCGCGCCGGAGCATCCGCTCACTGTCAGTTGGCCCCCGCCCGCGGGATAAAAGCCGTGGCGGCGCAGCGTCAGGTCAGCCGCCGCGCCCATGCGCGCCATCAGCGGCAGCCACGCATCGCGCAGGAAGGTCGCCGAGGGTGCCATGGGGTTGTGGGTGCCGCCCGACAGGGTCAGGGTGAAGCTCTCATCGCCGGGCGCGCTCCACAGCGCGGGCAGCAGCGTCTGCAGCACCAGCGTGCAACTGCCGGCGGAGCCGATGGCGAAGTCGTAGTTGCCGGCGCGCACCGGCCCCGGCGCGAAAGTCAGCGCGGTCGAGCCGATCGCCGCGCCTTCGGTGCGCGCACCGCTGATCGCCTGCGCCGCGACCACGGCGGTCAGGTGCTGGCGCATCAGCCCCGGCTTGCTGCGCCGGGCGCGCACATTGGCGATATGCACCGGCGTGCCGGTCACCATGGCCAGCGACAGCGCGGTGCGCAGGATCTGCCCGCCGCCCTCGCCGTAGGAGCCGTCGATTTCCATCATTGCGTTTACTCGTCTGTTCTTGTTGTTATGCCGGCGCGGCCGGGGACGTTTCCCGTCCCGGTCCGCGCCGGTGGCTTCGGCATCGCTCAGCCCTTCACGCACACCACCTGCTTGAGCGTGTGGACGATTTCGACCAGATCTGACTGCGCCGCCATCACGGCGTCGATATCCTTGTACGCCATCGGGATCTCGTCGATCACCTCGGCGTCCTTGCGGCACTCCACGCCTTCCGTGGCGCGCCGCTGGTCGTCCACCGTAAAGTGGCGCTTGGCTTCGGTCCGGCTCATGGTGCGGCCCGCGCCGTGGCTGCAGGAGCAGAACGACTCTTCATTGCCCTTGCCGCGCACGATGTAGGAGCGCGCGCCCATCGAGCCCGGGATGATGCCGAGTTCGCCGGCCTTGGCGCTCACCGCGCCCTTGCGTGTCACCAGCACGTCTTCGCCGAAGTGGCGCTCCTTCTGCACGTAGTTGTGGTGACAGTTCACTGCTTCCATCTCCGCCGCGAAGGGCTTGCCGATCACGGCGCGGGCGGCGTCCAGCACATTGGCCATCATCAGTTCGCGGTTGCGCCGCGCATACTGCTGCGCCCACTCCACCGCGAACACGTAGTCCTCATAGTGCTGGCTACCTTCCACCAGATAGGCCAGGTCGCGGTCCGGCAGGTTGATGAAGTGGCGGCGCATATCCGCCTGTGCCAGCTCGATGAAGGTATTGCCGATGGCATTACCCACCCCGCGCGACCCCGAGTGCAGCATGAACCAGACCGACTGGCTCTCGTCCAGGCAGACTTCGATAAAGTGGTTGCCGGTACCCAGCGTACCCAGGTGGTTGCGGTTGTTGGTGCGCGTCAGCTTGGGGTACTTCTGCGTGATCCGTTCGAAGCCGCCGGCCAGGGCGGCCCAGCTGGCATCCACCGTATCCGGTACTTCGCCCCAGGCGCCCTTGTCGCGTCCGCCGCGGTTGTTCGAGCGCCCGTGCGGCACGGCTTTCTCGATGGCGCTGCGCAGCGGGCCCAGGTTATCGGGCAGGTCGCCGGCGCACAGCGTGGTCTTGACCGCAATCATGCCGCAACCGATATCCACGCCCACCGCCGCCGGGATGATGGCGCCCTGCGTCGGGATCACCGAACCGATGGTCGAGCCCTTGCCCAGGTGCACGTCCGGCATCACGGCCAGGTGCTTGAAGATGAACGGCATCTGGGCGGTGTTGGCGAGTTGCGCGCGGGCGCCCTCGTCGACCGGCACGCCGTGGGTCCACATCTTGACCGGACGGCCCTTGCCGGTCCGGAATACGTCGTAATTCTCCTTGGAGGTCATCTCTGCTTCTCTCTTTGCCTTGCGGCGGGACTACGCTGGCAGTGGCCAGCAAGATACCAAAATAAGTGGGCGACTAGTGGTTGTGGAACCGGCGCTCTATCGTTGAGCTACGCTGCCCCGGCCAATCCGGTTTAGCGGCGGGACTCGCACCCGCAACCTCCTCATTACCAGTGATGTAGTTCCACAGGCATTCGCCCGTCAACCTGAAAGAATGCGGCTCCGCCACGACGAGGATCGGCCGGATTGACGCTGCCGTCCTGCGCAGCAGCCGGAATCGAACCGGCAATCACCAGATGTAATCCTGGCCAGCATTCGTGGCAAGTCCGCATACCGCAGGCGCCGCGCGGGGCGCTTGGGGTATGCAGGCTCGGGGGCGGCAACCGGCGACAAGGGTCAGGACAGACAAGCCTTGGATGTAGTCTGCCCGGCATTCGCCGGCCACCGCCGAACTTCACAACCTCACAATTTCACAAGCTTTCGACTTCACAGGTTGAGCGCCGAGATCTCGCCCACCCAGTGCCCGGCATGCAACTGCCCGGCGGCGAAGGCGGCAACGATCGGGCGGCCACGCTGGCCCTGGAACAGATTGGTATTTGCCATTCGCATTCTCCCTGGAGACTAGTGTGTTGCCGGTGCGGGCGGTGGCGTCTTGCGCCTGGTTTGGCTGCCGTTGGCTTTCGGCCCGCACCGTATTCGATGGTCTCTATTCAGCAATCGGTGTGCCAGGGCACGGCCGGCTTGGGCACAAAGCCGGCAAGCCATTGATATAAATAGATTTTTCTTCGACAGATGGAAAATGAATGCCGGATTTTGGCTTGTTGAAGTGCCTCTATTTATATATATTTATCTAGCTATATATAAATTAAGAGAACATGAAAAAAGTCGTCATCGGCTTCATTGGCACGCAACTCGACCGCGGCAAGGGCTCCGCGCGCTGGGAGAAATGGCGGCCCACGGTCGCACTGTGCCAGCACGAAGACCTGCTGGTAGACCGCTTCGAGCTTCTCCATACGGCCCGCCACCGGACGCTGGCCGAACAGGTCGCGGCCGATATCGCCAAGGTTTCGCCGGAGACCGAGGTCAGGCTGAACCTGCTGGCGCTGGAGGATCCCTGGGATTTCAGCGAGGTCTATGCCTCGCTGCATGAGTTCGCGCGCGGCTACCGCTTCGATACGGAGCGCGAGGATTACTGGGTGCATATCACCACCGGCACGCACGTGGCGCAGATCTGCCTGTTCCTGCTGACCGAGGCGCGCTACCTGCCGGCCTGCCTGCTGCAAACCTCGCCACCCTTGCGGCAGGCCAGTGGCCAGCCGGGCAGCTATGCCGCCATCGACCTCGACCTGTCCCGCTACGACCAGCTCGCCGCGCGCTTCTCGCGCGAGCAGCAGGACGCGGTATCGCTGCTCAAGTCCGGCATCGCCACCCGTAATCCCGCCTTCAACCGCATGATCGACGAGATCGAGCGCGTGGTGCTGCGCTCGCGCGCGCCGGTGCTGCTGACCGGCCCCACCGGCGCCGGCAAGTCCTTCCTGGCGCGGCGGGTGTTTGAACTGAAGAAGGGCCGGCATCAACTGAGCGGCGGCTTCGTGGAGGTGAACTGCGCCACCATCCGCGGCGACGGCGCCATGTCCGCCTTGTTCGGCCACGTCAAGGGCGCCTTTACCGGCGCGCAGGGCGAGCGCACGGGCTGGCTGCGATCGGCCCACCAGGGCCTGCTTTTCCTGGACGAGATCGGCGAGCTGGGGCTGGATGAGCAGGCCATGCTGCTCAAGGCAATCGAGGAGAAACGGTTCTTTCCCGTGGGCGGCGACAAGGAGGTGCAGAGCGATTTCCAGCTGATCGCCGGCACCAACCGGGACTTGCGCGTGGAAGTGCGCGCGGGGCGTTTCCGCGAGGACTTGTTCGCCCGCATCAACTTGTGGACTTATCGCTTGCCGGGGCTGGCCGAGCGCCCCGAAGACGTGGAGCCCAACCTGGATTACGAGCTCGCGCGCCAGGCACGCGAGCTCGGCAGCCAGGTGCGCTTCAACAAGGAGGCGCGCCTGGCGTGGCTGGATTTCGCGGTGTCCCCGCAGGCCTGCTGGCGCGGCAACTTCCGCGACCTCGCGGCTTCAGTGACGCGCATGATGACGCTGGCCGACAGCGGCCGCATCAATGCGGCCGCCGTGGACGCGGAGATAACGCGCCTGAGCGAATCCTGGCAGGACGGCGGCGACGAACAAGAGAACGGCAAGGTGCCCGGCCAGCCCCTGGCACAAGCGCTGCTGGACCCCGCCGTGCTGGCCGCCACGGACCCTTTCGACCTGGTCCAGCTCGACTACGTGCTGGGTGTGTGCCAGCGCAGCCGTAGCCAGGCCGAGGCCGGGCGCCAACTGTTCGCGGTTTCGCGGCTGGGCAAGAGCAGCAGCAACGACAGCGACCGGCTGGCCAAGTACCTCGGCAAGTTCGGCCTGACGTTCGCCGCCGCCAGCCGGGCCTGAGGGGCGGCCCCCGTCCTCTGCGTGAGGAAACGAAGCACGAAGCCCGCTCAGGCCATGCCGGCCTGGCCAATCGCATCGGCCACGATCCGCGCGGCCGTTGCCAGCACGTCGTTCCGATATGCCGCGTCCTTGTCGCCTTGCGTGAAATAGATCGCCATCACGACAGGCGGCTTTCCGGGGGGCCACGCCACGGCAATATCATTGGCCGCGCCGTAGTCGCCGGAACCGGTCTTGTCCGCCACCTGCCAATCCGCCGGCACGCCGGCGCGGATGCGCGTCGCGCCGGTCGTGTTGCCGCGCATCCATGCCACCAGCCTGCCGCGTTCCGCCGCGCCCAGCGCATCGCCCAGCGCGAGCCGTTGCAGGCTCCGCGACATCGCCGCGGGTGTCGACGTGTCGCGCGGATCGCCCGGTATCGCCGTGTTGAGTTCGGTCTCCCAGCGGTCGAGCCGGAACGCGTCGTCGCCGATCGAGCGGGCAAACGCCGTCACGGCGGCGGGACCGCCAAGTATCTTCATCAGCAGGTTGGCAGCCGTGTTGTCGCTGTACTGGAGAGCGGCCGCGCAGAGCTCCGAAACCGTCATGCCTTCGCCTGCGTGCTTTCCGGTGACCGGTGAATACGCAACGAGTTCGTCTTTCGTGTAGGCGATGCGTCGTTGCAGCAGTCCGCTTTCCGCCGCGCTGCGCTGCAGGATGGCGGATGCCGCGAGCACCTTGAATGTGCTGCAGAGCGGAAAGCGTTCGCTGGCGCGGTGGCTGATCCGCGCGCCGTTGGCCGTATTCAGCGCCGCGACCCCAAGCCGCCCGCCCGCTGCGGACTCGAGAGCGGCAAGGCGGTCTTGCGCCGCGGCGCTCCCCCCGGCTCTGCCTGCCAACGAGGTACAGGCGCTGGTAAAAGGAACCGAAGCAGCGGCAAGCAGCAGCGTGCGGCGAACGGGTGAGTGTCTCATCTGTCTTTTCCTGTGATGTTGGAACGGATGCCATTTGCCATTCCGGCTGACATGGCATCCGTCGGATGCGGCGGCCTTAGCGGGAGGCCAATAGTCCCGGCAGCTCCTGCATGAACGCTTCCCGCGTGCGCAAGCCGGCGCCGACCGACTCCTTCTTTTCATCCTGGGTCAGGCGGGCAAACACCACGCTGCGGCCCGCCTTCGTCGCCCAGCCGACAAACCATCCATAGCCGTGGTTCCAGTCCTCGGACCCATTGGCCAGGATCGGAGCGCCGGTGCCCGTCTTGCCGTGCACGGCCCATCCGTCCGGCAGCACGCCGATCGCCATGATCCGGCTCGTCATGTCGTAAGCATGCGCGGAGACGGGCAATTTGCGATTGACCACCTTCGCCAGGAAGGCGACCTGCTCCAGCGGCGAGATCCTCAGCGACGAGCTGAGCCATGAGTGCGTCAGCCCATTGTGCTTCCCGGGGTCCCCCGACACATCGCCGTTTCCATATTGAAACTCGCCCACATAGCGCCGGAAGCGCGCTTCGCCAAGCTGTTGCGTCAACTGCTGCGAGTACCACACGACCGAAGTCTTCATCCAGCGTTCGGGATCCGTTGTGACGCGCTTGGCGGGATTGCTCTCGCGATACTCCGCACGAAACGGCATGGCCGGCGCATGCTCGTCCACCAGCAGCCCCGAGTCGAAGCCCATCAGGCTCAGGGGCACCTTGAACGTCGATGCGGCGGTCACGCGCTGGCCGCAGGTGCCCTCCTGTTTCAGGATCTTGCCGCTGGCGGCGTCCGCCATTACCGTGCAGAGCACTTCCGCACGGGCCGTTGAGACCGAGAGCGCCGCGCATAGCGCGGCCAGGATTGCGGTTTGCTTCAAGATTCTCTCCATTGTTCTTAGTAGTGATCGGAGCCACCCCGCGCCGCCGTCGCTGCGAAGAAGTGGCGGTCCCTGCAGCCGTGCCGGTGACGTGCCGGGGTACGAACATCGGCAAGGGAGCACGGGATTGCTGGCCAGGCCTGGCGAACGAAGCGGAGCATAGGAGTCCGGCGGCACGCCGCCAAGAGCATTTGCTGTAACCTGTGTAACCTGCGCGTTCCGGCGGTGCTCGCCGAAGGCGCCCACGGCCCTCCAATCGATCCGCGAACGCATGCCCCAGCCCTCCCTCACCATCGAGTTGTCCGCGCCCTTTCGCGTCAATGGCGAGCCCGCGCGCTACCAGAGCCTGTGGCTGCTCGCCGCGGTCTGCCTGGCCGCGCGCAAGGGCGCCACCGGCGTGCCAGCGGTTCTGTTGCGAACGCGCTTTCCCGACGCCGCCAATATCCGCATGCTGGTCTCCCGCGCCTTTGCCGATTTCGCGCGCTGGGACATCCCGGTGGGCTGGGGGCCGGATCGCAGCCAGTGCGCCGCCGGGCTCAACCCGGCGCACCGCAGCCGCGGGCCGTTCTGGATCACGCCGGCGGCCTGCAAGCGCCTGCGTTTCACCGTGGACGGCCGCCGGGCCGGCGATGCGGCGCTGGCGCGCTTCGTGGGACCGGCCACGGGCGCCGCGCAGCGCGCCGGCAAGGGGGGCGATGGAAATCCCGGCAGCCCCGGTAATCCTGCCGTCGACTACGTGATGCGCGACATCAGCTACTGGAGCCACCTCACGCAAGCCATGCGCGGCATGCAGGACGGCGTGGGCGTTGCGGGGGGTAGCGCCAGCAACGGCGTGGCCAACGCCCTGCGCGCGGCACAGCGCTGCGCCACCGACGATTTCCAGCACGCCTTCGCCCTGCTCAAGGAGAGCCTGGCGTGGCGGCGTGGCGACGACCTCGCGCGCAGCCGTGCGGCGCTGCAGCGCTTTGACCGCATCGTCGGCACCGGCACCGTGGATACCGCCCTGCCGACCTTCGCCGCCATGGCGCGCGTGGTGCGCGCCTGGGAGCGCTATGCCGGCAACCAGATGGAAGCGGCGCAGGCCGAGCTGGAGAGCCTTGCCGCCGACCCCGCGCTGCAGCCGGTGGTGCGCTACAACCCGCGCGTGCGCTTTGAAACCCTGAACCTGGGCGCGCTGATCCACAAGACCGTGGCGATCCGCGACATGGCCACGCAGCCGGAGGCAGCCCGGCAGGCCGCCGAAGCCGCCGTGGCAGGCTTCTCCGGCGCGCTGCAGGCCGCGTACGAAGCGGACTCGGTAGATGCCGCGCAGCACGTGGCCGCCAATCTCGGCCTGTGCCTGTGGCTGTTCTGGAACCATGCCCTGATCGACCCGGCGCGCCAGTGGCCCGCCGGCCAGGTGCAGCGCCAGTCGGTGCGCTGGCTGGGCTTGTCGGAGTGGATCTGCGACCGCTTCGGCGCAGGCGGCGGCTCGGCGTGGAACATCATCTTCCTGCTGCGTATCGCGCGCGGCAACTGCGCGCAGGACGGCGGCGGCACGCTCAAGGCGTTCCGCGCGCAGCGGCCGCTGCTGCTCGACGAAGCCGTGGACGCGCTGCGCCCCTTCCATGCGCCGTTTGCCCGCGCCAAGGGCTTTATCAGCTGGTCTTCGCTGGCCGGCTTCGCGCTGAACGAGCACGATGCCGGGCACGTGCATTACGGCGCCCTGCAACTCGCCAACCTGCTGCTTGAAGCCAGCTGGTTCCACACCTTCGAGCACGGCGACACCCCCGCCGCGTTTGCCACCGTGGAGCGCCTGGCCGGCCTGCTCGGCAAGCTGCGCCCGGCGGAGCGCCGCTTCTTCCATGCCGCCATCACCGCGCTGCCGCGCGAACTGCAGCTGGCCGCGGCTGAAGCCACGCGCGCCGCCCGCCGCGGGGGGCCAGGGCCGCGGCGCTGACACATAACGTTCATCGCGCCGAAACATCCCTTCCGTATATTTCCGCCTCGCTAACAAAGCGGACAGGGAGATATAACAATGGGCAACCCCAAAGCGAACCGGCGCGCCGGAGCCGCCACACGTGTCGGCATCGGCGCGATCCTGGCGGTGCTGGCCACGGCAGCGGTACTGCACGGCTGCGGCAGCGACAGCACCGACGCGGCAGCCGCGCCGGTGGCTCCGGCCGCCCCCGCCGCTCCCGCCGCGCCGGTCGTGCCGGCCGGCGATGCAGCCAGCACCAGCGCCAACATCCAGGCCGCGTGGGTAGAGATCGGCGACAGCAACCAGGCCATCGCCCGCGTCATCACCAGCTATGTCGCGCCGGCCGCCGCCGCGGGCAGCGCACTGCCGTCGAATGCGCTGTGCCCCTTGCTGACGGTAGATGGCGTGCAGCAGCGCATGGCGCTGCGCGTGGTCGCCGGCACCATGCCGCTGCGCACCACCGCCAGCGCCGCTGCCGACTCCAAGCCATCGGACTTCCCGGTCTCGGTGTGCGAAGCGACCCTGCCGGCCAATGCGGCCGCCGCCAGCGTGGCGGGCCAGACACTGCCGCTACCCAAGGCCCAGCCGCAGCGCGTGCTGGTGCTGGCCGACACCGGCTGCCGCCTGAAGAAGGCGGATAACGCCTACCAGCCTTGCAGCGACGGCACCGCGTGGCCGTTTGCCGCGCTCGCCGCCACCGCCGCCGGCATGAACCCCGACCTGGTCCTGCATATCGGCGACTACCACTATCGCGAAAACCTCTGCCCGCCCGATATCGCCGGCTGCCAGGGCACGCCGTGGGGCTATGGCTGGGATACCTGGCAGGCCGACCTCTTCAAGCCCGCCGCCGCGCTGATGGCCAAGGCACCGTGGGTGGTGGTGCGCGGCAACCATGAGGAATGCGCGCGCGCCGGCCAGGGCTGGTTCCGCTTCCTCGATCCACGCCCGTACTCGGACGCGCGCTCCTGCAACGACCCGGCCAACGACGGCAACGCCAACTACTCCGAGCCCTACGCCGTTGCGCTCGGCACCGGTTCGCAAGTCATCGTCTTTGACTCGGCCAAGGCCGGCAAGACCGCGCTGCCCACCAACGACCCGCAGTTCATCGCTTACCAGAAGCAGTTCCAGACGGTGGGCTGGCTCGCCGCCAGGCCGGGCATGAGCACCACCCTGTTCACCAACCACCATCCCATCCTGGCCTTTGCGCCGGTGGCGGGCAACAACCCCGCGCCGGGCAACCTGGCGCTGCAGTCGGTGATGAGCAACGCCAACGCCCAGGCTTATTACCCGGTCGGCGTGCACGTGGCGCTGCACGGCCACGTGCATGACTTCCAGGCCATCAATTTCGCCTCCGGCCACCCGGCCACCATCGTGTCCGGCAACGGCGGCGACAACCTGGACGTAGCGCTGCCCGATCCGCTGCCGCCCGGCACGATTCCCGCGCCCGGCACCGTCATCGACAAGATCACCCATCACAGCAGCTTCGGCTTCGTGATGATGGAGCGCAACGCATCGCCCGCCACCGGCTGGACCTTCAAGGCCTATAGCGTGGCCGGCAAGCTGATGGCTACCTGCGTGCAAACCTCCAATACGCTGGCTTGCGACAAGACCGGCTTCCTGGCGCCGTGAGCGCAGCCACGCGCGCCGCCATCGCCCTTCTGGCCTGCGTTGGCGGTGCCTGCCTGGCGGCGCCGCCGCCCGGCGTGGCGCTGACGCCGGGCGCCCCGCCCGCGGGCGTGGTGGCGACCATCGGCAACGGCACGCCAAAGGTCACCGCCAAGGTGGACCCCACCGCCGCCGTCTTCCGCCCCGATCCTGGCCTGGCCGCGCTGGGCAAGCG
Organism: Cupriavidus sp. 01L45; assembly: GCF_056399885.1. NCBI lineage: Bacteria > Pseudomonadati > Pseudomonadota > Betaproteobacteria > Burkholderiales > Burkholderiaceae > Cupriavidus > Cupriavidus sp. 01L45. The sequence continues at coordinate 101,211 of NZ_JBFTSG010000019.1, read as the reverse complement.
CATCTTCTTCGACGCCCGCCTGTCGGAGCCGCGCGGCACATCCTGCGCCGCCTGCCACGACCCGGCGCGCGCCTTCGCGCCAACACTGTCGCCCGCCGCTCTGGCCGGGCCGCACGTGCCCCAGGGCAGCCGGCCCGGCCGCTTCAGCCTGCGCAACGCGCCGTCGCTGCTTTACGTGCGCTACATTCCACGCCGGCACTTCTACCAGGACAACGACGCGCCCTACGCGTCGCCCTTCGGCGGCCTGTTCGCCGACGGCCGCGCCGACACACTCGCCGAGCAGGCGCGCGGCCCCTTGCTCGATCCCAACGAGATGAACAACGGCACCCCCGCCAGCCTGCTGCGCAAGGTCAAGGGGACCGGGCTGGCACCCGCGCTGGCCCGGCACTTCGGCGCCGCGGTACAGACCGATCCCGAGCAAATGGTGAGGGCGCTGGGCAAGGCGCTGGAGGCCTACCTGCAGAGCGATGAGATGGCGCCCTTCAGTTCCCGCTTCGATGACTACCTGCGCCACCGCACGCCGCTGGCACCGCAGGAAGCGCGCGGCCTGGCCTTGTTCAAGAACCCGGACAAGGGCAATTGCATGAGCTGCCACACGCTGGCGGACACCGCCAGCCGTCCCGAGCGCTCGCTGTTTACGGATTTCGGCTACGACGCCATTGCCGTTCCGCGCAACCGCGCGCTGGCCGCCAACCGCGACCCCGGCCATTTCGACAACGGCTTGTGCGACAGCGCCCGCCGCCTGCGCTGGCCCGAGCCGGAGCAATGGTGCGGCTATATCCGCACGCCCGGCCTGCGCAATGTGGCGGTGCGCCAGAGCTTCATGCACAACGGTGTGTTCACCACGCTGCGCGATGCGGTGGCGTTCTACAACACGCGCTCGACCGATCCGGGCAAGTGGTATCGCGGCGCCAGGACCTTCGACGACGTGCCGGCGGCCTACCGGGGAAACATCAACATCAACTCCACGCCGATGAACCGGCGCGCGGGAACAGCCCCGGCCATGACCGAAGCGGAGATCGACGATCTCGTGGCATTCCTGCGAACGCTGACCGATGCGCCTTATGCCGGCCTCATGCCGGGCGCGGCGGCGGCACAGCGCTGACCGGCCCGGCTACACGCTGCGCCGCGGCAGCGCCAGGCTGCCTCACGGCGCCGCGCAGACCGCGTCCGCTTCAAAGCCGCGAAAGACCTGTTGCGTAGGATCGGGCGTTGTTGCGATGGCGCCGCCCTCTGCCCGGACCAGCCGCAGCACCTGTCCGCCGCAACTCTTCGCGGCGGCATTGCGCTGAAAGCGGAACTCATACTCCCAACCTGGCAGCGGCACAAAGGAAATGCCCACCGCGCAGCGGTAAGGCTGGTCGTCGGCGGCCGATGCCGCCATCGCGGTCAGGTAGATCCGATGGCCTGCCAGCAACCACCGTTCGCGCGTGCGGCCGGGGGGCTCCGGCGAGATCCCCACCATCGCCAGGCCGGGTTCCCTCCCCATCGCCGTGATCTGGTTTCCCGTCGCGGCCAGCAAGAGCGGCTTGGGCGGCTTGGGACATTTACCCGCATCCACCACGCTGAAGGTCGTGTTGTCTTCCGTGTTGGTCAGCAACCGCACACGGGCGGCGGGTGCGCCGGTCTCGACCCGGTAGTGGGACACGCAGCCGGTCAGCGCGAGCGCCAGGAGCGATGCCGGGCCCAGAGGGATAACGGCTTTGCAGACTTTCGACATGGGAATGCGGGAAAGTTGGCTGTTGGCAGAGCATACGCGCATTGATTCGCCATGCGCGTCCACCGGATGCCCGATGGCGCCAGCCGCGATCCGCCAGGTACAGGCATGTTTGACTTAGCGCTTCCGCAGCGCGACGGCGTCCCGACGATCACGAACTGCGCGTCGCCGGGGATGCGGTCAATGGCGCCGCGATTGTCCGGTCCGGGGGCCCGGCCGCCATTCCGGGAGGACTTGCCGCAAGTAAAGACCTGGCGCAAAGTGAGCGACACGCACGGATGCCCGCGCCGCAAGCGCAGCATCGGTCACCGTGCGCAGCTCTCGCCAACGGAGGTTCCCATGGCCGGTTCAGCGCAATCCTTCCAGGAATTCGAACGGGCTGGCTGGGAGGACCCCGCCACCGTCTCCGGATACGACGAAAACCTTTCGGGCGTCACCATCCAATCCATCGGCGCACTGCTGGATGCGGCGGCCGTTGGCGACGGAACACAAGTGCTGGATGTCGCGACCGGCGCGGGCTATGTGGCCGACGCGGCGGCGCGGCGCGGCGCGCATCCGGTGGGCATCGACTTCGCGGCCGCGCAGGTCGGGATGGCACGCCAGCGCTATCCCGCGCTGCGCTTCGAACAGGCCGATGCACAGGCGCTTCCGTTCGAACCGGGCACCTTCGATGCGGTCGTCAACGCCTTCGGCATGTGCCACCTGCCCGATCCCGACCTGGCGCTGCGCGAGGCCTTGCGCGTGCTCAAGCCCGGCGGGCGCGTGGCATTCACCGTGTGGGACGTGCCGGAGCGCGCCGTGGGATTCGGGGCGCTCTATGCCGCCGTGCGCGCCCACGGCACATTGGATGTCGGCCTGCCGGCGGGACCGAACTTCTTCCTGTTCAGCGATCCGGATGCGTGCGCAAAGGCGCTGCTCGGCGCGGGCTTTGTCTCCCCCTCCTGCCGCCAGGTGCCGCAGAGCTGGCGCATGGCGACGCCCGACCAGCTCTTCCAGATGGTCGCGGCGGGAACGGTGCGCGCATCTGCCACCCTGCGTGCGCAAAGCCCGCAAGCCAGGGAAGCCATCCGCGCAGCGCTCCGGGACACCGTTGCCGCCTATGTCAGCGGCGACGCCTTCGACGTGCCGATGCCGGCCCTGCTGGCAACCGCAGTCAGGCCATAGCGCGAACGCCGGCGCCGCGCAAAGGGTCGCTTAAGCAGATCCAAATTGACTTCGATTTCGTTCGGAACTACCCTCGGTTGAGCCATTGACCCAGCCCTGAGCGGCTGTTCACGTGTGTTCGCATCTGTTCGCGGCTGCCCAGGGCGAGCCGGCATAAGAGAACAACAAGACAAAGACAACAATAGAGACAGCCCCACCGTGCCTCCCCGCCTGACCGACCTCCGCCCCGTCCTGCCGATCCTGCTCGGCRCCTCCGTGATGCTCAGCCTGGCCATGGGCCTGCGACAGAGCCTGGGCATCTTCATGCCGCCCCTGACCAGGGACATCGGCATCTCGGTGTCGGACTTCACGATTGCGATTGCGGTGCAGAACCTGGCCTGGGGCCTGCTCCAGCCGCTGGCCGGCGCGTGGGCCACGCGGGTAGGATTCCGGCCCCTGATGATGAGCGGCTCGCTGCTCTATGTGCTGGGCCTGGTGCTGCTGGCCACCGCCCACGGCATCGTGGGCGTGACGCTCGGCGCCGGCGTGGCGATCGGGGCGTCGATGGCCTGCACCGGCAGCGCCATTTCCATGGCGGTCGCGGCACGCCCGGTGCCGGCCGCCTTGCGCAGCACGGTGCTGGGCATCGTGTCGGGCGCCGGCTCGCTCGGGGCCCTGGTAGCCGCGCCGATCGGGCAAATGGTGGCGCAATCCTACGGCTGGCGCGTGGGCCTGGCGGCCTTTGTCGTGCTGGCGCTGGTGATGCTGCCGGCCGCCTGGTTTGCCGGCAAGGTGGATCGCCTGCCGCTGCCCACGCCGCCGGGCGGCGTGCAGCAAAACGCGCGCGAGGCGCTTGGCACGGCCTTGCGGCACAAGGCCTTCCTGGTCATGGGCGCCGCTTATTTCGTCTGCGGCATGCAGCTGGTTTTCCTCACCACGCACCTGCCCTCGTATCTCGACGTCTGCGGCATGGACCCCATGCTCAGCGCCAAGGCCCTGGGCGTGATCGGCGGCTTCAACGTGCTGGGCAGCCTGTTCTTCGGCTGGGCCGGCGGCCGGGTCAACAAGCTCATGCTGCTCGGCACCATCTACACCGTGCGCTCGCTTGCGCTGACCTGGTATTTCTCGTCCGCGCCCACGCCCGGCAGCACGCTGGTGTTCGCCGCGGTGATGGGTTTCCTGTGGCTGGGCGTGGCACCGCTGGTGGCAGGCTGGATCGCCGAAACCTTCGGCCTGCGCTGGCAGGCGATGCTTGGCGGCGTGGCATTCTTCAGCCACCAGATCGGCAGCTTCGTCGGCGCATTTGGCGGCGGGCTGGTCTACGATGCGCTGGGCTCTTATACTCTGGCGTGGCAAATCGGCGTGGCGCTGGGACTGTCCGCGGGACTGACGCAGATCGCCTTCGCGTTTGCCACCCGGCCGCGCCCGCCGCAGGTGGTCGCCACGTAAGCGGCCCCGCCCGGCAGCCCGCCACGGGCGCCGGCATCCCGGCTGCGGCCGGAACGACAAGGAGGCAACCATCATGGCCCTGACGCTCCATGCTCATCCGCTGTCCTCTTTTTGCCACAAGGTGCTGATCGCGCTTTACGAGAACGGCACGCCGTTTTCCACCCATCTGGTCAACCTTGGCGAGCCGGACTCCCGCGCCGCCTTCCTGGCGCTCTGGCCCATCGGCAAGATGCCGGTCCTGCGCGACGACAGCCGCGGCCTGACAATCCCGGAAAGCACGATCATCATCGAGTATCTCGACCGGCATTACCCCGGCGCGCGCCCGTTGCTGCCCGCCACGGACGACGAGCGCCGCGAGGTTCGGCTATGGGACCGCACCTTCGACCACTACGTGCACATCCCGGTGCAGAAGATCGTGGGCGACCGGCTGCGGGCCGATGGCGAGCGCGATCCGCGCGGCGTCGCGGACGCGCAGGCCACGCTGCGCACTGCCTATGACATGATCGAGCAGCACATGGCGGACAGGACCTGGGTGGCGGGCGAGCATTTCACCCTGGCGGACTGCTCGGCGGAGCCGGCGCTGTTCTATGCGGGCATGGTGATGCCGTTCGCGCAAACGCATCCGCGCCTGGCCGCCTATGCGGAGCGCCTGTGGGGCCGCCCGTCCGTGCAACGTGTCATCGCCGAAGCCCGCCCCTACTTCCACCTGTTCCCGGTCAAGGGCGCCATCCCGGCGCGCTTTCTCCGGGACGAGCCGCCGGTTGCCTGATCTTCCCTGGGGACGCCATTCGATGTCGGCTGCCGCAATAAGACGCGAGTCCGGGAGCCGCGGGCCGGGCAATGCGTCGGCGCGGCCGGCCGGCCGGAGCCGCCTCCCGAGACCGCAAGTGACGTGTGCGACAGGCAGGCCTGCCCAGCGCTAGGCCATGAGCACCGCCCTGGTGCCTAAAGCCGGGATAGGGCCGCAATGGCCCTGCTACTCCGGGCTTTGATCCGCTGCTGTGCTCCTTAATATGCGGGCACGTGTTCTGCGGCGCGTGATCCGTCCCGCTTGCTGACTCTCCGATTTTTCGATTTGCTGGGTGGCGGCGCCTCGTGGGTACCGCCAATTCGTCCTCATCGCCCCGAGTGCGCTCCCGCCGCCCGGGGCGTTTTTTTTTTCGGCGCGGCCTGGTCGGCGCGGCGAGCCGGTATTACGGACCAGGTGGTCTACAATCATGGTTTCCACTCCTGCCGCACGATTCCATGGCACGACCGCGCGAATTCGACGAAGACGAGGTTCTTGACCTGGCGCTCCGGGCATTCTGGGAAAACGGCTACGAGGGGACTTCGCTGGCCGACCTGCTCGAAGCCACCGGCCTGACAAAGTCGAGCCTTTATGGCGCGTTCGTCAACAAGGAGACGCTCTTCAGGAAAGTTCTCGAGCGCTACCATCAGCGCTATCTGGCCTTCCGGCAGGCTGCGCTGGCCGAGCCAACGCCGCGCCGGATCGCCGAGCGATTGCTGCATGGCATGGTCGAACTGCACACTGGCGCGGGCACGCCGCACGGCTGCCTCGAGACCAATGCCGCCCTGGCTTGCTCGCCCGGCAACGAAGCCATACGGGAGGCGCTTGCGTCGAACCGCAACGCCATTTGCGACCTGCTGCGCGATCGGTTCGAAGACGTCCTGGCCAGCGGGAATGGCCAGTTGCCGAAGGGGATGACGGCCGGCGGCGCCGCGCACTACATTGCCACCATCATCCAGGGCATGGCGGTGCGGGCCAAGAGCGGCGCGACGCGAGAGGACCTGCAGGCCGTCGTAGAGGCCACATTGCTGTCCTGGCCCAAGCGCTGAACGCACGCCAGCCTTGCCTGCCGTGGGCCGCGGCAGGCTTCTCGCTGGCCGCGCTTGCGATTGCCTGGATGGCGATGCAGCGCGGCCCGGCATGCATGCTTGCCGAGGAGACCGCCTGATTACACCGGGTCCCGCCAGTGAGCGGTCTCGGCAACGAGCGCATCGATCAGTGCCGCCATGGATGGCCGCTTGAGCGCCGACTGCCGGACCAGCACGCCGATCTCGCGAAAGACCGGTTCGCCCGGCAGCGGTATTTCCACGACGTTGCGCGCTGACTTGAGCGGGACCAGTTCCGCCGGAATGATCGCGCAGCCCAGCCCCTCGCCCACCATCTGCAGGATCACCGCTGGCTCGTCCAGCTCCATGCTCTCGTCCACCCACAGCCGGTGGCGCCGGAGATAGCGGTCCACCAGCTGGCCGCCCATGGAATGCCGGTTGTAGCGGATGAATGGCAACGCCGCCAGCGCCGCCTTCAGCTCGCGCGGCGAGCCGGAGGGCGCGATGCCGACAAAGCGCTCCCGCATCAGCGGCACCCATTTGAGTTCCTGGGGAATGCCAAGCCTGGGCCTGATCAGGACGGCTACGTCAAGCTCGCGGGCATCCACCTGGGTAAGCAACTGGGTGGACATGCCGGGAACGATATTGACGTGCGCCTTGGGAAAGCCGGCGCGCAGGCGCTTCATGGCCTTGGGCAGCAGCGTGGCCTGCACGGTCGAGACGGCGCCAAGATCCAGCGGCGTGGTATCCGGGGCCGAATGCACGCGGCCCTTCATCGACTCATAGAGCTCGACAAAGCGCATGGCCTCCGGAAGCAGCTTGCGGCCCTCCTCGCTCAGTGCGACCGACTTGCCGGCCCGGTCGAACAGGGCGCATCCCAGGTCTTCCTCCAGCCGGCGGATCTGCGTGCTCACAGCGGACTGCGTGAGGGCCAGGCGCGCGCCAGTGGCGGAAAAGGACGAGGTTTCGGCGGCGACCAGGAAGGTACGGAAATAGCGGATCATCCGGTGCGGCTCATGGTCCGATCATGGTTTTATATCGAAAATTTCTATGCTGAGCACAGAAATCATTCGTTTCATATTACGACTTCTGCTGATTACAATCAATGCGGACGCACTGCCGATACCCCCAACCCACAAGAGCCCCTCCCATGAGCGCAACGCCGTTGTTCCACCTGGCTTTTCCCGTCAACGACCTGGCGGAAGCCCGCCGCTTCTACGGCGGACTCCTCGGCTGCCCGGAAGGCCGCAGTTCCGATGCCTGGATCGATTTCAATTTCTACGGCCACCAGGTCGTCGCGCACCTCGCGCCGGAAGAATGCGGCCATCGCGCAACCAGTGCCGTCGATGGCGACGAGGTGCCGGTGCGGCACTTCGGCGCGATCCTGTCCATGGAAGCGTGGGAAGCACTGGCTGACAAGCTGCGCGCCGCTGACACCCGGTTCGTGATCGAGCCGCATGTACGCTTCAAGGGACAGGTTGGCGAGCAGGCCACGATGTTCTTCCTCGATCCGTCGGGCAATGCCCTTGAGTTCAAGGCCTTCGGCGACATCAGCCAGGTCTTTGCAAAGTAACCGCCTCCTCACATACGCCCCCAGGAACCCAGACATGACTGAATTCGTCATCCAGCCCGCCGGGCAGGCGAGCGTCGCCGTGGCCGGCAGCAGCGCCCGCTTCCCCATCCGCCGCGTGTTCTGCGTTGGCCGCAACTATGCGGCGCATGCGCGCGAGATGGGCAATGACCCGGACCGCGAACCGCCGTTCTTCTTCACCAAGCCGGCCGATGCGGTGGTAGCCGCGGAAGGAACCGTGCCCTATCCGCCGCTGACGGACAACCTCCATCATGAAATCGAACTGGTGGTGGCCATCGGCAAGGGTGGCGCCAACATCAAGCCGGAGCAGGCGCTCGAACTGGTGTGGGGCTACGGCGTTGGCGTGGACCTGACGCGCCGCGACCTGCAGGACACCGCCAAGAAGATGAGCCGCCCGTGGGACTGGTCGAAGGGCTTCGACGCCTCCGCCCCGTGCGGTCCGCTACAGCCCGCTGCCAGCATCGGGCACCCCGCCCACGGCCGCGTATGGCTCAAGGTCAATGGCGAGCCCCGCCAGGAAGGCAACCTGAACGAGCAGATCTGGCCCGTGGCGGACGTCATTGCCTACGTATCGCAAAGTGTGACCCTGGCGCCGGGTGACCTGATCTTCACTGGCACGCCGGCTGGCGTCGGCGCGCTGCAGCCGGGCGATGCGGTGACCGCGGGCATCGAAGGCGTCGGCGAGATCGCTTTCCGGATCGGCAAGCGCTGAGGCGAACGCCGCAAGGCCACTCATCGTATTTCCAGGTGCATCCGGGCCCGGTTTCCTGTTCGCGCCCGGCGGATTCCCCGCCGGGCCGTTTCAGCAGCAACAAAACGCTGCGACGGATCGCGGGGATATCCATCCAGGTGCGTCAATGTCGATTTCTTTTAGTAGGACATCCTACGACGAAAACGTCTAAAGCGGCAGGCGGGCGCTATCCGCCCCCAAGCCGGAGCGCCAGCCCCGAGCCGCCGCTAAATTGATAGAAGCAGACGATCATCGCCGACACTTCCCGCCGTCTCTTGACGAAGCGCGTGTAAAGCTTATACTTCCCTCCAAGTTGTACGATAACTTATAAGTTGGCGGCACAGGGCAACCAGCGCCGGACAAACCCATGCGAGGAGAGACAATGCGCGAGAACCGGATTCGGAAAATGTGGGCGGGGGGGCACGCTGTCATCAACGGCTGGCTGTCCATCCCCAGCGGCTTCGCCGCGGAGACCATGGCCCACCAGGGCTGGGATTCACTGACGGTGGACCTGCAGCATGGCGCCGTCGACTACCGCGACGCCATCACCCTGTTCACCGCGATCTCCACCACGGACACCGTGCCCGTGGTACGGGTGCCGTGGAACGAGCCGGGCATCCTGATGAAGGTGCTCGACGCCGGCGCGTACGGTGTCATCTGTCCGATGATCAATACCCGCGAAGACGCGGAACGGTTCGTCGCCGCCACCCACTACCCGCCGCTGGGCACGCGCAGCTTCGGACCGATCCGCGGCTTGCTTTATGGCGGCGCCGACTATCCGGAACACGCCAACGAGACCATCGTCACCTTCGCGATGATCGAGACCATGCAAGGGCTCAACAACCTGGACGACATCCTCTCGGTCCAGGGGCTCGATGCCGTCTATATCGGCCCGTCCGATTTGTCGCTGGCGCTCGGTTGCAGGCCCACCTTCGACGATGTCGACCCGCCCGTTGCGGACGCCATTGCGCATGTGCTTTCGCGCGCCAAGGCCCACGGCGTAGTCGCCGGCATCCACAACGGCGCGCCGGAGGCGGCATTGCGCCGGATCGAACAGGGCTTCCAGTTTGTCACGGTGGGCTCCGATGCGCGGCTGATGGCGGCCGGCGCCAGGCAGGTGGTCACGCAGATGCGTGCCGGGCAAGCCGCCCCGGGGCAGGCATCGGGCTATTGATATCTTTGATTTGCGGTTTGCGATTTGAAACACCGGCATCGCGGCGTACGCGATGCCAGTGCCATGCACTAACGGAGAACAAAAGTGAAGCTTGGATTTATCGGCCTTGGCATCATGGGCACCCCGATGGCGGCGAACCTCATCGCCGGCGGCCACGAAGTCAGCTTGTCCAGCCGCAGCGGCGTGCCGCAAAGCTTGCTGGACAGCGGCGGCGTGGCCTGCGGCAGCGGCAAGGAAGTGGCCGAACGGGCCGACGTGATCTTCCTGATGGTGCCGGACACGCCCCACGTGGAAGCGGCGCTGTTCAACGAGGGCGGCATTGCCGACGGACTGAGCGCCGGCAAGATCGTGGTCGACATGAGTTCGATCTCGCCTATCGCCACCAAGGCATTTGCCAAGCGTATCGACGCGCGCGGCTGCCAGTACCTGGATGCGCCGGTATCGGGCGGCGAGGTCGGCGCGCGCAATGCCACGCTGTCCATCATGGTGGGCGGGCCGGAGGCTACCTTCGAAACGGTACGGCCGCTGTTCGAACTGATGGGCAAGAACATCACGCTGGTGGGCGACAACGGCGCGGGGCAAACCGCCAAGGTCGCCAACCAGATCATCGTGGCGCTGAACATCGAGGCGGTCGCCGAAGCGCTGCTGTTCGCGTCCAAGGCGGGCGCGGACCCGGCGCGCGTGCGCCAGGCGCTGATGGGCGGCTTTGCCTCCTCCAAGGTGCTGGAAGTGCATGGCGAACGCATGATCAAGCGCACGTTCGAACCGGGTTTCCGCATCGGGCTGCACCAGAAGGACCTGAACCTTGCGCTGTCGAACGCCCGGGAGATGGGGCTGTCGCTGCCGAATACCGCCACCTGCCAGGAATTGTTCAATGCGTGCACAAGCCATGGTGGCGCGGGCTGGGATCATTCGGGGCTGGTCAGGGCGCTTGAGCTGATGGCCAACCATGAAGTCGCCCCCAAGCAAGGCTGAAGCCCCCGCAGCAACCATGCGATCCGGACCGGATTCCACGCCGACCGGATCGCAGGCATCGCGTTGCGGCAGGCGCAGGCAGCATCGGTGGTGAACGGTTGGTGCAAGGCAAAATGCGGTGCCGTGCAAATACGGAAATTTCCGAAGGGCGAGCGACCGCATACGCAGTATGCTTTTGCGAGCCCGCCACTCTCGCGTTGGAGCAGGCGGACCTCCACACTATGAGGAGCTTGCATTGCGTCCCACCGACCGAGCCGGTCCCAAGCCGATCGCCAGCGCCGGCAGTCCGACTGATCCGCCCTTCGTCTTCAGCACGCTAAGCGATCTCATCGCCGAAGTGCTCAGCCTGAGCCGTCCCGCCGAACCCGGGGATCCGCCCCGCGTAGCCGAACTGACCGCCCAGATCGATGCGCTGAACCGCAGCCTCGGCGAGCGCATGGCGAACGGCTGCGCCGAATTGCAGAGTGTCAGCGCCGGCCTGGACAGCGTGCTGCAGCTAGCGGAGTTGCAGAGCGAGAAAGCCGAAGAAGCCTATGGCTTGTACTGCCTGCTGAAGCTGCTGAAGCTGCAGCTGGATGACGCGGTGGAAGACATGCACCGGCTGCTTTGAGCGATGCATCGTACGCGCCCTTCCCGTCAGCGATCGACAATCGTGCCGAGATTGACCCGCACGCGCTGGAGCAAGCGGATCAACTGCTCCCGCTCCTGCGCGCTGAGCCCTGCCAGCGCTTCCTCGGCAACCTCATCCCCGACCCGGCGCGCCTTGTCCAGTGCCTTCTCCGCCTTGGGCGTCATGCGCACCACCCGTTCCCTGCGGTCCGCGGGGTTCGGCAGCCGTTCGATCCAGCCGCCCTCTTCCATCCGGTCCAGCAGGCGGCCAGCCGAGATCGGCGCGACTTCAAGCAAGTCGGCCAGCCGCACCTGGTTGACTTCACCGTAGTGCGACAGGTAGGCGAGCGCGCGGCATTGCGCCCTGGTGAGATCAAGGGACGACTTCGCCAGGTCGTCGAAGCGCTTGCCGCTGAGCCGGCCGACGTCCGAGACCAGGAAGCCAAAGCGTTTTTCCAGTTTCGTTTCCATGGCGCGATTGTACAAACATCTACCTCCGTGGACGCGGTACCGCCAGCGAAAACCGCCTTGCCATGCCTTGTGGCGTCCGTATAATAAGCATGCTTATCATATCCCCGTCCACCAGCCTGCCTTATCCATGTCATCCGAAGCGGTAGCAGGGCGCGTAGCGATGCCGCTCAACCGGCCCATGATCACCATCTCGATCATGGCCGCCACCCTGATCCAGACACTAGACAGCACCATCGCCAATGTGGCGCTGCCGCATATGCAAGGCAGCCTGTCGGCATCGCAGGATGAAATCACATGGGTGCTGACCTCGTACATCGTCGCTGCCGCGATCGCCACGCCGCTGACCGGCTGGCTGTCCGACCGGCTCAGTGTGAAGCGCCTGCTGGCCGTCTCGATCACGGGCTTCACCATCGCTTCCGCGTTCTGCGGGCTCTCGGACACACTCGCGCAGATCGTGGCCTCCCGGCTGCTGCAAGGCATCTTCGGGGCGTCGCTGGTACCGCTGTCGCAATCGATCCTGCTGGACATCAATCCCCGCGAAAAGCAGGGACAGGCGATGGCGGTCTGGGGAATGGGGGTGATGGTGGGCCCGATCCTCGGCCCGACGCTGGGTGGCTGGCTCACCGACAGCTATAACTGGCGATGGGTGTTCTTCATCAACGTGCCGATTGGCGCCTTCGCGCTGTTTGGCGTGCTGTCGTTCCTGCCCGCCAGGGCGGCGGAGCGGGCGGTGAAGTTCGATGCCTTCGGCTTTATCACGCTTGGCCTGGCGATCGGCGCGCTGCAGGCCATGCTGGACCGCGGCGAGCAGCTGGACTGGTTTGGCTCGCTGGAGATCCGGATCGAAGCCATCCTGGCCGGAGTGAGTTTCCTCTACTTCCTCGCGCACACCGCCACCGCCGGGCCAAAGTCGTTTTTCCGCTACCAGTTGCTGAAGGACCGCAACTTCGCCACCGGCGCCTGCTTTATCTTCGTGATCGGCGCGGTCATGTACGCCACCCGTGCGCTGCTGCCGCCGATGTTGCAGAACCTGATGGGCTATCCCGTCGCCACCACCGGACTGGTCACCGCGCCAAGCGGCGCGGGCACCATGCTTTCAATGCTGCTGGCCGGACGCCTGCTCAAGCGCATCGACGCGCGCGTGCTGCTGCTGTCGGGCTTCCTGATCTCCGCCTTCGCGCTGTGGCAGATGATGCAATATACCGTCGTGCTGTCGGTCTCCGACATCGTCTGGCCCGGCATCATCCAGGGCTTCGGGCTGGGGCTGGTGTTCGTGCCGCTCAGCGCGCTGACATTCTCCACGCTCGCCCCGGAGCTGCGCGCGGACGGCACCGCCACCTACAGCCTGATGCGCAATATCGGCAGCAGTATCGGCATCTCCGTCATCCAGACCTTGATGACGCGCAACACACAGGTTGCCCACGCCGACCTGGCTGCCAATGTGAGCGTGTACAACCCGGCCATGCAGGCGCTGCTGGCAAGCGGCTCGCGCTACGACCTGGCCATGCTCAACCAGTCGATCAACCAGCAGGCTTCGATGATCGCCTACCTCAACGATTTCAAGGTCATGTTCCTCGCGACCCTGCTGGTGGTGCCGCTGATCCTGCTGATCAGGCCCACGCACCATGCCGGCGGCGACGCGGTCGCGCATGCGGCCATGGACTGACGCACGGCTAGCCGGCCGCCCTGCCCAGCCTCTGCCGGTGGTCCAGGTACTCCGCCACGGCGCGCTGGAACACGGGCAGCTTGCCGGTGAAGAAGTGGTTGGCGCCGGGCACCACCACAACGGGCAACTCCTGCGGGCGCGCCCAGTCGAACACGGCTTGCAGCGGTACGTTGGTGTCCAGTTCGCCGTGGATGACGAAGGTATCGGCAGGCACCGCGGGGGTGTCGTAATTGCGGCCGCCGGCGGCCGGGCCTGCCGGCATGCCGGCCAGGATCAGGTGTGCGATCTGTTCGCCGTCCTCCAGCAACTGCTTTGCCACGCGCGTCTGCACATAGGCGCCGAATGAGAAGCCGGCCAGCGCCAGCGGCAGGTCCGGGTGCGCCTGCCTGAGATGCCGGACGGCCAGAAGCATGTCATCCGTCTCGCCCTGCCCTGCGTCGTGACTGCCCTGCGTACCGCCCACGCCCCGGAAGTTGGGCCGCACGGCCAGATAGCCGCGCGCCTGGAAGATCCTGGCCAGCGCCACCGGAATCTTGTGCTCGGCGCTGCCGCCAAGCAGAGGATGCGGGTGCGCGATCACCGCGATGCCGGCAGGAGGCCCTTGCGGCGAATCCGCCAGGGCCTCGATGCGGCCGGCGGCGCCATCGAACCAGATGCGATTGTCTGAGGGAGAAAGCGAAGACATAGGGTATGGGAGGTAAGGCACAGGCAGTGGCAAGGCGAGCCGGTCAGCGCTGACGCCAGGGCTGCGGCCGCGAAGCCGCATTGTAATGCCGGGGGAGCGCGCGTGACAGACGGCGGCATGGAGGAGGATTCACCCACGGCCGCCGGTGCCTATACTCGTTGCACCACATCTGCGGCCGTCCGGCACCGCTCAGGAGGACATCTCATGGCTGCCCCTGCCCCCGATCCCGCGCCAGCCGCAAAGGCGGCAAGCGTGGCGCCCCAGGTCGTGCCGGCGGGCTACCGGCAAGGCATCATCACCGCCATCACGGTATTGCTTGGCTTCTCGCTGGCGTTCTGGCGCTTCTGGGGCTTCGAGAGCCCCGGCCGCTGGAGCACCCAGGCACTGCTCGCCGCCGCCTCGCTGCTGGCCGCCGTGTGCCTGCAGATCGTTGCCCTGTTCCGCTCGCTGCGGGTGGAGGATGACCAGGTGCCGGAATACCGCAAGACGGTGCGCTGGTTCATCGCCTCGGCGGTCGTGCTGCTGATCGGATTGTTCGGCGCCATGCTTGACGCGGCCATCACGGGATGACCGCGCGCCGGCGCCAGGCAGCCCGGCCCGGCGCCAAGTAGAATGCTCCTCGTCATTCAAAAGACAGGAGACAATGCCCATGACAATCCCCGCTACGTTGGAGTGCCTTTGCGGCCAGGTCCAGCTTCGTATTAGCGGAGCGCCGGTGGCCAGGGCCAATTGCCATTGCCAGGCTTGCCGGGATTTCTATGCGACGCCGGTATTTGCCGCCACGGCCTGGGAGCCGGCGCAAGTACTGGTGGAACGCGGCGCCGAGCACCTGGCCACGTACCACCACAGAACGCGGCAACTCGAGCGCCAGTTCTGCCGGCAGTGCGGCGAGACGCTGGTCGGCACCAACCGGCTTGGCATGTCGGTCATTCCCAACAGCCTCTTCGCGCGGGCAAGTGGCGGCGCGCTGCCGGAGGCCCTGCAACCGGCCATGCACCTGTTCTACCGGCATCGCGTGGTGGACGTGGAGGATCAGTTGCCGAAGTTCCTGGACGGATGGGATGGCCCGCTGCACAAGGCAGGGTTCTGAGCCGCCCGGCAAGCTCGCTCTCACTGAGGCTGCAGATGTACGACGGGTTGGTCACGCGCGGCCCGTCGGCGTTGCAGGCTTTGCGCCGGCGGGGCGCTCCCGCGCGGGCATCGTCATGGCAGCGACGCCGGCAACCACGCACGCCAGGCCGGCCCATGCCCCGGCCGTAAGCGACTCGCCGAGAAACACGATGCCGATGGCGACGCCGATCGGCACGCGCAGATAGGCTTGCGCCGTGGTTCCCACAGGACCCAGTGTGCGCACCAGGCGAAAGTAGATGACAAAAGCCAGCGCGGTGGAAAAAACCGATAGCGCCAGCAAGGCGGCCAGCGACGACATTGACGGATGCAGCGTCCAGGGCCGGTCCATGACCAGGCTTGCCGGCACCAGCAATGCCGCCCCCACGATCATCGAACCGGCCGCGGGCGCCGCCGGCGCCAGGTCCCTGAACGAGCGGCCGTAGATGGCCGCGCCGGCATAGCAGGCGGTGGCGGCAACAATGGCGAGTTGCGGCAACAACTGTTGCCCGAGGCCGCCCAGCACGCTGGTGCCGACGATCATGCAAATGCCCGCGAGCCCGGCGATCACGCCGAACAGCTTGCGCGCCGCGATGCGTTCGTGGCGGGTGACCAGCCAGGTTCCCAGCACGGCCATCACCGGCGAGGCGGCGTTCAGGATCGTCGCCAGGCCGGCCGGAACCGACTGCTCGGCCCAGGCGATGAGCGTAAAGGGCACCACGCTGTTCAGCATGGCCTGCACGGCAAAGCGGCGCCAGGTTCCAGCATCACGCGGCATCGGCATGCCCCTGGCGGCCATCCAGGCCACCAGCAGCGCGCCGGCGATCAGTGTTCTTGCCGCGATCAGCGTCACCGGGGGAATCGTGGCAACGCCGAGCCGGATAAAGGTGTAGGACGCGCCCCATAGCGTGGACAAGGCCAGCAGCAGCGCCAGGTCCGGCGCGGGCCCGCTGGCGTGGGCCGCGCGCGCATCCGCGGTGGGGTTGGCTGGCATGCGGTTCTCCCGGGGAAGGCATCGCAACCATTGTGGGCATGCGACGCGGGCGAACGTTTCAGCGTGTGCTGAACAATGGATTGCAAGCCATGCACCGGCGCGGTCATCGGGCAGCCCTTGGCGAAGTTACGCTATCACCACAAATCCATCCAGAGCCAGTATCAGCGAGCGCGCGGATCGCATATGCGCGGGGCGGATATCTCGCGGCTGGACCTCACTGCGCAATCGGCGGGGCTATATGCCATCTCGCGGGGCCTGTCGCACGTGTTCGCCGACGATCACGAGATGCTCGCGCACGGCATGGTGATGTATGACGCCCTTTTCGCCTGGTGCCTGCACTGCCAGGCGGAAGAACATCGCTGGTCGCCGGTCATGCCTGCCCAGGACACGCCCTGACGCGGCCTGGCCGGGCGACAATACGTTAACAACCAACCAGCCAGTGCCATACGCCCATGTCCCTGCGCACCGCCGCCCCCGCCCTGGCCTCCGCGCTGCTGTTCGGGGCAAGCACGCCACTTGCCAAAGCCCTGGCCGGATCCGTCCCGCCCTTGCTGTTGGCGGGCTTGCTTTACCTGGGCAGCGGCCTGGGTCTTGGCCTGCTGCTGGTGCTGCGGCGCATCGGGATGGGCTCCGGCAATGCCGGTACCCAGATGCCTGGCATTCCGCGCCGGGAAATGCCGTGGCTGCTGGGCGCCATCCTCGCCGGCGGCATGGCCGGGCCGGCCTTGCTGATGAGCGGCCTGGCCGGAACTAGCGCGGCGTCGGCTTCCCTGCTGCTGAACGTGGAAGGCGTGTTCACCGCGCTGATCGCCTGGGTGGTCTTCAGGGAGAATGCCAGCCGCCCGATCGTGATCGGCATGGCCGCCATCGTTGCCGGCGGCTTGCTGCTGTCCTGGCAGCCGGGCCGCCTGCCATTGTCAGCCGGCGCCTTGCTCATCATCGGTGCGTGTCTGTGCTGGGCCATCGACAATAACCTCACGCGCAAGGTGTCGAGCAACGACGCCGTGTTGATCGCCTGCATCAAGGGCTTGGCGGCCGGTCTCTGCAACACGGGGCTGGCCCTTGCCACCGGCGCCCGGTTGCCGGCGCTGCCCGCGCTGGGCGCGGCCATGGCCATCGGGTTCCTCGGGTACGGCGTCAGCCTGGCGCTCTTTGTCATCGCGTTGCGGCTGCTGGGTACCGCCCGCACAGGTGCCTATTTTTCCGTGGCGCCGCTGTTCGGCGTGGCGATTTCACTGGCCATGTGGCCCGAGCCGCCACATGTGGTGTTCTACGCGGCGGCCTTGCTGATGGCGCTGGGTGTCTGGCTGCACCTGCGCGAGCATCACGAGCACGAGCACACCCACGAGCCGCTCGAACACAGCCACACGCATCGCCACGATGCGCATCACCAGCATGAACACGACTTCCCCTGGGACGGGCGGGAGCCGCACCGGCACCTGCACCGGCATGCCCCCCTGGTCCACAGGCATCCGCACTATCCGGATATCCATCACAGGCATTCGCACTGACGCCGCCTGCGCGAACGCGCGGCACCGCGAGATCTGGCTGCGCGCCGCCGATGGCTATGTCGTGGCGATCGCGAGCCAGTATGGCAATCCCGGCCCGGCGGCCTAGCCGCCAAGGGTTTCCAGTGCCCCCTGATAGTCGTAGCAATCCAGTTGCGCCTGCAGGCGCTTGCACGCGTCGGCAGACAGGCCGCGGGCAATGACGTCGCGGTAGCGGGCGAACGTGTTGTTGGCCTCGCTATCGGCCCCCTCCAGTTGTCCGCGTAGTGCTTCCAGGACGGCAGCCAGCGCGGCATCCTGGCGATCGGGGCCGGCCGCCGGCACGGCGCCGGGCTGGGGTGAAGCGTCCTGAGCCGGCAAGTGCGCGCGCAGGACATCGAGCAACGGCAGCAAGGCCGCGCGCAGGACAGCCAGCAGTTTGACGGAATCCGGGCGCCCGGGCGCGGTCGGCAGCAACAAGCTCGCCTCCAGCGTAGCCGCGGCGGAGGAAAGCGCCATGGCGCCAAGATTGGCGGCCAGTCCCTTGAGCGAATGGGCCAGCGACAAGGCGCCGTCACGGTCGCCCCGGGCCATGCGCTCGCCGATGCGGTCCGGCATGTCGGCATAGCCCGCGGCGAAGCGTTCGAGCAACTGGCCATAGACCTCCACGCGGCCACTCACACGCCCCAGGCCGCCGTTCACGTCCAGGTGCGGGGAGGCCGCCAGCGCGTCGACCCAGGCCGGCCGGGCAACGGCTTGCGGCGCCGGATCTCCGCCACCGGGAACCGACAGCCATTGGCGCAGGGTGGCATAGAAGGCCGCCGGAATGATCGGCTTGGCGATATGGTCGTTCATGCCCGCCGCCAGGCAACGCGCCCGGTCTTCCGGCAGCGCATTGGCCGTCATGGCGATCACCGGCAAGCTCGCGAAACCCGGCAGCCCCCGGATGCGCCTGGTGGCTTCGAACCCGTCCATCACGGGCATCTGCACATCCATCAGGACAAGATCGTAGGCACCGGCCTGGACCTGGTTCAGCGCAATGGCACCGTTCTCCGCCACGTCCGGGTAGATCCCCGCGGCCTGCAGCAAGTGAACCGCAACCTCCCGGTTGATGTCGTTGTCCTCCACCAGCAACACCCGTGCGCTGGGCAAGGAGAGCATCGCGTCCGGCGCGCTCTCCCGCGCCTCGGCGGCGTCCTCCGGGGCATCCTCGTCGGCGGCCAGCGTGCGCACGGTCGCCTCCAGCAAGATCGAGGCGCTCACCGGCTTGATCAGGGTCGCATCGAAGCCGGAGCGCTCGCCTTCGCGCAAGACTTCCTCGCGGCCGTGCGCGGTGATCATGACCCGGCGGGGACGCGGGTGGCGCAGGCGCATGGCATCGATATGGCGGGCGGTCTCGATGCCGTCGAGACCAGGCATCTTCCAGTCGATGAACACGGCCTGGTACGGGTCGGCGGCCTCGTCAGCCAACGCGATTTTCGCCAGCGCGGCCCGGCCGGAGGCGGCCTCGTCCACGCGGAAGCCAAAGTTGCGCAGCATGGAGATGACGACCTGGCGCGCGTAGTCGTGATCGTCCGCCACCAGCAGACGGCAGCCGGCAAGCTGCGGTGCGACCATGGCACGGGCAGGCCGCTTCTTTCCTGCCTGCAGGTCGAGTTCGAACCAGAAGGTGCTGCCCTGGCCAGGGGTGCTGTCCACCCCCAGCGTGCCGCCCATCAGTTCCACCAGGCGGCGGCAGATGGCCAGGCCGAGGCCGCTGCCGCCGTAGCGGCGCGTGGTCGAGGCATCGGCCTGCTCGAAGCTCTGGAACAGGCGGGAGTGCGTGGCCGCATCGATGCCGATGCCGGTGTCGCGCACTTCGAAGCGCAGGCGGATGCGGGGCTGGGATTCGCCGGCGCCGCGGCGTTCGACGCGGATGACAATTTCGCCCTGATGGGTGAACTTGACCGCGTTGTTGGCGAAATTGATCAGGATCTGCCTGAGCCGAAGCGGATCGCCGCGCAACGAGTCCGGCACGTCCGGGGCGACTTCGACGATCAGTTCGAGATGCTTGGCGACGGCGCGCTCGGCCACCAGGTCGCTCACCGTGCGCAACATCCGTTCCAGCGAAAAATCGATCCGCTCGATTTCCAGCTTGCCGGCTTCGATCTTCGACAGGTCGAGAATGTCATCGATGATCTCCAGCAGATGCTGCCCGGAATGCTGGATCTTTTCCAGGTAGCCGCGTTGCTTCTCATCGAGCCGCGTGCGCAGCGCCAGGTGCGCCATGCCGATCACCGCGTTCATCGGGGTACGGATTTCATGGCTCATATTGGCCAGGAAGCTGGCCTTGGCATGGGCGGCGCTCTCGGCGGCCTGCTTGGCGACGACCAGCTCGGCATTGGCCTGGGCCAGTTCCCAGGTCCGCTCTTCGACCCGGCCTTCCAGCGTCTGGGACAGCGATTTCAGGCGGTGATTGGCCTCCACCTGCTCCGTGATATCGATGCCCACGGCACCGACCCCCACCACTTCGCCGGTGTGCGGGTCACGCACGGGAAAGCGCATCATCTGCAGCTGGCGCTCGCCAAGCGGTGTCTGCATGGCGTAGATGTGCTCCTCTGCCTTGCCCGAGGACATCACGCGCTCTTCCATCTCCCAGCGCGCCCGGGCTTCGTCCGCTGCCGTGTTGAACTCCCAGGTAGCCTTGCCCAGCACGTCGGCCTCGCTCGCTCCCAACAGGGCTTGCGTGGTCGGATTGGCGGCAAGCATGACGTGCTGGCGGTCCTTGAGCGACATGATCGCGGGCGAATGCTCGAGCATGGCGCGCATCCTCTCCTCGCTTTGGGCCAGGAGCCGGCCCTCCCGCCGCAGGATCCAGGTGGCGATGGCGATCAGCAGCAGGATGATGGCGGTCAGCGCCACCACGACATTTCGCGTGAACAGATAGGAGGAGAACGCCTCGCCCATCTCCTGCTCCACGATCAGCCCCACCTCCAGGCCGGGGATCCACCTGGCCGCGCCCGCGACCCGTTCGCCGCGGAAGTCCGGATAGTCGAAGGCAAGCACCGGCGCGCGGTCGCGCAGCACGCTCCCGGCGACCAGGGTCAGCGGGCCGTCCTGCTGGCCGCTCCCCCCGGCCTTGCCTGGCTGCAGAGGCACCCGGGCAGCGATATTGAGCATGGACGACGTATTCCGTGCCAGCCTGCCCGTTGCCGCCAGCTCGCGCGTGAAGCGGCTGGGAGAGGCCAGCCTGGCCTGGCTGTCGATGGCGTACAACTCGCCGGTACGGGCAAAGCGACCCGCTTCGATGATCGGCAGCATCACAGCGCGGGGATCCACCCGCAGGCACAACACGCCGATGTTGTGTCCCGCGTCGGACAGGCGGGCGCACACCACCTGGAACGGCAAGTCGGCCAGCGCGCCCGATGCGTCACGGGTTGGCTCCGGGGCCGGATAAGGGGGCGAGACCGCGCTGCCCTCCTCCAGCGCCCGCCTGGCGGTCCTGGCGGATTCCGGCAACAACGGGAGGCCGATGCGGCTGGGCAGTTCCGATGCGACGATCTGGAGTGCCGGCGTGGCCAGGGCAAAGCCCAGGTAGCCATTGCTCTGGTAGAGCGGCGTCGCCCATCGCTCAAACCTGGCCGCCGCCTCGCGGTCCGGCGACGGCTGGCCTTGCGCGGATAGCAACGGCCGCGCGAGCCTGAGCCCCTCCGCCATGCGCGCTATCGTTCCCGCCCGCCGCTGCTGTTCTCCGCTCCACAGCCCCAGCAGGCGCGCGTTGGCCGCCAGGGTCGACTCCATGCGCGCGCCCAGGATGGCGCGGTTATTCTCGTACACCAGGTGGATGGCGCCGCCGGAAAGCAGGCAGACCGCCAGCATGAGGAGCACGGGGCACACATAGCGCCAGGCACCGGGACGCATCCCCCGCTTGCGCCAGCCAGGCAGGGAATCAGAGACAGCCATGGCGATCATTCTCCAGGGGTCGCGGCTGAATAACCGTTGGCGGCCAGCAGCTCCGCCTCGCGCGCATGGTCCGCGTCGGTATCGGCGTAGCGTTGCGAAATGGCGTGGAACTCATGGGCGATCGCCAGGAACGCATCGACCATGTCCGGATCGAAATGACGGCCGCGGCCTTCGCCGATCATGCGCACCGCCTGCTCGTGCGGGAACGCCGGCTTGTAGACCCTCCGGCTGATCAGCGCATCGTATACGTCGGCAACCGCCATGAGGCGCGCGGACACCGGAATCGCATCTCCCGACAACCCTTCCGGGTAGCCGCTGCCATCCCACTTCTCCTGGTGATAGTGCGCAATCTCCCGCGCGTAGCGCAGGAAGGAGTTGGGAGCGCCGCACTGGGCCTCGGCTTGCGCGATGGCATCCCGCCCGAGGATGGTGTGGGTCTTCATGATCTCGAACTCTTCGGCGRTCAGCTTGCCTGGCTTGAGCAGGATGCGGTCCGGGATGCCCACCTTGCCGATGTCGTGGAGCGGTGCCGACTTGAACAGCAACGCGATGGTCTCGTCGTTGAGTTCCTCGCTGAAACGCGGGTGGTGCTGCAACGCCTGCGCCAGCCGCCGCACATAGTGCTGGGTACGCCGCAGATGGTTGCCGGTTTCGTTGTCGCGCGTCTCCGCCAGCGATGCCATGGCCATGATGGTGACATCCTGGATCATGGATATCTCCCGCATCCGCCGCTGTACCTCCTGCTCCAGGTAGGCCGACTTGTCCCGCAGGAAATCCCTGGCGTTCTTGAGCGTGAGATGGGTGGCGATCCTGGCGTGCATCACCAGCGGGCTGAGCGGCTTCATGATGTAGTCCACGGCGCCAACCTGGAACCCGCGCGTCTCGTCGTGCTCGCCGGTGCGGGAAGTGAGGAAGATCACCGGCACGTCCATGGTGGCCGGATTCGCCTTGAGCTGCCGGCACACCTCGTAGCCGTCCATGTCGGGCATCATCACATCGAGCAGGATCAGGCTTGGCGGCGCTGCCGACGCGATGCGCACCGCCACGCCGCCGGAAGTCGCCACCTTCACCCGATAGCGATCCTGCAGCAACGCGGCCATCATCGCGATGTTCTCCGGAACATCGTCCACCACCAGAATCGTGGGCTGTGCGTCGGGATTGTCTGGGCGCATGGGAGAGTCAGATAGGGATATTTGCCGGGCAGGCGATGTCCGCGCGCGCCCGGCCCGGGACGCAACAAAGCAAGGGGCATCCCAGCCCCTGCTTGCCATAACGGTTGTATTGCGCCGCAATTCAGCCCCACTTGCGGAGGGCTCAAGTATTGGCCCTGCCGGCCGTTAACCCGAGCCCGCACCGAGCCCGCGCCGAGCCCRCGCGCACGGCGACCTGCCGGCGCCGCGCGCCAGCGACAAGAAAAAAAGCCCACCGAAGTGGGCTTTCCAAGAGGGACGGACAACGGTCGCATGGCATTGACGCTGACACCCCGCAATCATTTCAATGCTCGCCGGCTACGTCGGAAGACGTGTCCGCATTGCCGGCGCCGCCAGACGGCGCGCCGGCATGGTGCCCGACCAACAGCGAATTCCCGCAGACATCAAGGTCCGTCTTTCGCTGGATCGAAGCACCGGCGGCATTGTCATCGGGTCTCGCAGAATCGAAAAGAGTAAAAATACTCCCCCTCTCCGCTACTCCCCCGACGCCCCCGGCAACGGATGCGAATACAGGCTCGGCGATCTGAGTACTTCTACTCTTTCGCGGCAGCCGTCGCCGAGCCATCATGAGGCATGGAATCTCATCAGCAATCTGCTCGCCATACCTTGCGCATCGACCAGTGGACGATGGCGGTGGGCAGCGGGGAAACCGCGCTGGAATACGACGACTGGTTAAGCCGCATTCTCAACAGTCTGGCGCCCGACGTGCCGGGGCATGCCATATCGAGAGTGATCCGCGAAGGCCGGAGCGAGTTCCGGCTTGAACATCGCGCGCGCTATGAGGTCCGGCATCCCGACATCGGCGTCCGGCGCTTCGTGTGCGCAATCGACAGCGATGCGACGTTGATCGCTTTCGAGCATACGGTGTCTGGTGTCCGCTACCCATGGGTGACGATCAACGGCGTATTCACCCAGATTGAACTGCGCACGCTCAGGTTCCTGTCCGCCGGACTCGACCTGTGTGCTGCCCCGGTCGGCGCGGAACGCCGCTGAATCGTTGGCAGTTCCAGCGACTGATGTGATGGCCGGCACCACGCTTTCCGGTCCAGAGCCCGCCTTGCGCGTGAGGATTAGCAGCATGGCCGATTCTTGCAGGGAAACAGCACTCCCCGTGTCCCCCCCCTTGCAGATGAAGTGCCAGATTCATGCACCGGGCTGGCTCTGGATTTTTTTATACCGCGCCCACGGCACACGCCGAGCGCATGTTGGCGATCAGCGCCGGGAAGTCCAGGCCCAGCGTGGAGAGCGCCACGGCATCCGCCTTGCCATCCCGCAAGGCACGGTCCAGCTCCATGCATGCCCGCGCGAGCTCCGCCGCCCCAAGCATGCCGAGGATGGCCTGCATGCCATGGGCATGCAGGCATGCCCGGCCAAAATCGCCGCCCCCGATGGCCTCATGGATCCGCGTTACCACGTCCGAGCGTTCGGCGCATACGCGCCTGGCCAGATTGACATAGAGATCCTCGCGACCGAACAAGAGCTTGATCCCCGCAGCGGCGTCCAGGCCCGGTACGCCCTTCAGGGCTTTCACCACCGCTGACGCAGGGGGACTCGTCTGCGCCGCCACATCCATCCTTGTCCCCGCGCCTGCCTGACCGCGATCCGCGCCCCCTGGTTTAGCCACGGGCGGTAGCCATGCCGCAATGGTGCGGAACATCGCCTCTGCGTCGATCGGCTTTGAAATATGATCGTTCATCCCGCCCTCGATGCAGCGGATGCGGTCAGCCGACATCGCGTCGGCCGTCAGCGCCAGCACCGGCAGGGCCTGCAGCCCCAGGCCGTGGCGAATCGCGCCGGTGGTCTCTATGCCGTCCATGCCCGGCATATGGATGTCCATCAGCACGATATCGAATGCGTGCTCCTTGAGCGTCRCCAGCGCCCGCGGACCGTCGCAGGCAACATGCACGTCCATGCCCACCAGTTCGAGAAGACCGCGCGCAACCTCCTGATTGATCGGGTTGTCCTCGACCAGCAAGACCGTGCGCCCGTGCAATGCCTGCCACGCCGGCCCGGCGAGCGAGCGGCCATCCGATGGCGCCGTATCCGTATGCGAACGCCCGGAGCCCGCACCGGCCGCCCGGTCCGCTCCCGCAATCTCCAGCGATACCTCGAACGAGAAGGTACTTCCCACGCCGGCCTGGCTCCGCGCAAGGACACGCCCGCCCATGAGTTCCGCCAGCTTCTTGCAGATCGCAAGCCCTAGCCCCGTGCCTTCAAAGCGGCGGTTCATCGCGCTATCCAGTTGCTGGAACGGCGTGAACAGCTGCGGCAACTGTTCCGGCGCGATGCCTACGCCCGTGTCCTCGACCTCGAAACACAAGCCGATATGGCTGTCGCGGACGAGCGTCTCCCTGACTCGCAGGGAGACCTCGCCGCGATCCGTGAACTTCAACGCATTGCTCAGGAAATTGATCAGGATCTGCCCGACCCGCAATGGATCGCCGACAAGCCGAAGCGGAATCGCGGGGGACGTGGAAATGGACATCATGACGCCTTTCGCTTCCGCCGTTTCCCAGAACAGGCCAGTGACACGGTCCAGCAGTTCGGACAGGTAGAACTCGCGCGCGTCGACGGTGAGCATTTCCGCCTCGATCTTCGAGAAATCCAGGATATCGTTGACGATCCCCAGCAAGTGCCCGGCGGATGCGCTGATGCGCGCCAGATAGCGATCCAGCTTGTCGTCGCACTCCCTGTTCAGCGCCAGATGCGACATACCGATGATGGCATTCAGCGGCGTCCTGATCTCGTGGCTCATATTGGCCAGGAACTTCGCCTTGACCCGCGCAGCCGATTCAGCCGCCTCGCGGGCTACCGTCAGCTGCAGAGTTCGCTCCTCGACGCGAGCTTCCAGCGTGTTGGTAAGCAGTTCCAGGGCCTGCCGGGTGCGCTCCTGCTCGGTGATATCCGCGACCACGGTACCGACGCCGATGATGCCCGCATCGTCCGGCGCGCGCACCGGGAACTTGACCACGCGGAAGATACGTTCATACCCGTAACGAGGACTGGTCGTATGCACCTGGCTTTGGGAGGTTCCGCTGGCCAGTACCAGTTCGTGCATATCGCGGCTGATCTCCGCGATACGGCGATTCGGGATGATGTCCCAGTCGCAGCATCCCACGGCAGCGCCGTGCGGCACCCCGATGGCTTGCTCGTAAGCGCGATTGGCCATGATGCCCACGCCCTTGAGGTTCTTGTAGGCCAGCCCGGTCGGCACGTTCTCGCGGAATGCGCGCATGCGCTCCTCGTTCTCGCACACACTGCGGCGCGCGCGCCACTGGAACGCCGCCAGCGCGAGGATCAGCCCGATCGCAATCGCGGTAAGGCTCACGATCGCCGTCCGGACCAGGAAGTACGATTGATAGGCTTCGTCAACGTGTAGCTCGACGACCAGCCCCATGTCCTGGCTATCCAGCCATCGACCAGCCCCGATGACCTTGTGCCCGTCATAGCCGTCATAGCCATCGGCGGCCACCGCTTCCTCGCCTCTATTCGCCAGCAGCTGCGACGCAAGTTTGGTCGGAGCGTCGCCAGCGCCGCCCCGCGCCAGCGCATCGCCGGCAGGCTGCTTGCCGGGCACTCTCGCCCACAGCGGCCCGGCGACATCTTGCCGCGGACGATCCGGCGCCGCCTGGCGCTCCGAGGCGCGGGTCGGGGAGAGAATGCGCGCGGAGGAATCGATCGCGTAAGCCTCGCCCGTTTCGCCTATCCGGCCCGCCTTGAGAATCTTGAATAGTCCCACGTAGGGATCGACGCGCAGGCACAGGTAGCCGACGATCCGTCCATCCGCATTGATGCGTGCGCACGCAAGCTGATAGAACATCCCGGCCGGCTTCTCGACGCCCTGGACCATGAGCGGCAGCGTCGAGACAGTGGGCCGCGAGATGGCAAATCCAAGTTCCTGCGCCCCCCGCAACGTGCGTTTTGTCTGCTCGGTCAGATTCGAGAAGTTGACATAGTACGGGCTGCTCGCCGCGACAATGGTTTGGTCCGGCCTGATCAGGGCATAGCCGTCGAAGCCCCGGCTCCTGTAGATCGGCAGAATCCACTGATCGAATTCAGTCAGCAAATCCGCGCTGCCGGGATTGGCCAGGATACGTTTCACCAGTTTTATCAGGGCAGGGTTCTCGGCAATGGTCCCGACCCGCCCCGCCGAATCCTCTCCCATGGTCCGGTTCAGGTCCGATATCGCCTGAAGCACGCCTTTCAGGCGGCTTTCGGCGCTCCGATGAAATTGCTTTTCAAGGCCCCCGAGCACCTCGTGGCTCAAGACCAGCAGCAATACGACGGCGACCGCCGTCATGATGAAATTCAGGCGGGTTTCCCTACCGCCCGTCCCTCGCAGACTCCTGAAGTAGCGCTTCATCATGATTTCCTGCGACGGTTCGCGGCTTGTAAAACGACGGCGGCGTTCCGGCCCGGTGGCGGCAGATAACGCGACCTTGATTTCTGGTCTTCGTCACTTTTTATTGGCGTCCCGGCAGGATGGATCAATCAAGAAACAGCGTTGTCAATTCAATTGCGGATTTGACTTGCAGTTTCTCCATCAGGCGCGCCCGGTGATTTTCCACGGTACGGGCGCTGATCCCCAGTTCCGTGGCAATCGCTTTGCTGGTCTTGCCGGTCGTGACGTGCCAGGCAACGACTCGCTCCTTCGGGGTCAGGAGTGCAAGCCGCGTGCGTTTGTCGGCCGAAGCCAGCCTCTGTTCGTACATCTGGCGGCTGCGCTCCAGCGCGCCGCGCACTTTTTGTACCAGCATTGCGCCATCGACCGGCTTCTCCAGGAAATCGAGCGCGCCCGCCTTGATCGCCTTGACCACCGAAGCGACCTCGGAGTAAGCGGAGACAAAGATGGTTGGCGGAAAAACGCCCATGCCTGCCAGCGCGCCCTGCACCTGCAGGCCGCACATCCCCGGCATGCGCAGATCGCAAACCAGGCATTCAACCGGAGCCGGTCGGTACGATTCGACAAACTCGCGAGAGGAAACAAACTGCCTTATGTCTGCGCCAAGACCACGGAGCAACTCATGGTATGTCCAGAGCACAATTTCATCGTCGTCGACTAGATAGATTACGGATCGCTCAGCTGACACAGCCTACGCCTCCATTTCCTGGTGCCTGGCTACCGGATGCCGGCCGGTCCGCAAGTTCACCGCGCTGCGACCGATAGGCCGCGTGACACGCACTCCCCGTCGGCACAGTAGGCCAGCATTATTCTGAAGTGGAAATTGGGTAATCCCCGAGTCGCGGGCAAGCCGCGAAACCGAAAATTGGCTCAACCGAGTGATCATCTCGGTACGAATTCCTATTAAAAAACTCAGTCGTCTCATCCACCATGCATACCGGGAAGAAAGGTGTGCTTTTTTCGTCTCCCGGCATATTAATTACTTTAAACCTTATTAAAAAATATTATAAGAACCAACGATTAAAGCCATATACCTTTTAAGTCGCAATCGATGCCATGATGATGACGGAGGCGACGACCCACGACCTGGGCTGGCATCCTCCGCGGGCACGAGCCTGGGATCATGCCGCGGCGATGGAACCCGATGGAACCATGACCATGCCTGCCGCGCACCAGTGCATGAAGCAGCCCGGCGCTGCCGGCGCCAGCCAGGCGGAAAAACCGACAGGCTACCGCCCGGGGCTTATGAAAATGCCGCATCCAGCACTGTGGTGCCACTGAGCGAGGATGGTGGGGTGCGAACCAATGCTGCGACCGTATCCAGACAGGACATGGCCTGTCTGATAACGCCCATTTCCTGACCGGGGTCGCGCGCGGCCTGAACCACCAGCCTGGCACTCATGCACAGTCGCAAGGCGCTGACAGGGATACCCGCCCTGTGACCACAGTCGACCGGCTGACCGATGTGATAGGCCAGAGCGTCGGCGCCGCGCCCCGGCCCTTGCAGCCGATGATAGATTCCAGCCGTTTCGTCGCGGCTGAGCGCAGTCTTGCCGCCATGCGAAGCCGACCGATACAGCAGGAAGGGGTAAATGGTCTGAATATCGTCCCAGTTCGACAGGATGTTCAGCGCCGTGCGGTCCAGCGCCGGTACATCCAGGATGGAAAAAGCCGGATCGCGGCTCAGCCTTTGCCGGATGGCATTGGCGAAGCGCCGCAGAATGCCCTCGACTTGCGGGGCTGGCACCGCGCGGAACTCGCGCAACTCATGGACCGCGGCCTGCCAGCGCAGCAGCAAGCCAAAATTCGCATGCGATCCAAGGGATTGCGCGCATGGCCAGTCGCGGGGCCACTCCTCGCGAGCAGAGTAGAGGCGGAGTTCCGCAGGGATGCCCCGCTGGCGCAGCGTCTCGCCGGCCACTGCCGGCAGCAGCAGGGCGCCGGAAAACGATGGCCCTGCCACGAACTTGGAACCGGTCAGCGCAATCATGAAGCCGTTGCGCAGATACGCCTGGATGGTGCCCGGCTCGATGCGGAACTGGCAGGCGTCGACGAGAACCTGCACCGCCGATGGCCAGCGGCGGTGCAGGCGCATCACGCACGAGATGCYTGGCGCAAYGCATCCGGTCTTGGAGACATCGATCAGCACCAACAGCACATGACGTCCGTCATGCACGGCCTGGCTGACGAGCGCTTCGATTTCCACGTCGACCACGTCGGCATCCCGGAGACTGCCATCGGCGTGACGAATCGGCACATTGAGGATGTCGCTGGCGCAGGCCCGGCCAAGGGATTCGCCCGGGATGGTGATACGGCCCAGCGCGTTATACGTGCTGAAGTGCCGCCCGGTCAGCGCCGCGGGCACGCCGCTGCCGCTCTCGGCCTCGCCGGCCAGGATCACCAGGGGCCGGACCGGGACGCCACTGGCGCCGCCATCCCCCGACAATCTCGCCGCCACCTGCGCCGCAAGCAAATGCACATCGGTGCCCGACGCCGAGAAGACGAGCCCGGGGTCAAGGGCATGATCGATGCCGCACAATGCCAGCAACTCGCCGCGCAACCGCTCCAACTCGCGGCGATACAACTCGGCTGCGGGCTGGTGCGCCAGCCCGCCGGCCAGCCGGCCGCGAAGTCCGTCCGCCACGGCGAACGCCGCCGGCGAGATCCCCGAGGAAGTGGACGAGCCAAAGGCAACCAGCCCCGGTGAAGCGCATGGCTGGCAACCATACTTGTTCCGGCCAGTGACGGGGTCCAGCGCGATGCGATGATCCCCGCCGCTCACCAGCAGGTCAGCCGTCGATGGCAGCGGCATCGGGAGCGTGCGGTCGGTCGGCATGGTCGGCATGGCTGGCGTTGATCAGCATGGTCCTGAACGCAGCGAAGATCTTGTGCATCTGCGGCTGCTTGTAGGGAAAAAGATCGACCGGATCGATATCGTGCACGACCATGGCCGTGTCCGCCTCGAACACCAGCAACTCGCCATCCGGCGTCTCGGCGCAATCCAGGCCGACATAGTCAAGGCCCAGCCGCTCCTGAATCAGCGCGAGTGCATCCTTGTGACGCAGCGCGAAGGTGTGGTCGAAGTCGCGCATGATCGCCGCTTCTTCATCCCGCTTGGCCGCGCTCTCCGCCATGCCGGCATTGAGATAGTGAATCATCCAGTGCTCGGAGATGCCGACGTGGCAGACGTACGGGCGCCCTTCGATCAGTACAAGCCGGTATTTCCGGTACTGGCCGTCCGCGTTCCGGTAGTCGATGAAGTAAGAGACGTAGAACGCAGGCTCCTGGCTGTGCGCCAGGTAGCCGGCGAGTTCGGCCGCGTCGGCTATTTTCTCCAGTCCCTTGCCGGCATGCGAACCAAGGGGCCTGACGATGATCGGGAAACTGCCCTCGCCCAGCACCGACGAGATCGCTGCCTGCCCACTGGCGACACTCGCCAGTACCTGGCGATCCACGCGCCGGGTCGGCGGCATGCAGATGCCCGGAGCCGACGCCAGTATCGACGCAGCCGTGTCCCGCGACAGCAGTTGCAGGCGATCCGGCATGTTCAGCACTGGGCGCGGCCAGATGGCCGCGAGTGCGCGCAACTGCTCCAGCACGGGCTGGGTACGGTCGGATTCGCCAACTCCGATAAAGAGCACATCGTGCTCCGGCACGGCCTGCGGCAGCGGGTTTTCCGGTGTGACATACAGTGCGTCGACCGCCACGTCGGAGTTGCCCAGCAGGCATTCGATCGGGGTGTTGGCCATCAGATCGCCCGACACCATGACGGCCAGCACGCGCAGGCCAACGCCATCACCGCGCAAGGTCGGCAGATGATAAAGCTGCCGCGTCTGCAGCGCCTCGGCCTGGACAGTCATGGCGAGCGCATGATCGCCAATCAGTTGCAGGACCAGCGAGAGATCCATCAGTGCGTTCGCGTCGTCCGGATGCGACTCCAGATGCTTGATCAGTTCCGCGCCAAGCGGGCGCAGATCCTCATTCTGGTGGGCCGCCCGCAGCAGGTAGCGCAGACCGATCAGGGTATCCGGGCCCGGCGCCTGGGTCACGCGGTCATGGATTGCATTCATTGTGGCAAGTCGCTGGCTTCGGGAATGGATAACGGTGCACTCAGCGACCGGCCGAGCGCAAGGGTGGCACCGAGCAGGACATCAATGTCCTGCTCGGTGCTGCGATGATTGAAAAGGGCAACCCGGATCGCGAAGCGGCCATCGAGCACGGTCGATGACGGCGCGGCCACGCCGGATTCCTGCAGGGCGACGACGAGATCGCGGTTGACCTGTTCGATGGCGCCGTGCGCAAGCCCGGTGCCGATGAAGCGGAAGCAAACGATATTGAGGGATAGCGGCGCCAGCATTTCCAGTTCCGGCTCGGCATCGATGCGCCGCGCGAGTTCTTGCGCGAGCGCGCAGGTATGGGCGATCATGCCGCCCAGGCGCTCGGTACCGTAGACCTTGATCGTGAACCAGGTCTTCAACGCGCGAAAGCCGCGCGAGAGGTCCGGCCCGAAATCGCAAGGCCAGGGCGAACCGGCCGCCATGCCGCGCTCGCCGCGGCTGAGATAGGTGCCTTCGTGCGTCGCAAAGGTGCGCAAGTGCAATTGCCGGTCCCGGACCACAAGGAAGCCGGCGTCATAGGGGACTTGCAGCCATTTGTGGAAATCAAAGGCGATCGAGTCTGCCTGCTCGATTCCGCGCAGGCGCGGGGCCAATTGCGGGCACAGCATGGCCAGGGCGCCGAAGGCACCGTCGACATGAAAATGCAGTTGCTCCCGGCGGGCAATGCGCGCGATCGCTGCCAGGTCGTCGATGGCACCCGTATCCACGGTGCCGGCAGTGCCGACGACGAGAAATGGCGTAAAGCCGGCAGCGCGATCGACGGCAATGGCCGCCTCGAGACATGCCATATCCATGCGCCCCAGATCGTCAACGGGAATCGATCGCAGGTTGTCTTTTCCCAGGCCGGCGAGGTCCATGCCCTGCGCGATGCAGCCATGCGCCCTGGCCGAGGTATAAGCACTCAGGCGGCGCGAAGCTTGCGCCACGCCGCCCGACCGGACGCCACTGCCGAGCGCCCGGGTCCTGGCGACCAGCACGCCGGACAGATTGGCCATGGAGGAGCCGGTCAGGAACAGGCCGCTCGCATCCTGCGGGAAGCCGAACAGCTCGATCACCCAGCGCAGCACCTGCCACTCGACCTCGACCGGGATATGGTCGCGGCCACCCAGGTTGGCATTGAGCCCCGCCGCGAGCATTTCCGCCAGCATCCCGACGGGCGTTCCCCCGCCATGCACCCAGCCCATGAAGCCGGGATGCGCATTGCCGACGGCAAACGGCAGGATACTGTCCATGAAGGTCCGGTGAACCTGGTCCAGCCCGCTTCCTTGCCGGGGCAAGGGCTCGCGAAAGCGCCCGCGCACCGCGTCGGGAATCGGCTGCCAGACCGGCCGCTCGCGAATGCCCTGGAGATAATCCAGCATATCGTCGAGCATGCTGTGACCCTGCGCCCTGAGCCCGCTCCAGTCGACGGGGTCGAGACTGGCGGGGACTGGCTGCCGGCGGCCCTCGTTGGTTGGTGTTGACATGGCTATTGGCTGTCCGGAAAACGCATGCATCCCCTGCCGAGGGGCATCTCGCGACCTCGGTTCCGGGACATCGTGCAGGGGATCATAGCGTCGGGCCGCTGGCGCGTTTTGAAGAGGATGGCGGGTTTTTTGCCTTATTTCTCAGGGAAACGCTGAACATCGCCCACGCCCCGCTTCCACGCAAAGCGGCGGGCCAGGCCCTCGACCGCCGCGGGCACCAAAAAAACAACACCACCGCGCCCGCCTTAACACAATCCGATAGTTTGCGAGCGCCGCCGCACGCGACGATAATTGTGTCGTCAAGCATCTTAAGCAACGCTCCCGCCTCTCCTCACCCCCCGCCCTCCTCCCATGCAGCCACACCAAGGCCTACCCCATCCCCAACGAAACTGGGCCATCCTCACCGTGTTCTGCGGCCTCATCATGGCTGTGCTCGACGGCTCGATCGCCAATATCGCGTTGCCGTCGATCTCGCGCGAGCTAGCGTCGGACCCATCCAGCACCATCTGGGTGGTCAACGCCTACCAGCTCACCGTCACGGTGTGCCTGCTGCCGCTGTCCTCGCTGGGCGACATCCTTGGCTACAAGCGCGTGTACCGCATCGGCCTGGCGGTCTTCCTGGTGGGTTCGCTGTTGTGTGCGCTCTCGCCAAGCCTGCCGGTGCTGGTGGCTGCGCGGGTGGTGCAGGGCATCGGCGGGGCCGGCATCATGAGCGTAAATACGGCGCTGGTGCGCTTTATCTACCCGCCCACCAAACTCGGCCGTGGCATTGGCCTGAATGCGCTCGTGGTGGGTATCACCATCGCCGTGGGCCCTTCGGTGGGCGCGCTGATCCTGTCCTTCGCCAGCTGGCCGTGGCTGTTCGCCGTCAATGTGCCGGTGGCGATCTTCGCGCTGGCGCTGGCGCGCACGGCGCTGCCCGCAACGCCGCCCCAGCCGCATGGCTTCGACTATCGCAGCGCGCTGCTATCGGCCGTGGTGTTCGCCTTGTTCATCCTGGGTGTGGACGGCGCAGGCCATGCCGCCTGGCGGCCTGCCGCGGCGGCCGCGCTGGTGGTGGCTGCCACGCTGGGTTGGTGGCTGGTGCGCATGCAACGCGGCAAGCCGGCGCCGCTGGTGCCGGTGGACCTGTTCGCCAGCCGCTCATTCACGCTGGCGGTGGGTACGTCCTTCTGCTCCTTCATGGCGCAGATGCTGTCCTTTGTCGCACTGCCCTTCTACCTGGAATACCAGCTTGGCCGCTCGCTGCATGAAACCGGGCTGCTGATCACGCCGTGGCCGTTGATGGTGGCCATCATGGCGCCGCTGTCGGGGCGCTTGTCCGACCGGTATCCCGCCAGCGTTCTGGCTGGCATCGGGCTGACGTTGCTGGGCTCGGGGCTGGTGGGGCTGGCGCTGCTCGGGCCGGATGCTTCAAGCTTTGCCGTGTGCTGGCGCATGGCGATGTGCGGGCTGGGGTTCGGTTTGTTCCAGTCGCCTAACAACCGGGCCATGATCGGGGCGACGCCGCCCGCACGCAGCGGTGGCGCCAGCGGTGCGCAGGCGACTACTCGGTTGCTTGGGCAGACTACGGGGACTGCCGTGCTGGCGTTGTTGTTCAGCATCGATCAGGGTGGCGCTGCGCGGGTGGCGCTTTGTGTGGCGGCGGTTGTTGCGGGGATTGGGGCGGGGGTTAGTTTTAGTCGGTTGCGGGGGGGTACGGGGACTGCGGCGCCGGTGCGGGGGGCGGTTGATGCGGATCTTTGAGTTTTGAATTGGGACATTGCTTGAGGGGTCTTGTTTTCGGCGTTGGTTTTTGGACCCAACAGCGTTCGGGAAGAATGCCGACCCTGCCGGGGGCAGAGCCATCAGGCTCTTCAACGGCGTTGATTGCGTCGTGCGGCCCAGGTGTCGGCTGGCGTGCCTTACCGGCTCAAAGGGTAGCGTAATGCCATTGCCCGGTGGTTTCGTGGTTTTGGCTCTGGCGGCACGCGCGGTGATTGTTCGGTCCCTGCCGTTCGCAGGGAGCGGCGCCGCGTAACTTCGCAATGATGGGTTTCGTGGTGGGCACGGTGGCCCGCGCTCAATCGCCCGTGGCCTCGTTTTTCGGCGTTGGTTTTTGGACCCAACAGCGTACGACATCCCCCTGCGGGGGACGCCGGTCACTCTTCTTTGCTTCGGCAAAGAAGACTAACGAGAAGAAAGCCGACCCTGCCGGGGGCAGAGCAATCAGGCTATTGCGCGTTGGTGGTTTCGTCGTCAGGCACAAGGTCTTGGCTGGCCTGCCTTACCGACTCGAAGGGCAGCGCAATAGCATTACCCAGTGCTTTCGTGGTGCGGCCCCTGATAGTGAGCGCCCTGCCCATTCGGCCATCTGCCGTTCGCGGGGCAACGGGCCACGGCATTTCGTACCTTGCTGGTTTCGTGGTTTTGTCTCTGACGGCAAATACCCTGCCAATTGACACCCTGCCGTACCGGCGCTAGCCGTGACTGCATACGGCCGTCTTCGTTTCGTGGTGGCGCCGTGGCCCGGTCAGCGAACACGGAAGGATCTGGCGACGGTGTTGTGCGGTTCTCGACCAATCCATGAACGAGGCCGCAGGGGACTGAGCGTGGGCCACCGCGCCCACCACGAAACGCATCATTGCGAAGTTGCGCGGCGCCGCCCCCTGCGAACGGCAGGGATCGAACAATCACCGCGCGTTCCGCCAGAGACAAAACCACGAAACCAGTTGGGCTCGAAGAATCGTGGCCCGTTGCATCGCGAACGGCAGATGGCCGAATGGGCGCGGCGCCCGCCACTAGGGGCCGCACCACGAAACCCGTGTGGTACGCAGGGGAGCAGCCGTTGAAGCCGGTAGGACATGCCAGCCGAAGCCACCACCCGCACGACGCAATCAACGCAGTTGAAGAGTCTGATGGCTCTGCTCCCGGCAGGGTCGGCTTTCTTCTCGTTAGTCTTCTTTGCCGAAGCAAAGAAGAGTGACCGGCGTCCCCCCGCAGGGGGAATGTCGTACGCTGTTGGGTCCAAAAACCAACGCCGAAAACACTCCCCCCAAGAAGAACTCAATCCGCCTTAGCCCCCGAATCCCTCACCACCTTCGCCCACTTAGCAATCTCCGCCCGCTGAAAACCAGCCAATTTCTCCGGAGTCCCAAGAATAGGATCCAACCCAAGCGTCTTCAACTTGGCCTGCACATCCGGCAACTGATAAATCCGATTCAACTCGGCATTCAGCTTGGCAACCACATCCTTAGGCGTATTCGCCGGCGCGAAAATCGCAAACCACGAATCCGCGTCAAACCCCTGCAACCCCTGCTCCGCCAGCGTAGGAATATCCGGTGCCGACGGCGAGCGCTTGGCACTGGTCACCCCTAACGCCCGCACCTTGCCTTCCTTGATCACCGGCAGCGCCGAAGGCAGGTTGTCGAACATCATGGAGATATGGCCGCCGAGCAGATCAGGAATCGCCATGGCACGGCCTTTATAGGGAACATGGGTGAGCTTCACCCCGGCCAGCGAGTTGAACATTTCGCCCGCCACGTGCGGCGAGGTGCCGACACCCGGCGTGCCGAAGGTGAGGCTGCCCGGCTTGGCCTTCGCCAGCGCGATCAGCTCGGCCACGTTCTTGGCCGGCACGGAGGGGTTGACCACCAGCACGTTCGGCGTCGACGCGACCAGGATCACCGGCGCGAAATCCTTGACCATGTCATATGGCATCTTGCTGTAGAGCGCACCGTTGATGGAGTGCGTGCCCACGGTGCCGAGCGCCAGCGTGTAGCCATCGGGCGCGGCATGCGCCACGGCTTCGGCGCCGATGTTGCCGCCGGCGCCGGGCTTGTTGTCCACCACCACCGGTTGCCCCCAGGATGGGGAAATCTTCTCCGAGAAGATGCGCGCCAGGATGTCGGGCGCGCCGCCGCTAGGGAAACCCACCACCATCCGGATCGGCTTGGAGGGATAGGTGTCGGCCTGGGCCGATGGCACGGCGAATGCGGCGCAGGTGGCCAGCACGGCCGCTGCGAAAGAGGTGATGCGCATGGTATGTCTCCCGATGACTTGATTTGTTTTTTTGGTACCAGAGATTGTCCCGCAAGCCGCCGCCGGACGGGCGCGACAACTCGTGCCTGTCCGGCGGCGGCGTTGGCTCAGCATGATGCTATGGCGCGGATTTCACGCCACACTCACACCACCGTGCCACCGAACTCCGCCATCACTTTATCGTGCAGGCGGCGCATTCCCTTTAGCCACCGATCGTAATCCTGTCCCTTGCGCTGGTAGTACTCGAGCACTTCCGGATGCGGCAAGATGAGGAAGCGTTCGTCCTTCACCCCTT
The DNA here is from genome assembly GCF_056399885.1 of Cupriavidus sp. 01L45. Classification (NCBI taxonomy): domain Bacteria; kingdom Pseudomonadati; phylum Pseudomonadota; class Betaproteobacteria; order Burkholderiales; family Burkholderiaceae; genus Cupriavidus; species Cupriavidus sp. 01L45. Next base: position 64,126 of record NZ_JBFTSG010000019.1, on the reverse strand, counting down.
CCAGCGTGACCTGCGCCACATGCTCGGGCGTGACCGAGCCCGCCTGCAGGAAGCCCTTGCGATCGCCGTCCTCGCCGAACAGCATGCGCGTCTGCACGCCCTGCGGGCAGATGCAGCTGACCTTGATGCCGCGATCGCCATAAGTGATCGACAGCCATTCGGCAAAGCCGATGGCAGCGTGCTTGGTCACGGCATACGGCGCCGAGCCGATCTGCGACAGCAGCCCGGCGGCCGATACGGTGTTGACGAAATAGCCATCGCCACGCGCCAGCATCTGCGGCAGCACCGCGCGCGCGGCGTGGATGTGGGCCATCACGTTGATCTCCCAGATGCGCTGCCACTCCTCGGCGCTGGCCTCGAGACCCTTGCGCAGGATGATGCCGGCGTTGGAGCAGAACACGTCGATCTGGCCGAAGCGCTGCGTGGCTTCGTCGGCCAGCGCCTGCACCGCGGCAGCATCGGCCACGTCGACCTGTTGCGCGAACACCTGGCAATCAGGGCTGGCCTTGGCCAGCTCGGCGGCCACCTCTTGCGCGCCCTTCGCATCCAGGTCGGCCACGGCCACGCCACGCGCGCCGCCGGCGGCAAAGGCCAGTGCCAGCGCGCGTCCGATACCGGTCGCCGCGCCGGTCACCACCACGGTCTTGTTGCGAATCTCCATCTTTGTCTCCTTTGTTTGCTATGTCTGCATTGCCAGCTAGATGTGCGGCCCTTGGGCCGCGAGAATGCGATACGCGACGGTGGTGGCGATGCTATCCGCGCCCCTGCCACAAGCGAGCCTGCAGCGCATCCGCCAGTTCGCGGATGCGCGGGCCCAGGTTGCCGTCGAGGATTTCCGGCGTGAGCCGGGTAGCCGCGCCGCCGATATTGATGGCCAGCACTTCCGCGCCGTCTTCGAGCACCACCGGCGCCGCCGCGCCGCTCACGGTGCGGTCCCACTCGGCATGCGCCAGACAGAAACCACGCCTGGCGTAATCTCGCAGCGCGCGCTCAAGCTTGATGCGGATGGCTGGCCAGCGCGCTCCATAGTGGCGCTCCAGGTCAGCCATCACGGCGGCGCGCCGCGCCGGCTCAAGCCCGGCGAGCCAGGCCCGCCCGATGGCGGAAGTGGCGGTGGGCAAGCGCGAGCCCGGCGCCAGCCGCATGACCAGCGCGCCGCGCGGCTGGCATACCTCGAGGTAGACCATCTCGTGGCGGTCCGATGTCGCCAGCGCGACCGTGCAATCGGTGGCAAACGCAAGCGACTGCATCAGCGGCTGCGCGATCTCGCGGATGCCCGAGCCGGCCAGGTAGCGCTGCCCGAGCACCATCGCGCCCTGGCCGAGCCGGTACTTCTCCAGCGAGGCGGAATAGATCAGGTAGCCCAGGCTGGTGAGCGTGTAGGTCAGGCGCGAAACGGTGGGACGTGGAATGCCGGCGCGGCGTGCCAGTTCGGCATTGCCCAGGTAATCGTCGTGCGGGCCGAAGGCGCGCAGCAGGTCAAGCCCGCGCGCCAGCGCGGTGACGAAATTGCGGTCGTCTCGGTCGGTGTCCTGCGCCGCCGCACGGGGCGGCGCATCGACGGCGGCGACGGCAGCAAGCGGCGCGTCGGCGGGCAAATGCGGAATCGACGAGGTGCGTTTCATACGTGGCGAGGACGCTGGGCAACGGCTGGTGAAGAACGTGCCTGTGGCCGCCATGAAAGGCTGTGGACAGAGGCGCGCCGGCTATTTCGCTGTGCGGAAGACAATTCCGTATTTCTTGACTGTGCCTCAGGCCGTATGCAACAGTCAATGAAAACGAACGATCGTGCTGGAACGTGACTACAGCGACATGCGTGGCACGCTTCACGGTACACGACGACACCGGCACCCGGGGCCTGCCTGAGCAGGCCATTCCGCATCGCACAGGAGACAACGCATGCAGCACGCCTTTCAACAAGCCGCACCGCCTCGCGGCTGATTCCCGCCCCAGCTTGATCAAGCGGCCCCGGCTTTAGCGCGCGGCGCCGCCACTTCCACGCAGCCCGCGCCGCGGCTTGCGTGCCTTCGTTCGTGTTTGCAAAAGTCGCATGAGGTAAGCCCGTGACATTGTTTCTTCAACAAGTCCTGAACGGCCTGACGCTGGGCGGCGTGTACAGCCTGGTGGCGCTGGGCCTGACGCTGGTCTACGGCATCCTGCACGTGCCCAATTTCGCGCATGGCGCCTTCTACATGGCAGGCGCCTACGTCTCGTACTACATGATGACGTCGCTTGGCGTGAACTACTGGCTGGCGATGGGCGCTGCCGCCATCGCGGTGGCGGCGCTGTCGATGCTGGCCGACCGGCTGGTGTTCCATCCGCTGCGCAACGCGCCCGAGCTGCACGACATGATCGCCGCCATCGGCATCATGCTGTTCCTGGAGGCCGGCGCGCAGGCACTGTGGGGCGCGGACTTCCATCGCATGCCCACGCCCTACGGCCAGATGGTGGAGGTGCTGGGCCTGACCGCGCCGGCGCAACGGCTGCTGATCATCGCCGCGGCATTCGGGCTGATGGTGCTGCTGCACCTGTTCCTGACGCGTACCGTGACCGGCTCCACCATCGTGGCGATGGCGCAGAACCGCGAAGGCGCGGCGCTGGTCGGCATCGACGCCACCCGCGTCACGCTGCTGGTGTTCGCCATCTCCGGCGCGCTCGCCGCGATTGCCGCCACGCTGTACGCGCCAATCAACCTGGTCTATCCGAGCATGGGCAACCTGGTCATCACCAAGGCCTTCGTCATCATCATCCTCGGCGGCATGGGCAGCATTCCCGGCGCCATCGTCGGCGGGCTGATCATCGGCATGGCCGAGAGCTTCGGCGGCTTCTATGTCTCGACCGACTACAAGGACATCATCGCCTTCGTGCTGCTGGTGGCCATCCTGTCGATCCGGCCCCAAGGCCTGTTTGCAAGCAAGGCCGCATAAGGAGCGCACCATGAGCAAAGCATTGCAAGGCAAGACCGGCTGGGCGCTATTGCTGGCGCTGGCCATCGTGTTCCCGCTGGTTACGCCCAACAGTTACTACCTGACGGTGATGACGCTGGCCTTCATCTACGCCATCGCCACGCTGGGGCTGAACCTGATCACGGGCTATACCGGCCAGCTCAACCTGGCGCACGGCGGCTTCATGGCGATCGGCGCCTATACGCTGGGCATTCTCACCGTGGACCACCAGGTGCCGTTCTGGGGCGCGTTCGTGCTGTCCGGCGTGGTGTGCATGGCGGTGGGCTACCTGGTCGGCGTGGTGTCGCTGCGCCTGAAGGGGCATTACTTCTCGATCTTCACGCTGTGCATCGGCTACATCATCTACCTGCTGATCGAAAAATGGGAAAGCCTCACGCATGGCACCGTTGGCCTGATCGGCATCCCGGTGCCGGCGTCGGTGGGGCCGCTGGTATTCGACAACGTGCAGGCGCAGTACTACCTGGTGCTGTTCTTCCTGGTGGCGGGCACTTTCCTGATGCACCGCATCGTGACCTCGCTGCTGGGCCGCAGCTTCATGGCGGTGCGCAACAGCGACGCGCTGGCCGAGGCGCTCGGCATCAACCTGATGCGCACCAAGGTGCTTTCCTTCGTGCTGTCGGTGGGCTATGCCGGCTTTGCCGGCGCGCTGTACGCGGGCCAGGTGCGCTTTCTCGGACCCGATATCGCGCGCACCGACCTCACCTTCGACATGGTAATGGCGATGCTGGTGGGCGGCACCGGCACGCTGCTGGGGCCGCTGCTGGGCGCGGTGCTGGTACCGTGGGTCACGCAGACGCTGCAGTTCCTGCAGGACTACCGCATGCTGGTGTTCGGGCCGGTGCTGATCCTGCTGATCATCTTCGTGCCGGACGGCATCGTGGGCTCGTGGGCGAAACGCCAGGCGCGCCGCGCCGCCGCCGCGCGGCGCGGCGGCAAGAGCCGCGCGCAACCAGCCGGCGCGCCCGTCGTCGCCAACCCGAATGCCAACGCCGCAAATGCCGCCAACGCAGGGGCCGACCATGCTTGAGATTCGCAACCTGACCAGGAAATTCGGCGGACTGACCGCCGTGCACGATGTTTCGATCACCTTCGAGACCGGCCATATCAACGCCATCATCGGCCCCAACGGCGCCGGCAAGACCACCTTCTTCAACCTGATCGCCGGCACCCACGCGCCCAGCTCCGGGCAAATCCTGCTCAAGGGGCAGGACGTGGCGGGCCTGCGCGCCGACCAGATCGCCCGGCTCGGCGTGGCGCGCACCTTCCAGGCCACGCACCTGTTCGACCGCGCCACCGTGCTGGACAACCTGATCGTGGGCCACCGGCTGCGCACGCACTCGGGCCTTGCCGACGTGATCTTCAACACGCGCCGGCTGCGCGAGGAAGAACGCCTGTGCCGCGCCAAGGCCGAGGAGGCACTGGACTTCGTCGGCCTCACGCACCTCGCGCATGAAGTGGCCGCGGACATCACGCAGGAGGAACGCAAGCGCGTGGCCTTTGCGCTGGCGCTGGCCACCGATGCCGAACTGCTGCTGCTCGACGAGCCCGCCGGCGGCGTCAATCCGGAGGAGACCGTAGGCCTGGCCGAGCTGATCCGAAAGATGGTCCGCCACGGCAAGACGGTCTGCCTGATCGAACACAAGATGGACATGATCATGCGGCTGGCCGACAAGATCATGGTGCTCAATTACGGCGAGAAAGTCGCCGAAGGCACGCCGGCGCAGATCCAGCGCGATCCGCAGGTCATCGAAGCCTACCTGGGAGCCGACCATGTTGCAGCTTGAACGCGTTTCGCTTTCCTACGGCAGTTTCCGCGCCCTGGACAACATCACGCTGAACGCCAGTGCCGGCGAGCTGGTGGTGCTGCTGGGCGCCAACGGCGCCGGCAAAAGCTCGATCTTCCTGGCGCTCAGCGGCATTCAGCGCACCCATGGCGGCAGCATGCGCTTCGACGGCCGCGAACTTGCCGGCATGAAGCCCTCGCAGATCGTGCAGGCCGGGCTGGTGCATTGCCCGGAAGGCCGCAAGCTGTTTCCCGCCATGAGCGTGCAGAAGAACCTGACACTGGGCGCCTACGTGCACCGGCGCGACCCGGCAGGCATCAAACGCTCGCTGGAAGAAGTGTTCGAGATGTTCCCCATCCTGCGGCAGAAAAAGGACGACCCGGCCGGCTCCCTCTCAGGCGGCCAGCAGCAGATGGTGGCGCTCGGCCGCGCGCTGATGGGCCGGCCGCGCACGCTGCTGCTCGATGAGCCCTCGCTCGGCCTTGCGCCGCTGGTGGTCAAGCAGATGTTCGAGGTGATCCAGCGCATCAACCGCGCCGGCACCACGGTGCTGCTGGCCGAACAGAACGCCTACGCCGCGCTGGGCATCGCCCACCGCGCCTACGTGATCGAAAGCGGCCGCATTGTGATGGAAGGCGACCGCGACACGCTGCTAAAGGATGAAGGAATCCGGAAGGCGTACATCGGCGGATAGCGCCTGCCGGCTTTCGTGGCCCAACCGGGCCACCCCCCAAGCGATGCGAAGCGAGCCGTCAAGGTGTACCAGGCCGTATGGGGCGCCTTCTTTGCCTACTTTCTTGGCAAGACAAGAAAGTAGGTCGCCCCCCCGCAGGGGGGTGAAACCGCCTTTGACTTTAAGCCTTTGAAGTTGAATTTGAAGTCAAGCCGTTCCACGTTCCAGTCAGACCCAATACAAACACATCAGGAGACAGCCAAATGCAGACCAAAATGATCCGCCGCTTCTTCCCCCTCGCCGCCACCGCCGTGGCCACCCTGATGGCATCCGGCACCACCTTCGCCCAGGAAGTCGTCAAACTCGGCTACACCGGCCCACTGTCCGGCGGCGCCGCCCTGTACGGCAAGAACGTCCTGTCCGGCATCCAGATGGCAGTAGACGAAATCAACGCCTCGGGCCTGGAAGTCAAGGGCAAGAAGGTCAAGCTGGAAGTCGTCTCGCTGGACGACAAATACGCCCCCGCCGAAGCCGCCATCAACGCGCGCCGCCTGGTGCAGCAATACAAGACGCCCGCCGTGTTCGTGCCGCACTCCGGCGGCATCTTCGCCCTGCAAGCCTTCAACGAGCAGGAGAAATTCCTGGTGATGGCCTACTCCAGCGTGCCGCGCATCACCGACGCCGGCAACAAGCTGACCATCCGCATCCCGCCGGCATACACCGGCTATATCGACCCCTTCATCAAGGCGCAGATGAAGCGCTACGGCAAGAACGTGGCGCTGGCGCCGGCCGACCACGACTACGCCAAGGCCTGGGTGCAAGCCTTCGTGCCGGCATGGGAAGGCGCCGGCGGCAAGGTGGTGGCCAACAACCCGATGTCCTATACCAAGGCCACCGACTTCTACAGCGGCGTGTCGCGCGTGCTGGCCGACAAACCCGATGTGATGTTTGTCGGCGGCCCGTCCGAGCCGACCGCGCTGGTGGTCAAGCAGGCGCGCGAACTGGGCTTCAAGGGTGGCTTTATCGTGATGGACCAGGCCAAGCTCGACGAGATGGCCAAAGTCACCAACGGCCTGGCCATGCTGGAAGGATCGATCGGCGTGATGCCGCTGGCCAACGACGCCCGCCCGGCGGCGCAGACCTACAACAGCAAATACAAGAAACTGCACGACGGCCGCGACGCCACTACCGAGATGTCGCTCAACTACACCATGGTGTACGCGCTGGCGGGCGCCATGAAGCTGGCGGGCACCACCTCCGACGCAGCCGCGATCCGGGCCAGGATGCCGGAGGCGGTGAAGACGCTGGCCAAGGATGCCAACCCCAACGAGATCGAAAGCCTCGACGCCAAGGGCGGCACCGTCGCCGACACCGTGGTGGGCTGGGTGCAGGGCGGCAAGATTGCCCCGGTGCGCCTGTCGGAACTGGCGAAGTAAGCGCGCGAAGCAAAGGAGAGAACCGGCGCTCGGGCCAGGCGCCGGCAGCGAGCCCGCCGCGGCGTACCGTGGCGGGCTTGTCTTTTTGCGCTACCGGATGCGGGCCTCAGGCCCGGTACTGCGGCAGGTTGCCGGCTCCCCCTTGTGCATCAGGCTGCTGCATCGCCACTTGCCGCACTGGCTGCGGCTGCGCCGCCGCATGCTGCTGCTGACGCTGTAGCTCCTGCTGCCGCCGCTGCTGTTCCTGCTGCTGGCGCTGATGCTCCTGCTGCTGGCGCTGCATCTCCTGCTGCTGGCGCTGCTGGTCTTGCTGCTGCCGCTGCATGACTTGCTGTTGTTGCTGCTGTTGTTGCTGTTGTATTGCCTGCTGCTGGCGTTGTTGTTCCTGTTGCTGCCGCTGCTGCTCCTGCATCTGCCGCTCCTGCTGCTGGCGCTGCATGGCCTGCTGCTGCATTGCCTGCTGCTGGCGCTGCTGTTCCTGCACCTGCCGTTGCTGCTGCTGTTGCATCGCCTGCTGGGCACGCTGCTGGTCGGCCAATTGCCGTTCCTGCTGCTGGCGCTGCATTTCCTGCTGCTGCATCGCTTGCTGGGCGCGCTGCTGCTCGCCGACCTGCCGTTGCTGCTGCTGGCGCTGCATCTCCTGCTGCTGTTGCATTGCCTGCTGGGCGCGCTGCTGCTCACCGATCTGCCGTTGCTGCTGCTGGCGCTGCATCTCCTGCTGCTGTTGCATCGCCTGCTGGGCACGCTGCTGCTCACCCATCTGCCGCTCTTGCTGCTGGCGCTGCATCTCCTGCTGCTGTTGCATCGCCTGCTGCGCCCGCTGCTGGTCTCCCATCTGCCGTTCCTGCTGCTGGCGCTGCCTCTCCTGTTGCTGTTGCACCGCTTGCTGCCCTCGCTGCTGGTCCCCTATCTGCCGTTGCTGCTGCTGGCGCTGCATCTCCTGCTGCTGTTGCATCGCCTGCTGCGCCCGCTGCTGGTCTCCCATCTGCCGCTCTTGCTGCTGGCGCTGCATTTCCTGTTGCTGTTGCACCGCTTGCTGCCCTCGCTGCTGGTCCCCTATCTGCCGTTGCTGCTGCTGGCGCTGCATCTCCTGCTGCTGTTGCATCGCCTGCTGCGCCCGTTGCTGGTCTCCCATCTGCCGCTCTTGCTGCTGGCGGCCCAGCCCCTGCGGATCGGTCTGCAGGGTACGGCCATTCTGCTGCGCGGCGGCCCGTTGCTCGGCCTGGCGTTGCTGGAACTGCTGGGCCTGCTGAAGTTGCGAACCTGGCTGGCCCCCTTGCGGCGGCAAGCCGCGCGCCTGGTCCGGACGCGTGGTCCAGCCGCGCACGCGCGGATCGCCGCCCTGCACGGGTGGCTGGCCGCCATGCTCGGTCCCGATCAGGCCCTGCGGCGCGGGCGGGCGGGCGCCACCGTCGGCGCGTTGTGGGCCGAAGGCCGGCATGCCAGGATTCCCGCCGCCGGGAGCGCCCGGCGTTCCGGGCATCTGGCCTGCCCCGTTGCGGCCATGGTAGCCAGGCGCAGCCTGGCTCAACCTGACGGGCGCGGAAGCCGCCGGGTTCCCGCCTGGCGCATTGCCGGCGCCACGCCATGCCGGCCCGGCGCCGGGCACGGTGCCGCCGGCGCGGGCAAAGCGCTGGGCCAGCTCATCGCTGGCCGGGCGGCCCGGCACGCGGGCCGCGATGGCCGGGCGCCCGAAGCTTTGCGCGGCTTCCGGCGGCGCCGGGCGCGCGGGGGCCGCGCCATGCAGGCTGCCCTTGACGGGCGCCAGCGGCGGCGTGCCGTTGGCCTCGCCCTGGGGCAGGTTGCGCCATGCCACGCCGCGCGCGCCGGGCGGCACGCGCTGGCCCTGTACAAAAGCGCGCGACGGCATGTCTGTAATCGCCCCCGGCACATTCCGGTTGATGAAGGCATTCCCGCCATGGCGATTGAACGCCTCGTTGTTGCCAGCGAAGCGGTTGATGCGGCTGAGATACGCCGGGCTGGCGCCATAGACCGGGCGATAAGCCTCGTGCGGTCCCAGCGGGTACCACGCTACGCCCGGGCCACGTCCGTGCCCGTGGCCCTCGCCGATAAAGCCCACCACCGCTGGGGCGTAGACCGGCCGTACCGACCGCGGGCCCGGCATCCAGCCCCAACGGTTGCCGATGCGGGCCCAGCGGCCGTAGTGGGACGGGGCGAAGCCCCAAGGCGCATCGTCGCACCAGCTCCACCCCCACGGTGCCACCCAGGCCCAGTAGCCCGTGCTGTAAGGTGCCCAGCCCGCCGCCACCACGCGGGGGAACCAGACCGCGCCATAGCCGGGGTCTTCCTGCCAGTCGCCATAGTCGTCCAGCGCGGCATAGCCAGTCATTTCAGGCGCGACGTAACGAGCCGACGGCGAACTGTCCTCGCGCGCATCGCGCGCCATGGTCCAGCGGTCGAAGCCGTCCAGGGGAGGATTGGTGGCGCTGCCAGCCTCGGCCAGGTCGGTGCCGGCAAAGCGGATCTGCTCGCCGCGCCGCATTTGCCGCGAGCGGTTGTCGCCGTACACCACGGCGGAGCCGTGGTGCATGGTGACCACCGTGTTGCTGCCGTCAGGCGCCACGTCGAGGCGGTAATCGCCGGGCTCGGCCGGCACGAAAGCCACGTTGGGCGTGTCGATCTCGACCGGCTGGTCGGGCGGCAGCGCGCGTACGCGCAATTGCAGCGTGCCCTGGGTCAGCTTGACCTGCGTGGCGCTGTCGTCGAGGTTGAGCACGGTCACGGCGGTGCCGCTGCCCAGCCGGATCGCCGTGGAACCGGCGTGCAATTCGGCCTGGCCGCCGTTATCGACCCAAAGGCGGTCGCCGGTGGTAATGGGCCGGTTCAGGCCTGCCTGCGCCCAGTCGTCGGAACCCGCCGGGGCAAAGCTCAGGTTGCCAGCGGCATCAGTGATGGTGGCGATGCGCTCGGAAGGATCGGCGGACTGCGCCAGCGCCGGCAGTTGCCAAGTGATGAAAACGAGACTGGCGGCCAGGAGCAGGGCGCGCGTGCGGGCGCCAGGCCTGCGGTCGGAAAACATGGGATACCTCTTGGTAAGAATGGGCGCGCGGGCCAACACCTGCCACCCTGCTATCACCATACTTCGCTTAACGCCAGGCTGCCGGACTAGCCGACTTGACTTTGTAAGCACATATTTCCCTGTCCTGGACAGGCGGGAGAGGCATAGCTTGCCTGCGCGCCGCCCGCCACGGGCCCCGCCACGTCGGGCTGCCAGGGCTGGCGGGACGAAACGGGACGAAACGGGACAAAGCCGGAAACAAATTTCCAGGCGGGAAGCGCGGCCGTGCAGGGCAGCCGGCACATGGTATCAACGGGGAAAAGGCGGAGCAGCGATGCTGGCGCGGGCCCGGCCCGCCCGGCTCAGCGAGCCGACTGCCGCAGGAATTCGGTAAATTTGTCGGGGGACATAGGCCGGCCGTACAGGTAGCCCTGCACCTCATGGCAACCGTTCGCGGCAAGGAAATCCCGCTGCTCGACGGTTTCCACGCCTTCGGCCACCACCCCGATGCCCAGGCTGCCGCCCACGTTCACCATGGCGCGCACGATGGCGGCGTCGACTGGGCTCTCGGTGACATTGCGGATAAACGACTGGTCGATCTTGATGCGGTCGACCGGAAATGACTTGAGGAAACTGAGCGAGGCGTAGCCGGTGCCGAAATCGTCGCAGGTCAGGGTCACGCCATCCCGGCGCAAGGTCTGCAACTGCCCGGAGAACTCGTCGCCCTGCTGCAGGGCGATGGTCTCGGTGATTTCCAGCTCGAGCCGCTCGGGCGCCAGGGCCAGCTCGCGCAGCACGTGGCGGACTTCGGTCAGCAGGCGGCTCTCGCTGAGTTGCGCCGCAAACAGGTTGATGGCGACGCGCGGCGCATCGGGAAACCCCAGCGACCACATGCGCGCCTGGGCGCAGGCGGTGTGCAGCAGCCAGACGCCAACGTCCGCCGCCACGCTGCTGGCCGCCAGCGCATCGATGAAGCTGGCCGGCGTCAGCAGGCCCTGGGTGGGATGGCGCCAGCGCATCAGCGCCTCGGCGCCCACCACGCGGCCATCGCGCAGGTCGATCTGCGGCTGGTACAGGAGTTCGAACTGGCGTTGCGCGTAGGCATCGCGCAAGGCTTGCACCAGCGACAGGCGGGTGGTCACGTCGGTGCGCATCTGCGGCTTGAAGAAGCGGATGGTGCGGCCGCCGTCGCGCTTGGCCCGGCCCAGCGCCAGGCTGGCCGATGCCAGCGCATCCGAGGCGTTGTCCCCGCCGGCCGGCATCACGCACGCGCCCAGGCTGGCCAGCACATGGTGGCGCCGGTTGCCGTATTCGTGGGGCTCCGACTGGAGCGAAAGGATGGCCGCGCTGACATGGCGCACCAGGGTGGGATCCGCGATGGAGGGGAGCAATACGGCGAACTCGTCGCCGCCGATCCGCCCCAGGATGGCGTCGCGCGGCGAGGCGTCGCGCAGGCGGCGTGCCACGCGGCGCAGGATTTCATCGCCCTCGGCATGGCCGTGCATATCGTTGAAAGCACGGAAATCGTCGATGCCGAGCAGCAATAGCGAACAGCGCGGGGTGGCCTCCGAGCGCAGGCGGCCTTCCAGCGTGTTCAAGAATGCCTGGCGCGACGCTACGCCGGTCAACGGATCGAGGTCCGCGTTCGACGGCGCGCCGGCCCTCGCCTCTGACCTGGCCACCATGCCTGCCCTGTTTGTGATTATCGACATCGGTCCGATCTGACTATTTGGCAAGTGTGACGAAAACCAGGAAAAAATCAAGCCGCGTCAAACCATAATATGGCGATATGTTGCGACCGGACAAATACCATTACCCTTGACGTTCCCTTCCGCGGGCGCCATTGAAATGGCAGAAGCCTTACAGTACCCTACCCCGCTATAACGCACCCCTGGTGCTCCGCCCAGCCTTCTAACCCGCGTCCGCGCGCCATTTTCACCGCGCCCGGCCGCCCGCTCCCCCTACTACAAGAAAAGCAATGGGAAAACGCATCGTGACCCTCTGGACCATCCGCACGCGCATCCTGGTAAGTTTCGCCTTTATCCTGGCGGTCATTTTACTCACGGCGGTGATCGCCTACGACCGCCAGTCGGCCATCGAAACCAATGCCACCGCGCTGCGCGACGATGCCCTGCCGGGACTCTACTACAGCACCGCCATGCGTGGTGCCTGGGGCGAAGCCTATGTCCTGGCCTGGCAGAGCATCACAGCGGCCAATGACACGGAGCGGCGCCAGTACGCCGAGAGCAACGTGGCATTGCGCAAGCGGCTGGACGCCCTGGAAGAGAAATACGCCGACTCGATCCGGCGCCCCGAAGACCGCCAGCGCTTCGAGAAGTACAAGGAGATCCGCCGCGGCTATGACGAAGCCAGTTCGGTGATCTTCGCGGCAGGCGGCGCCGAGGCCGGCGCCATGGAAAGCCGGCTGCGCGGCCCGATCCATGCCATCTGGGACGAAGGCCGGACTACCCTGCAAACACTGTTGGACGACAACAACAAGGTAGCCAGCGAAGGCGCCACCAGCATCAACCACGCGGTCGAGACCGCCAAGATCAGCATAGAGGTCTCGCTGATTGCCGCCTTGCTGGAGTCGCTGGTAGCCGGCTACCTGTTGTTCCGTTCCATCACCGTGCCGATGCGCTCGATCGTCGATCTGCTCACCAATATGCGGGGCGGCGACTTGCGCCAGCGCCTGTCGCTCAATCGCAAGGACGAATTCCTCGAGGTGGAGCAGGGCTTCAACCAGATGACCGGCGATCTTACCGGGCTGGTCGGACAGGCCCAGCGCTCGGCCATCCAGGTGACCACTTCCGTCAACGAGATCGCCGCCACCGCACGCCAGCAGCAGGCCACCGCCACGGAGACCGCCGCCACCACCACCGAGATCGGCGCCACCTCGCGGGAGATCTCCGCCACCTCGCGCGACCTGGTACGCACCATGACCGAGGTCTCCGGCGCCGCCGAGCAGACCGCCGGCCTGGCCGGCACGGGCCAGGTCAGCCTGTCGCGCATGGAGGCCACCATGCACCATGTCATGGAAGCCGCCGGCTCCGTCAACGCCAAGCTGGCCACCCTGAACGAGAAGGCGGGCAATATCAACCAGGTGGTCACCACCATCGCCAAGGTGGCGGACCAGACCAACCTGCTGTCGCTCAATGCCGCCATCGAAGCCGAGAAGGCCGGCGACTACGGCCGCGGCTTCTCCGTGGTCGCCACCGAAATCCGCCGCCTGGCCGACCAGACCGCGGTAGCCACCTACGATATCGAGCAGATGGTGCGCGAGATCCAGTCCGCCGTGGCTGCCGGTGTCATGGGCATGGACAAGTTCTCCGAAGAAGTGCGGCGCGGCATGTCCGAGGTGACGCAGGTCGGCGACCAGCTCTCCCAGATCATCGGCCAGGTGCAGTCGCTGGCACCGCGGGTGCAGATGGTCAACGAAGGCATGCAGGCCCAGGCCGGCGGCGCCGAGCAGATCAACCAGGCCCTGATGCAGTTGTCCGAAGCGGCCCAGCAGACCGTGGAATCGCTGCGCCAGTCCAGCCAGGCGATCGACGAGCTGACGCTGGTTGCCAACGACCTGCGTACCGGCGTGTCGCGCTTCAAGGTATGAGCGCGCCGGGCGCCGGCAACACGCCATGAAACTCTTCCTGCTCTTTCGCATCGGGCCGGACCACTACGCACTGGACGCGAACGAGATCGCCGAAGTGCTGCCGCTGACCACCCTCAAGCAGCTGCCCGAGGCGCCGCCCTGGGTCAGCGGGCTGCTGGCGCGCGGTGGCGAGGTGGTGCCGGTGATCGACGTCAACGCGCTGGCCACCGGCACGCCGGTCGCCAGGCGGACCAGCACGCGCACCGTACTGGTGCACTACCGCCGGCAAGCCGATGCGCCGGCGCGCCTGCTCGGGCTGCGTCTGGAGTACGCCACCGAGACGCTGCGCTGCGATCCCGCCGAATTTGTCGACAGCGGCGTGGACCCCGCTCCGGCGCGCTACCTGGGGCCCGTGCGCAACGGCAGCCAGGGGATGGTGCAGTGGATCAAGGTCGATGCCCTGCTGTCCGACCCGGTGCGCGCGCGCCTGTTTCCCGACTTGCCGGCAGCTGAGCCTGCCGCGCCAGGGCCATGACCACCGCCGCCCATATCGAGGCCTTGCTCAAGGAGCGCATCGGCCTGGACGCCGCCACCGTGGGGCCGGGCATGATCGAGCGCGCGGTGCGCGAGCGCCTGGCCGCGGCCGCGGCGCCGGATCACCACGCCTACTGGAACCTGCTGCACGTGCAGCCGGACGAACTGCAGGCGCTGATCGAAGCCGTGGTGGTGCCCGAGACCTGGTTCTTCCGCCATCGGGAGGCGCTGCTGGCGCTCGCCCGCTTTGCCGCCATGCGCGTATTCGGAAGCGCTGGCGAACACGAGGATGCCGGGCCGTTGCGCATTCTCAGCGTGCCCTGTTCGACCGGCGAAGAGCCGTATTCGATCGTCATGGCGCTGCTCGATGCCGGCGTGCCGGAGCAGCGCTTCCAGGTCGATGCCGTGGACATCAGCGCGCGCTCGCTGGAGCGCGCCCGCATCGGGCAATACGGCAGCAACTCCTTCCGGGGCGGCCCGCTGGATTTCCGCGACCGGCATTTCACCGCCAGCGCGGGCGGCTACACCCTCAAGGCCAGCGTGCGCGCCAAGGTGCGCCTGCTGCGCGGCAACCTGCTCGATCCGGTCCTGATGGCCAATGAGGCCCCCTATCACTTTGTGTTCTGCCGCAACCTGCTGATCTATTTCGACCAACCCACGCAGCGGCGTTCGCTCAAGGTGCTGGAACGGCTAAGCCGGCCGGACGCCATGATTTTCGTCGGCCCGGCCGAAGCCAGCCTGCTGACGCGGCACGGCTTTGTCTCGGCGGGCGTGCCGCTCGCCTTTGCCTTTACCCGGCGCAGCGCACATGCACAGGCCCCGGGCAACCTTGCCGTGCCGGATTACCTGGCCCAGCTGTCCGATCCGGTCCGGGCCGCCCCGCCGCCGTTGTCGTGGCCGGCGCGTACGGCCGTGCCCGCCAGGCCTCTGGCCCCGCGCGGGCAGGCACGGCCCACGGCGATACCGCCCCCCTCCGCCGCACCGGCGCCGGCCCCGGCCGCCGGCAAAGCGGCCGCCCCGGCCAATGCCGGCGCCGATGCGCTGGCCAGGATCTCCCGGCTTGCCGATCGCGGCGACCTCGCCGCCGCGGTGGCGGCCTGCCTGGCGCACCTGGAAGCGCAGGGCCCGTCGGCCGCCGCCTATTGCCTGCTGGGCGTGCTCCACGATGCCACCGGCCGGCCGGCCGACGCGCGCGAGGCCTATCGCCGCGCGCTTTACCTCGACCCGGCTCACCAGGAGGCGCTCTACCATATGGCTGCCATCCTGGAAGCGGAAGGCGACGGCGCGGCAGCGGCTCGCCTGCGACATCGCGCACAACGCAAGACCCCGACCCATCATGCCTGAGCCCGCATCGCTTCCCCCGGCCGAGCATGGCCTCCCGCCCGGCGTGACGACTGTCGCCGTGGATGACTGCTGGCGCCGCATCGGCGTGCTCGGAAACGGCAGTTGCCCGCTGCTGGCCACGCACATCCATTGCCGCAATTGCCCGACCTACTCGCGCGCGGCGCTCACGCTGCTCGACAACCTGCCTACCGGCGAAGTGAGCCTGCCCGCCGACAGCGCCGTCCAGGCCGAGACCGCTGCGCGCGGCCCCACCCTGTCCTGCCTGGTGTTCCGCATCGGCGACGAGTGGCTGGCGCTGCCGGCGGCCGCGCTGGCAATGGTCACCGCACCCTGCCCCGTGCATTCGCTGCCGCACCGCCACCACGCCGCGGTGCTGGGACTGGCCAGCGTGCGCGGCAACCTGCTGGCGTGCATCTCGCTGGCGAAACTGCTCGGCCAGGACCCGGCCGCCGGCGCCGCGTCCAACGCCGCCGCCGATGCCAAGGGTGGCGCCGGGCACGGCGCCCGGCTGCTGGTCCTGGGCCAGGGCCGCACCGCCATCGCGCTGCCGGTGGACGAAGTCACCGGCATCGAGCGGATCGCGGAGGCAGCCCTGCAGCCACTGCCAACTACCTTGTCGCGCGCCTCGGCGCATTACACCCGGGCCTTGCTCAAGAGCGGCGGGCGCAGCGTCGGCCTGCTCGACCCGGCCCTGCTGCAACAAGCCCTGAAGCGGAGCCTGGCATGAACCCCGACCAGTTGCGCGACGCCTCCCTGCTGGAGCTGTTCGCGCTGGAGGCGCAATCGCAGGCCGAGGTCCTCAATGCCGGCCTGCTGTCGCTGGAGCGCGACCCCACCGCGGCCGACCAGCTCGAGGCCTGCATGCGCGCGGCCCATTCGCTCAAGGGCGCCGCGCGCATCGTCGGCCTGGATGGCGGCGTGCGCGTGGCCCACGTGATGGAAGACTGCCTGGTGGCGGCCCAGCACGGCGAACTGCGGCTGCGGCCGGTGCATATCGACGCCCTGCTCCACGGTACCGACCTGCTGCTGCGGCTGGGCTGCCCGCCGGGCGGCGATCCCCTATGGGCCGACCAGGCCGGCAAGGCCGAGATCGATGCCCTGGTGCTGCGGATGGGCGCGCTGCTCGCCGGCGAGGAAGTCGACGCCGACGCCTGGGCGGCAGGTCATGCCGCGCAGCGCCTCGCGCCGGGGAGCGAGGCGCTGGCCGAACCACTAGCCGAGTCGCAAGCCGCAAGCACTACGCCCGTGAGCGCGGCGCGGCCCGAGGGCCCGGCGCCCGACGCGGTCGCGGGCACCAAGGCCGCAGGGCCAGCCACGCAGCCCTCCGGCCTGCCGGATGCCCAGGAGCGCATGCTGCGCGTCAGCGCCGATACGCTCGACCAGTTGCTCGCGCTGTCGGGCGCGGCGATGGTGGAAACGCACTGGCTCAAGCCCTTCGGCAACGCGCTGCAGCAGACCCGGCGGCTGCAGATGCGCGCGCTGCAGGCGCTCGATGCGCTGCAGGTGGCGCTCGCGGCCAGTCCGGCGGACGCCCTCGCCCGGGCCTCGCTGGCCGAAGCGCAGCGCTTGCTCGGCGAGGGCCACCAGCAGTTGTCGCAACGGATCACGGAACTGGAGCAGTACGACCACCGCACCGGCCGGCTCGCGCACCAGATCTACGACCGGGCGCTGGCCAGCCGCATGCGGCCCCTGGCCGACGGCCTTACCGGTTACTCGCGCATGGTGCGCGACCTGGGGCGCTCGCTGGGCAAGGCGGTTCACCTCGAACTGGTCGGCGAGAGCACCAAGGTCGACCGCGACATCCTGGAGCAGCTCGAGGCGCCGCTGGCCCACCTGCTGCGCAATGCGGTAGACCACGGCATCGAAACGCCGGAAGCGCGCCTGGCCGCCGGCAAGCCGGCCGAAGGCCGCATCACGCTGAACGCGCGCCACAACGCCGGCCGGCTGGCGATCGTGATCGCCGACGACGGCGCCGGCGTGGACCTCGATGCCCTGCGCCGCGCCATCGTCCGGCGCAACCTGGTGCCCGAGGACACCGTGGCCAGGCTGTCGCAGGCGGAACTGCTCGACTTCCTGCTGCTGCCCGGCTTCAGCATGCGCGAGACCGTCAGCGAAGTGTCGGGGCGCGGCGTCGGGCTCGATGCCGTGCAGGACATGCTCCGCCAGGTGCGCGGCAGCATCCGCCTGACGCAGCAGAGCGGACACGGCATGCAGTTCCACCTGGAGTTGCCGCTCACCTTGTCGGTGGTGCGCGCGTTGCTGGTCGAGGTATCCGGCGAGGCCTACGCCTTCCCGCTGGCTTACGTCATGCAGGCCATCCACCTGGAGCGCGGCGACATCGAGCAACTGGAGAACCGCCAGCACTTCCGCTTCGGCGGCCGCCAGGTGGGGCTGGTAAGCGCGGCCCAGGTCCTGCAGCAAGCGGAAGCCCGCCGCGACGAGGAGACGGTGCCGGTGGTGGTCCTGGGCGACCAGGAGCGCACCTACGGGGTGGCGGTGGACCGGCTGCTGGGCGAGCGCATCCTGGTGGTGCAACCCCTGGTGGCGACCTTGGGCAAGATCAAGGACATCGCCGCCGGCAGCCTCACCGAGGATGGCACGCCGGTGCTGATCTTCGATGTGGAGGACATGGTCCGCTCAGTGGAAAAGCTGCTGTCGGAAGGCAAGATCGACCGCATCCGCCGTGGCAGTACCGAGGCGGCGCCGGTCCGGCGCAAGCGCGTGCTGGTGGTGGACGATTCGCTTACGGTGCGCGAGCTTGAGCGTAAACTGCTCTCCAACCGCGGCTACGAAGTCGCGGTCGCGGTGGACGGCATGGATGCCTGGAACGTGCTGCGCGCCGAATCCTTTGACCTGGTCATTACCGACATCGATATGCCACGCATGGACGGCATCGAACTGGTCAGCCGCATCAAGCGCGACGCCCGCCTGCAGCAAGTGCCGGTGATGGTGGTGTCATACAAGGACCGGGAGCAGGATCGCCAGCGCGGCCTGGAGGCCGGAGCCGACTACTATCTGGCCAAGGGCAGCTTCCAGGACGCCGCGCTGCTCGATGCCGTCCAAGACCTGATTGGAGACGCACGCGCATGAAGATCGGCATCGTCAACGACTCCCGGCTGGCCGTGGCCGCCCTGCTGCGCGTCATCGCGCTCGACCCTTCGCTGGAGGTGGCATGGGTGGCCGAGGATGGCGAAAGCGCCGTGCGCATGGCCGCCGCGCGCACGCCCGACCTGATCCTGATGGACCTGCTGATGCCGGTCATGGACGGCGTCGAGGCAACCCGCCGCATCATGGCCGCCACGCCGTGCGCCATCGTGGTGGTGACCATGGACCTCGGCCGCAACGCCAGCCAGGTGTTCGACGCCATGGGCCACGGTGCGGTCGACGCGGTCGATACGCCCACGCTGGCCGAGCCGGATTCGAAGCTGGCCAGCGGCCCGCTGCTGCGCAAGATCCGCAATATCGGCCGGCTGCTCGATGGCCGCACCGGGCCCTCGCGCGCGGCCGCGCCGCTGATGCGCAAAGCCAGCACCGAGCGACTCGTGGCAGTGGGGGCATCGGCCGGCGGCCCTTCCGCGCTGGCCACTGTGCTGGGCAGCCTGCCGGCCGGATTCAACGCCGCCGTGGTCGCGGTCCAGCATGTGGACGAGGCCTTCGCGGCCGGCATGGCCGACTGGCTGGACGCGCAGTGCCACTTGCCGGTGCGGCTGGCCCGCGAGGGCGAGGGTCCGCAGCCGGGCACCGTGCTGCTCGCCGGCACCAACGACCACCTGCGCCTCATCGGCGCCACTCGCATGATCTACACGGAAGAGCCGCGCGACTACCTGTACCGGCCGTCGATCGATGTATTTTTTGAGTCCGTGGCCCAGCACTGGCGCGGCGACGCGGTGGGCGTGCTGCTCACCGGCATGGGCCGCGACGGTGCGCTGGGGCTCAAGGCCATGCGCGAGCGCGGCTGCCTGACCATTGCCCAGGACCAGGCCACCAGCGCCGTCTATGGAATGCCCAAGGCCGCCGCCGCGCTTGGGGCCGCGAGTGAAATCCTGCCTTTGCCGCAGATCGCCGCCCGCATCGTACGGGCGTGCAACACCAATAACAATCAGTAACCACGGGCTGGACAGAGGTGCCGGACATGCAGCGAAACAATCCAGGCGGTACAGGCAGTAGCACAGCCGCGCCACGATCAGCTTTTCGGCGCCTCCCAGCCAGAGAGCACGAGGAACATAATGTCTAAAGAAACAGCCCCTAGCACCAGGCAGCACCAGGATGAATACAAGGCCATGGTGCTGCTGGTGGACGACCAGGCCATGGTGGGCGAAGCGGTAAGGCGCGAACTCGAACCCGAGCGGGACATCGATTTCCACTATTGCGCCAAGCCCGACGAAGCCGTCGCCGTGGCGGAGCGCACCCGCCCCACGGTGATCCTGCAGGATCTGGTAATGCCCGGCATCGACGGCCTGACGCTGGTGCAGCAATACCGCGCCAACCCGGCGACGCGCGACATTCCCATCATCGTGCTGTCCACCAAGGAAGAGCCGATCATGAAAGGCGCGGCCTTTGCCGCCGGCGCCAACGATTACCTCGTCAAGCTGCCCGACACCATCGAACTGGTGGCGCGCATCCGCTATCACTCGCGCTCCTACCTCAACCTGCAACAACGCGACGAAGCCTACCGCGCGCTGCGCCAGAGCCAGCAGCAACTGCTCGAGACCAACCTGGAACTGCAGCGGCTGACCAACTCGGACGGCCTGACCGGGCTGTCCAACCGGCGCTATTTCGACGAGTACCTCGGGGCGGAATGGAAACGCGCCAACCGCGAGCAAAGCCAGCTGGCGCTGCTGATGATCGACGTGGATTCGTTCAAGGCCTACAACGACACCTACGGTCACGTGGCTGGCGACGAAGTGCTGCGCCGCGTGGCGGGCGTGATCCGCGAGAACTGCGCGCGCCCTGCCGACCTGCCGGCGCGTTTTGGCGGCGAGGAGTTCGCCATGATCCTGCCCTCCACCTCGCCCGGCGGCGCGCGGCTGCTTGCCGAGAAGGTCAGGCGCGCAATCGAATCCCTGCAGGTACCGCACAGCGGCTCCCCGGTAGGTGCGTATGTGACGGTCAGCATCGGCGGCACGGCGATGGTGCCCGGTGCCGATATGCCATTCAGCCGCATCGTCGAAATCGCCGACGCGGGTCTCTACCAAGCCAAGCGCAATGGCCGCAACCAGGTCGTGATGACATCCTGACCGGGCGGGGCGGCACGCATCGCCGCCCCTGCCGCCCGCCGCTTTTCGCCCTCCGCGCCGGTTTGACCACGACCGGCGCCAGCGCTACGATAGCCCGCCAGGCGCCATCCCATGAATATGGAGTAGCGCGCCCTGCCCGCTCCGCGGCATAGTCGAGACCAGCCTCCGCCCACACCATGCGCTCACAGAACCAGTCTCCGGCCCCGGAAGCCGATATCCGTGTCCTGCTAGTGGAAGACGACCCCGCCACCAGCGCGCGCCTGCAAAGTGCCCTCAGCAGCTTGCCCGGCATCCAGGTAGTGGCGGCCTGCGCGCAGCGCGCCAGCGCCTGCGAATGGCTGGACACGCAGGAGCCCGACGTGCTGCTCTGCGATCTCGGGCTGCCGGACGGCTCCGGCATCGATGTCATCCGCCATGCGCGCCGGCTGCACCCGCGCTGCGACTGCATGGTGATCACCATGTTCGGCGACGAGGCCAATGTGCTGGCCAGCATCGCAGCGGGGGCCACCGGCTACCTGCTCAAGGACGAATCGGACGACAACCTGCGCGCCTCTGTGCTGGAGCTGCGCGCGGGCGGCTCGCCAATGAGCCCGGTCATCGCGCGCAAGGTCATCACCCGGCTGCGCAGCGCCAGCGCGCCGGGCCTGCCGGCGCCGGACGCGCCAGGCGCCCAGGGGGCGGAGGTGACGCTTTCGGCCCGCGAAACCGAGGTGCTCGACCTGATTTCCCGCGGCTACACCTATGCGGAAACCGCCGGTCACCTGTCGATCAGCGTGCATACGGTACAGGCGCATATCAAGAACATCTACGGCAAGCTTGCTGTCAACTCCCGCACGGAAGCCGTCTTCGAAGCCCACAAACTCGGCTTGCTGAAAACCTTGTGAGACCGCTGCCCGGAGCGCATCCGGCCGGCATCCTGCTCGCCGCCAAATGGATCGTCTCGTTCGCCCTGCTGCTGGCCGCCTGCGCGGCGGGCGTGGGAGGCGCAAGCCATGCGCAAACCGAACAGCCCGCGCAGGTGCAGGCACTGGAACAGGCGGAAGCGATTGTCCGCCTGACCGGCGGCGGTCCTGGCGCTGTAACGGGGCCGGTCCCGCTGCAGTTGAAGCTGCCGCACTACTGGGACCGCGAATTCCCCGGCAGGGACGGCACGGCCACCTACCGGCTCGCCTTTCAGTACGTTCCCACCGGCCACGACACGCCCGCGTTCTACCTGGCACGAGCCGCCAACAGCTTCGAGATGCGCCTGAACGGCAAGCTGCTGGCAGCCTCCGGCGACTTGTCGGCACCCGCCATCCACGCGGGGCAGCGTCCCCTCTACGTGCCGGTGCCCGAGGTCATGCTGCGGGCCGACAACGAACTGGTCGTCACCATCGCCGCGCTGTCCAATGGACGCGGCGGCCTGTCCAGGATCGAGTTCGGCCCCGGCAACGTGGTGCGTTCCCACTACGATGGCGCCTTGTGGTTCCGCGTGATCGGTCCGCTGGTGATCGCCGCCGTCAGCCTGCTGCTGGCCGCCATCTCGCTGCTGATCTGGTGGCGCCAGCGCGATCCCCTGTTCGGCTTGTACGCGCTCGCGGAGATCGCCTGGGCCATCAGCCTCGCCGAGTTCTTCCTCGCCGATACGCCGTTGCCGCGCGGCGTCTGGCAGGTCATCGTGCTTTCCAGCCGGGCGATCTTCATGGTAGCGACGGCCAAGTTCGCCTTTATCATCATCGACGTGCGCGCGCGCTGGCCGGGGTGGGCGGTCAACGCCTACCTGTGGATCAAGTTTCCGCTGATCGTGCTGATGGCCAGCGTGCTGAGCTTGCCTTACCTGAAAGTGGCGGACTGGGGCATCAATGTGGCGATCGCCTGCTACGTGGCGGGCGCGCTGGTATGGTCGGCGCTCCGGCGTCCCAATCACGAACGGGTGGTGCTCGCCGTCGCGCTGGGCCTTGCCACCGCGCTCACCGCCGCCGACTTCGTGCGCATCTGGCTCACCGGCGACTTCTACTGGGATACGGCACTCACCAAATATGTCTCGCTGCTGTTCAGCCTGACCATGGCATGGCTGCTGGTCGACCGGTACACGCGCACCACCCGCATGCTGGCCGATCTCAACCGTGACCTTGACCACAAGGTTGCGCAAAAGGAGCAGGAGCTTCACAGGCTCTACGCCCACTCGCGCGAGGTAGAGCGCGAGCAGGCCACGCTTAGGGAACGCGGGCGCATCATGCGTGACATGCACGACGGACTGGGCAGCACGCTGGTCGGTGCGCTCAGCGTGCTGCGCTCCGGGCAGGGCTCGCCCGCGGTGTTGCAGGAGCACCTTCAGCATGCATTGGATGCGCTGAAATTCTCGGTGGATGCCATGCAGGACACTGGCGGCGATCTCGCCGCCGTGCTTGGCAACCTGCGCTATCGGTTGCACGCGAGGCTGGAAGCGGCCAGGTTGCGAGTGGACTGGCAGGTGGAGCGATTGCCGGCTGCGGCCGGCCTGACGCCGCAGATAGTGCGGGAACTACAGTACCTGTTGCTGGAAGCCTTTAGCAATGTCATGCAGCATGCAGACAGCGGCGTGGTGCAGGTGGTGGCGCGCAGCGTCGGGGGAGAGGCCCGCGGTGGCGGGGCCATCCTGATCGAGATACGGGATGACGGGTGTGGATTCGATGTCGCGGCTGCCGTGCAGGGGCATGGCCTGGCCAATATGCGCAGCCGCGCGGCTGCCATCGGCGGCGAGCTGTCGATTGACTCTTCCGGGCGGGGTACTGTGGTTTGTCTCTTGCTGTTCCCGGCCAGGTGGAAGGCGGGGGAGACTGGCTGAGGGTTGGGCGCACCTCAACTCCCCTGCCCGATATCACTCTGCAGCACGTCCAGGTGCGAGAGATAGTTATCCAGTTCCTCGCGCCCGCTATCCGTAATGCAATAGACCCGGCCACTGCCTTCCACCAACTCCGCCGTGATGGCCCGTGCGATGAGCAAGCTACGCAGGATGGGCCTGAGCGAACGAATATTCTTCTCGACCCCATGCTCGCGCAAACGGTCGACCAGTGTCATTACTGTCGACGGACTCGACTGGACAAGTTTCAGGATGTACAGCTTCGAAACGAAGCCATCTAGTGCTGGAGTTCTCATGCGGCGCCTGTGACGCACCAGACAGCGGTGCGATAGAGCAGATCATCATGCGCAGCCCTGGCACTGCGAGCGCAGCCGGGCGTGTTCAGTGCGAGCGGCCCGGCTTGCACCGGGAGCGCTATCCAAAAAAATCGGGGTGCCCGAGGCACCCCAAATCTTGCGTTGCGTGCGCCGGCACGACGCCGGCGCGGGTGGGGCTCTATGACTACTCTTCCTGGAACGCCTCTTCGCGCTTCGCCTTGATCGACGGCAGTGCGACAACAGCGACCAGTGCGGCAGCGGCGATCAGCAGGCCCATCGACAGCGGACGGGTCACGAACACGGTGAACTCGCCACGCGACAGCAGCAGGGAGCGGCGGAAGTTCTCTTCCATCATCGGTCCCAGCACGAAGCCCAGCAGCAACGGAGCCGGCTCGCACTTGAGCTTCAGGAACAGGTAGCCGAGGATGCCGAAGCCTGCCGCCATGAACACGTCGAAGGTCTGGTTGTTGACCGAGTACACACCGATACCGCAGAACACCAGGATGGCCGGATACAGGAAGCGGTAAGGCACGGTCAGCAGCTTCACCCAAATTCCGATCATCGGCAGGTTCAGGATGATCAGCATCAGGTTGCCGATCCACATCGAGGCGATCAGGCCCCAGAACAGCGCGGGGTTGCTGGTCATGACCTGCGGGCCCGGCTGGATGTTGTGGATGGTCATCGCACCCACCATCAGCGCCATCACCGCGTTGGGCGGAATGCCCAGCGTCAGCAGCGGGATGAAGGAGGTCTGCGCGGCGGCGTTATTGGCCGATTCCGGACCTGCCACGCCTTCGATGGCGCCCTTGCCGAATTCATGCGCGTACTTCGAGGTCTTCTTTTCCAGCGAGTAGGCCGCGAACGAAGCCAGTGCAGCACCGCCGCCCGGCAGGATGCCCAGCGCCGAACCCAGCATCGTGCCGCGCAGAACCGCGGGCGCCATGCGCTTGAAGTCTTCCTTGGTCGGCCACAGGTTGGTCACGCGGTCGGTGAAGGTCTCGCGGTCTTCCTTCTGCTCCAGGTTGGCGACGATTTCAGCGAAGCCGAACATACCCATGGCAAGCGCGACGAAGTCGATACCGTCAGTCAGTTCCGGAATGTCGAAGGAGAAACGCGCGGCACCCGAGTTCACGTCGGTACCGATCAGACCCAGCAGCAGGCCCAGCACGATCATCGCAACCGCCTTGGGCAGCGAACCCGAAGCCAGCACCACGGCACCGATCAGGCCCAGCACCATCAGCGAGAAGTACTCGGCGGGACCGAACTTGAACGCCAGTTCCGACAGCGGCGTAGCGAACGCAGCCAGGATCAGGGTTGCCACGCAGCCGGCAAAGAACGAGCCCAGGCCCGAGGTTGCCAGCGCTACCCCTGCCCGTCCCCGCCGTGCCATCTGGTAGCCATCGATGGTGGTCACCACCGACGACGATTCACCCGGCAGGTTGACCAGGATGGCGGTGGTGGAGCCACCGTACTGCGCGCCGTAGTAAATACCGGCCAGCATGATCAGCGCGGCCACCGGCGGCAGTGTGTAGGTCACCGGCAGCAGCATGGCGATGGTGGCCAGAGGCCCCAGGCCCGGCAGCACGCCGATCAGGGTACCCAGCACGCAGCCCAGGAAGGCGTATGCCAGGTTTTGCAGCGACAGCGCCGTGGAGAATCCCAAGGCAAGATGGTCAATCAATTCCATATGGCCGACTCCTTAACCAGTAATGAAAGCAGGCCACACCGGCATCTGCAGGTTGATGCCGTACACGAAGGCGCCCATGCTGATCAGCACCAGCACGATGGCGTTCAGGATCGCGCCCTTCCAGCTGAACTCATGGCTGGCCATCGACGACACCAGCACCAGCACGAACACCGACAGCACCATGCCGAGCGGCTTGAGCAGCAGGCCGAACAGCACCACCGAACCCAGGATCCACAACAGGGTCTTCAGGTCCCAGCGGGCGAGCTGATCCTTCTCCCCCTTGCTCGATAGCGAACCGATCAGAACAAAGGCACCGAGTATGGCGAGTACCAGACCGAGCAGAAACGGAAAATATCCGGGGCCCATCTTGGCGGCTGATCCCATGGAATAGCCGCGAGCGACGAAGGAAAAGCCCAGTCCGACCAGAATGAACATCAGGCCGGAGGCAAAGTCCTTTTGGCTGCGTATGCGCAAAACGATTCTCCTCAAAGTACATAGAAGCAGTGCCCTCCACACACAGGCTCTTGCATGCGAAGGCGGTTCGATCGGCAGGGAAGATGCTGTCCCTGCAGGTTGGCTCGAACATTAGAGAGGCGATCTTTCAGCTTGCTTTCATTTGTCTTGGTTTAGGGGTATTCACCGATACGCACTGAAATTCCCTGAAAAAATATGCATCACACCGTGATGTATTAACGAAAGACGCATGAAAGGGAACTGAAGGGAAAGCGAAGGGAAACTGAAGGCGAACTGAAAGGGAAGGAAGCCCGGAGGGCACCAGGAACCGCGAGATCGGATAGGCGCCTGGCACGAACACGCGAGCGCCGGCTGCCGGCAGAGGGCACCGAGCGCGAGGCATTCAACGTGGAACACGCGGCAAGAAAACACGGACGGCATGCATCCGCTTTGACCACGGCAAGCACGGTGCCATAAACAACTTTCGATTGCCTTTCATGCCGCCGCGCGTGGCAGCCGCAGCATCCGGGGCGGACTCTGCGATAATGTCAGAGCACGAACATGACAAAACGTATTGATCCATGAGCCATCCCCCCTCGCGCCGCCCGCCTAGCCCGCCCCCCCTCCCCGCCATGACTGCCGCGGCGCACGGCGTGCCCCGTCCCGGCGAGGGCAAACGCGGCGAAAGCGGCTACCTCGGCTATCTGCTGCGCCAGGCCGGCGCCGCCAACCGGCTGCGCATGGAGCGCGCACTGGGGGACCTCGGCGTCACCTCTCCGCAATTCGTGGTGCTGACCATGCTGGGCGCTTATCCCGGCTTGTCCAATGCCGATCTCGCCAGGCTCGCCTTGCTGACACCGCAGACCGTCAGCGTGATCGTGGCCAACCTGGAAAAGGCCGGATCGATCCGGCGCCAGCCCCATCCGGTGCACGGCCGGATCCAGAACATTGTGCTGACGCCGGCCGGCGCCGCGCTGCTGGCCACGTGCCGCGAGCGCGCCCTGCAGAATGAAGCGCAGTTGCGCGCCGGCCTCACGGAGCAGGAGGAGCAGGTGGTGCGGCGCTGGCTGGCCGGGCTGGCAAGGGGAAATGAAAGTGAAAGCGGCCCCGCTGAACACGGGGCCGTCCTGGAGTGATGCAATGCGGCGTGCCGGACGCCGCCAACCGGTGCGTTCAGTCAGCGCCCTGCTTCGACACCTCGCGCGGTTCGCCTGCCATCGCCGCCTCGCCGGTGCTGCCGGCGCCAGCGGTGGACAGGGCCTCCTCGCACGGCGTGCCCATGCTGGTGTCGGGTGCCTGGGGCGCGAACTCCGGCTCCGGCGCCGGGCTGGGTGCCGCCGGCAGGATATGGCTCGCGCGCCAGTTGCCGAAACGGTAGTACGCGACCGCCAGCGTCACCGAGACGATCGAGCCCAGCGGAAAGCTCCACCAGATCGCATCGGCGCCGATGGTGCGCTCGAGTACCCAGGCAAACGGCAAGCGCACCACCCACATCGACAGGAAGAGAATCACCAGCGGTGCCATCACCGCGCCAGTGGCGCGCACGGTGCCGAACAGCACGATGGTGAAGCCGAACAGGATGAAGGACCAAAGCACGATGGCGTTGATATGTTGCGCAATGCCGATTGCGGTGCCGTCATCGGGCAGGAAGAGGCCGAGCGAATGGCGGTTGAACAGGTAGATCAGGCCAACCAGCGCGCCCGTCATCAACAGGTTGAACAACAGCCCTACCCGCGTGATGCGGGTCACGCGATCCCACAAGCCGGCGCCTACGTTCTGCGCCACCATCGACGACACGCTCGCGCCCACGGCCAGCGCCGGCATCTGCACATAGGTCCATAGCTGCGAGGCCACGCCATACGCTGCAGTGGTCTGCGAGCCGTAGCGATTGACCAGCGACATCATCACGATCGCGGACGACGAGATCACCACCATCTGCAAACCCATCGGCAGGCCCTTGGCCACCAGCGCGCGCAAGATGCCGGTATCGGGCCGCAGGTAGGCCAGCTGATGCCGGCGCAGCGCGAGGAAGTGGCGGCGGCGGTAGAGCACCGCCAGCATTGCGGCCAGGCTCACCAGTTGCGCGATCAGCGTGGACAGCGCCGATCCCGCGATGCCGAGTTCGGGAAACGGGCCGATGCCGAAGATCAGCAGCGGATTGAGCAGCACGTCCAGCCCTACCGACAACACCATGAAATAGAACGGCGTGCGCGAATCTCCCGCGCCGCGCAGCGTCATCATCACGAAGTTGTAGAAGTACATGAAGGGCAGCGCCAGGAAGATGATGCGCAGGTAGCTGATGGCCAGCGCCCTGGCATCGGCCGGCGTATCCATGGCGGCAAGGATGTCTGGCGTGAAGGCATAGCCGAGCACCGCGGCAATTACCGACAGCAGGACAAAGAAGGTGGTGCTGGTGCCCACCACGCGGCGCGCTTCGCCCAGGTCGCGCGCGCCCACGGCTTGCCCGATCATGATGGTGTTGGCCATGCTGATGCCAAACACCACGCCCAGCAGGAAGAACAGGATGATGTTGGCATTGGAGGTGGCGGTCAGCGCCGCCTCGCCGAGAAAATGCCCGACCCACACCGAATTGATCGAGGCATTGAGCGACTGCAGGATATTGCTGCCCAGCACCGGTAGCGAGAACAGCAGCAAAGTGCGACCGATCGGGCCCGTGGTCAGCTGGGCTTTGGATTTTGTTGGCATGTTCGAGTTTGTCTCGTGTTCTTATTGCGCCCGACACGCATTCGTGTCATCAGGTGACAGGAGCAATATCAATCGGAATGCCCCGTGCGCGCCACTATCTCATACCTTCCTGACAGCCTTTGTCGGCAGGTGTCGTCAGACAGAAAGCCAATTGTAAACAGTCGCCGTCACAGCCGTCACGCAATGCGTGACGTGGCCCAGGCGCCTCGTTCATTCGAGAGGAGCAGGCGCCTCCAGCCCCATTGGATCTCCGGGTAGAATCCGGCATTGGCCGCACATTAGGCATTTTTGTTGTTTCTCCCAGAAAATCAAAAAAATTCATGGATATCAATGGCAATGCACTGACAGGTGCTCAGCTGGAACAATTCCTGGACCGTCTCGAAGCTGATCTCGAAGAAGGAAATTCAACGGAAGCGGCTGATTTGCTGGCGAGATTGCGCGCCAGGCCTTTGCGGGCGGATTCACTGGAATCCATTGACCGGCTGCACACGCTGTGGATGCGGGCGGGCGATTCCGCGGCTGCACAGGCCGTGGTCAACGACGACGGCGCCGCCGTACTGGCACTCGCGCAGCGCGAGGCCCGGGCCGGGCTGCGCATGCACCTGGCGCTCTATCGCCTCCAGATTGCCAACTACCTCGACGAGGAAGAGCCCACCCGGCAAGCCCTCGGAGAGATGCGTGCCATCGTTGCCGAGATGCCGGACCTTGATGCGAACCGGTACCGGCAGCTTCGGGTATTCGATAGCCTGGAGCGGCGCAGCCTGGACATCGCGCTGGAAACGGTTGAACTACGCAATGCACTGGACGGCGCCATCGCGCAGCGGGCTGCTTTCCGCGCGTGGGACCATGCCGACTACCAGCGGCGGCGTGCGTGGGCGCTGTCGCGTCATGGCAGCGACGACGAGGCGCGCGCAGCGGCCGGTGCGGCAATCCTGGCGCTGCAGACGGCGGCTGCGGATCAGGACGTCGACGAAGACGACTGGCTGCGCCTGGGCGGCGCCCTGATCGCGATCGCGCCCGAACGCCTGGCTGCCTTCCAGCAGGCGGTAACGGCGCTGACGGCGGACCGCGCCTTGCCGCAGCGCCGTGAGCTGGAAGTCCGGCTGGCCCGGCTCGCCGCGCGCGCCTTGCACGCGCAAGGCGATTTGCCGGGCGCGCTGGACGCTTGCTCCGCCGCGCGCCATGGCCTGTCCTCGGACGGCAGCGATGACTTCATCGAATACGAACTGCCGTGGCTGATCGAAGCCCGGCGCGTTGAAGAGGCCGGCCGCCGGGCCTTCTTTCACATTTACCAGCTGGAAGCCGAGATGTGGGACGGCGCCGCGCGGCTGGTTCACGCGCGTCTGGCCGACGCGGACGACGACTCCGTCTGGTGGCCATTGTGCGCCATGCGGGCCTGCAATACCGCCGAGACGCTGGAGCGTTTCATCTCTGTGGCGCAAGAGGACGGACAGGATCTGCCGACGCTCTCCCCGGTTCATGAGGCGCTCTTTGGCGCCGTTGGGGAAGTAAATGGTGCGCAGGCCATGCAGGTAGTGTTCGCAGCCGCGCGCGCGCTGGCCGAGCAGCGTTCGCCTCGCCATCCGTGGATCACGCGACTGGCGGCCGTGCACGATGCCGGCGCAGGCCGCATCGATGCCACCACGCAAGCGGCGCTGTTGTATGCGGCGGCGCAGGAAGGCGGCATGGACGACAACCGTACCGCATACGCCCTGTTCCATGCGCGAGTGCAATCGCTCGGGCTGCCCCAGACGCTGAAGTTGCCGCATCCTTCCCTGCCGAGCGGGCTGTGGGGCTACAACTTCGGGGTCACGATCGGGAGCTACCTGGAGGAACACCTGGACAGCGTTCCCGCGGAACTGCGCAACGAGACGTACCGCGATTTCATCAAGTTGCAGACTGCCGCCTACGAGCAAGGGCAGGCGTGCATGGAGCGCTATTTCGCGAGCGGCGGCGGGCATCCGTACGACGCCTGCGCGCACCTCTACTCCATGATGTGCAATAACCTGGCCATCATCTATCGCTACGACGAGCGGCGCTATGAGGATGCCGTCGACCTGCATATGCGGGGCATCGCGGCCAGCCCGTTTGCCGAACACTATGCCGGCCTGCTGAGTGTGCGGATCGCGATGAAGGATGCCGAAGGGATCGTGAGCGCGGCCGAGCAGCTCTGGCACTACGCCGCCGAGCATGGCTACAGCCGGCATGACCCCAACGACTATCTGGGCGAGGTGTCCCAGGCTCTGTACAAACTCGATCGCGACCGCGAGATTCCGATCTGGCTGGAGCGCCTGGTGAAATGGCAGCGGGAAGAAGGCCTGGACGATGACAACTTGTCCACCGATGCGTTGGGCGTGCACCTGCAGATGGCATTCAACCTGGCGCATAGCTGCCCGGAAGAAGCGTCGGTATTGTGGAGCCGCATCGCGCGCCAGGTGGAAGCCTGTCCGGTGTCCTGGATGGTATGCCTGGGGGCCGACACGCTCCACGGGCTGCATCGCCGGGCCGAGGCCGCCGCGCTCTACGAGCGCGCCCTCGCACTCAATCCGCGCAGCAACGAATACGAATGCGATGATGCCAGCGCGATTGAGGAAAAGCTGGCGCTCTATCGGACCGAAGCCAAAGCCCCTGCCAAAAGCTGGTGGCAAGTCTGGAAATGAGTGCGGCAAGGCGGACCTCCGGCTACGCGCCGCGCAACGCGCTCAATGCCGGCGCGCTGAAGTCGGGGATCGCCGCGCGCAGCCAGGCGCGAGGCGACGAAGCGACCGTGCGCGCCTGGCTGCTTAACCACTTCTATCGCCATCTCGTCGCCAACTTCGAGCCGGCGACAAACATCGGTTCGCTTGCCGATGCGCGGCAGATACTGAAATCCGAGGCCGTACCGGAATGGATTGTTGCCCGCTTTGCCGCCTCCGCCAAGGCGGGCAGCAGCGAAGCGGCAACGCCGCTAGCACCCGTGGTCTGGGTCGATCCTGCCGATACGCGCCTGCTGGCACTGGAAGCGCGGCTAGTCGAATTCCTGACGTCGCGCCAAGGCACCGCCCTGGAAGGCAAGCTGGACCGCATCAACTGCCCGCAAGCGCTGGCGCTGTGGGACAAGGAACATGCCGAGATGGCAACGCGCATCGAGCGTGGCTGGCGCCAGAGCCAGCCCGAGGCGCTGCGCACCCTGCTGGCGACGCCGAATGGCGTGTTCGTGGAGTTCCTGCCGGACAGTGCGCTGCTGCGCTCGGAAATGGCGTTTGAAAGCTATGTCATGCGGCACTGCCTCGGGCAGTTTGCCGACCGGCGCGCGCTGGCCGGGGGCTACGGCGAGCGGTATGCCGGCGCGGTGGCGCAAAAGCAGCTGCGCCTGGTGAGCTTCCGTGATGCCGGCGGACATCCGCATATCACGATCAGCGTGAGTATCCAGGCCAATGGCGCGCTCCGCGTGGACCAGGTCAAGGGAAAGCAGAACCGGCCGCCGATCGAACGCTACATCGAAGACGTGCTGGCCTGCCTGAACGCGCTGGGCACCGACGAGGAAACACCGGCCGATTGCATCGCAATCGGCGTGGTACGCACGCCAGCCGGCTGGGAGCGCATCGAAGACGTGACCGACGCCGCAACGCAGACCCGACTGGTCGGCAGGTATCCGCAACTCTTCGTCAGGCTCAGCTCGCCAACGCCGATGGTGGAATGGCTGGTCGCCGCGCGCGAGCCGGGCCTGCTGTCGGCGCGTTCGCCGCGTGCGCCATCGGTCGGTTATGCCACCAGGCCTATGCCGGCACGAAACGCAGAAACGGGAAATCCGCATGGCGGCGGGGAAGCTGTCGCCACCGAAGGGGTGCCGTGGCCGGAACTATCGCTATCGCGGGCAGCGGAAATACTGGCCTTGCAATCCAGATCGTAACGGAGCGCCGAACCTGATGATCTTCTACATCCTTCTCGGGGGACTCGTACTTTGGTGGGCTTACCGCCGTCTGCGCCCCGCGCGCTCCGCTGTGTTCACGCAGCGCAAGCAATGGGCCCTGACACTGGCGCAGCCGATGGTCGACGCCACGGGCATGACCGGTTTTTTCGACCCCGCCACGGACCGCCTGACGGAGAATGCGCGCGCATTCTTTCGTGCGCAATTGCTGCACCAGATGGAGTTCCGGGCCAATGCGACCGACGACGAAGCGCGCCAGCACCTCGCCCAGGTACTCGAATCGCGTTGGTTTCGCACCGATCTGCATGCGCTCCTGCCGACAGACGATCCTCGTGCCGCGCTGGCGTTTGCCTGTGTCCGGATGGCGTTTTTTGCGCGCATTGTCATGTTGATGGGCTGGGCGGAGCCCATGGCCGCCTGGCGCGTGCTGTTGCTTAATGCGCAGCGTGCGCAGGACTGCTTTGCAAGCTGGGAGGAATTCGGCATTGCCTTTATCGCCGGCCGCCGGCAATGGGTTGCGGCGTTCCGGGCCGACCCGATGGGCAAAGCCTTCGATGAAGCAAGCTTGCGCCAGCTCCTCGCCCCGCCCAAGGGAGTCTGGGCAACGCTGGCATGGCCGGACCTGCCGGCATTCAGCCCACAGCCGCTCTGAGCCGCGCGAGCGCCGATCACCGCCACCAAATGCGGATTGCGCAGTGCCGCCAGGTTGGCGGCACTGCGTCAGCGCCTGGATGCCTCCCGATAAGCCGCGATGCGCGCCTTTAGCCCCGGACGGGCGGCGGAACGCACAAGTTCGGCTAGCTGCGCGGCGCGCGCCGCATCGGCAGCGCCGGGCCCGCCCAGCGTGGCGGCGTGGATGGCCGCCTGCGTCGGTGCATCGAGCCGGCGCGCACGCGCGGCCAGTGCCGTAAGCGCGGCCGCGCGTGCCTCCGGTTCCACCACGGTGCCGGCCAGGCCGGCGGCCAGCGCTTCTTCTGTCCGGACGGCTCGCCCGCTGCCGATCCATTCCCGCGCCGTGGCCACGCCAACCAGCTCCGCCAGCCGCGCGCTGCCCAGCACCAGGCCAAAGGCCGCCCCCGGGAAGGCGAAGCTGCTGCCCTGCGCGACCCAGCGCTGCTCGCAGGCTGCAAGCAGGTCGGCACCCGCGCCCATGACCCGCCCCTGCACCAGCGCTACGGTGGTGAAGGGCGCGCCATGCAGGCTTTGCAGCAGCAGTTCGACGCGCACGAAACGCGCCAGCAGCGAATCGTCGCTCTCGCTATCCAGGTCGCCCAGGTCGAAACCGGTGCAGAAATGCGTGCCCGCGCCCTCAATGGACAGCAGGCGTGTGCCGTCGTGGTGGCACACCTGCACCGCCGCCGCGAGCTCCTCCACCAGCGCGGCCGACAGTGCATTGCCGCGCCCGGGCCGGTTCAGCGTCAGCCGGGTGACGTCGCCCTGTTTGTCGGCCAGCAGGATGCCTTGTGTCACCGCGGCCCCCTCACGTCGCCGCCTGGGCCCACAAGTTGGGCACCAGCGCGTTGGAGTAGCCGGAGATGAACAGCTTGGTCTCGCCGCTCGCCGCGTCGTAGACATGGCGCCGGATGCGGCCGATATTGCCGCCATACAGATGGATGCTGACCGAGACCTGGTCGTCGTGCGCATTGCGCACGCGGTGCACGTCGCCCAGCGTGGGCGATACGGCGGCCACCTGGCCGGCGGACAACAGGACCTCGCCGCCATCGGCCACCAGTTTGCCCGCCTCGGCACGGTAGTGCTGGTCGAGCTCGGCGCCGCGCAGCACGCCGATCAGGCCCCACACGGTGTGATCGTGCACCGGCGTCTGCTGGCCCGGCCCCCAAACGAAGCTCACCAGCGAGAAGCGGTCAAGCGGATCGCCGTAGAGCAGGTGCTGCTGGTAATAGACGGGATGCGGCCGCGCCATCGCGTCGGGCAGCCAGTCGTCGTGCGCCACCAGTTCGCGCAGCGGACCGGTGGCGCCGGCCAGCAGCGCGGCCTCGTTACCGGTACCGGGTCCGGTTTGTTCCACCAGCCGGCTGATGGTGGCGACGAACTCACGCAGCCGTTCGATCTTGTCATTCATCATGCTTCCCTGGAAGTGTCATGGTCCGCGCCGCCCACCGGGTAGCGCGCGCGAATGGCGTCGTTGTGCTCTCCCAGCGCCGGCGGATCGCGGCGGATCGGCAGCCCCTGTCCATCGAAGCGCAGCGGCGAGGCGAAGGTACGCGTCTGGTGGCCGCCCGGCAACGTCAGCGGCTGCACCCACTCCATATGCGCGACCTGGGGATCGTCCAGCGCGGCGGCGTAGTCGTTGATGCGCGCATGCGGCACGCCGGCGGCATTGAACACCGCGATCCAGTGCGCCACGCCGGCTCCCGCGAAACACTCTTCCAGCAGCGCCTTGAGCGCAACCTGGTTGACGGCACGGTCGCGCGTGGTGGCAAAGCGGGCATCGGCCGCCAGCGCCGGCAACTCCACGACCTTCACCACCGCCAGCCAGAGCTTCTGGTTGCCCGCGGCAATGGCGAAGTAGCCATCGGCGGCGCGGAAGGCCTGGTACGGTGCATTGCGCGGATGGGCCGAGCCGAGCTTGACCGGGCTCTTGCCCGTGCCGAAGTATTCGCTGGTCTGCAGCGCGGCGATGCCAAGCGTGCAGCCGTACATCGGCACGTCGATATGCGAACCCGCACCGCCGGCGCGCACCCGCGCCAGCGCGCTGGCGATGGCGAAGGCGGCGTAGAGCCCCGAAGCGAAATCGGCCAGCGGTACGCCGCACTTGACCGGCGCGCCATCGGGCTCGCCGGTCACGCTCATTACCCCGGCCGCCGCCTGGATGGTCAGGTCGAAACCGCCCTCGCCGGCGCGCGGGCCGCTCTGGCCATAGGCCGACACCGAGCAGTACAGCAACTGCGGCTTGTGCTCGCAAAAGCTCGCATAGCCCAGGCCAAGCCGGTCCATCACGCCGGGACGGTTGTTCTCGATCACCACATCGGCGTCCAGGATCAGTTGCCGCGCCAGGGCGACGTCGGCCGGATCCTTCAGGTTGAGCGCCACCGACTGCTTGTTGCGGTTGAGCGAGGCAAAGTTCTCGGAAAACCCGTTCGACAGCGGCGGCCACTGGCGCAAGGTGTCGCCGTCCGGCGGCTCCACCTTGACCACCTCGGCGCCCATGTCGGCCAGCAGCATGCCGCAGAACGGCCCGGCCGCCACGGTACAGAACTCCACCACCCTGACCCCGTGCAGGGGCAGGTCCTTCTCGCTGACATCGTGCATCTGGATACCCGGAAAACGTTGACGGCCCGGCTGACTCCCGCCTTTGGACCGCGATGCGGATCATTATATTCACGTTCCAAAATAGGCTACAATCGTTCCACATTTGAGAACCAATGCCGGGTGCGCCACACACGGCAAGTCCGACATGAACAACACCTTGATCAAAGGCCTGGGTGTCATCGAGCTGCTGGCCCACAGCGAGCGCCCTCTCGGCCTGACGGAGATCGCCGCCCACCTGGGCCTGGCCAAGAGCAATGTGCACCGCTTGCTGCAAGCGCTCACCGATCTCAACTATGTGATCCGGGACACCTCCGGCACCGGCTACAGCGCCTCCATCAAGCTCTGGGAACTGGGCTCGGCGGTGCTCTCGCGGCTGGACCTGCGCCGCCATGCCGAAGCCTGGATGGACAAGCTGATGCACACCAGCGGCGAAAGCGTCCACCTGTCCGTGCTGGATCGCGGCGAAGTGGTCTATGTGCACAAGATCGACAGCCCCAACCCGGTGCGCGCCTATACCCAGATCGGCGGCCGCGCGCTGGCGCATTGCGTGGCCACCGGCAAGGCCATGCTGGCATTCCAGCCGGACGCCGCGCTGCAGCGCATGTCGGCCGCGCTGGCGCCGTCCACGCCCAACAGCATCGTGGAGCCGGAGCGCTTCCTGCAGGAAATGGAAAAAGTCCGCAAGCAGGGCTATGCGGTCAATCGCGGCGAGTGGCGCGAGACGGTGTATGGCATCGCCGCTCCGATCAGCGACCGCAACGGGCATGTGATTGCCGCGGTCGGGCTGTCCGGACCCGCCGAGCGCTTCAAGCCGCAGAAAATCAAGGGCTTCGCCGACCTGGTGCTGAATGCCGCCACGGAGATCTCCGACAGCCTCGGCGGCGGTGCCCGGCACAATGCGCTGGCCCTCGCCACGCGCAGCATGGTGGCGGTGCGGCACACCTGAGCGGAAGGGAGCGCAAATGGCGATTCCAGCGAATCGGGAACAACTGCTGGAGGCGATTCAGAACTCGTATGCCAGCCACTTGATGGAACTTTGCAATCGGTAAAGAGAAACCTGCAAGGCACAGGACAGCCGGCGCCCGCCGGTGCACAAAATGAGCCGTCAGGTTAAGCTTGTGGTTTCGCCGCTGTGCCCGGCCCGGGCACGGCACCCTCACAGCGGCAGCACCGGCTGCACTTGTCGCACGCAACCTTCATCAGGAGAAAGGCATGTACCAGGATCTCGCCCTCTACATCGACGGGGAATTCGTCAAGGGAGGGGACCGACGCGAGCAAGACGTCATCAACCCTTCCACCCAGGAACTGCTGGGCAAGCTGCCGCACGCCAGCCGCGCGGACCTCGACCGCGCCCTGGCCGCGGCGCAGCGCGCCTTCGAAAGCTGGAAGAAGACCTCGCCACTGGAGCGCTCCAGGATCCTGCGCCGCGTTGCGGAACTGACCCGCGAGCGCGCCAAGGAGATCGGCCGCAACATCACGCTGGACCAGGGCAAGCCGCTGGCTGAAGCCATCGGCGAAGTCATGATCTGCGCCGAGCACGCCGAATGGCACGCCGAGGAATGCCGCCGCATCTACGGCCGCGTGATCCCGCCGCGCCAGCCCAATGTGCGCCAGATCGTGGTGCGCGAGCCGATCGGCGTCTGCGCGGCCTTCACCCCGTGGAACTTCCCCTTCAACCAGGCGATCCGCAAGATGGTTTCGGCCATCGGCGCCGGCTGTACGCTGATCCTCAAGGGCCCGGAAGATTCGCCCAGCGCGGTGGTCGCGCTGGCCCAGTTGTTCCACGATGCAGGCCTGCCCCCGGGCGTGCTGAACATCGTCTGGGGTGTGCCGGGCGAAATATCCACCTACCTGATCGAATCGCCGATCGTGCGCAAGATCTCGTTCACCGGTTCCGTGCCGGTGGGTAAGCAACTTGCCGCACTGGCCGGCGCTCACATGAAGCGCGTGACCATGGAGTTGGGCGGCCACTCGCCAGTGCTGGTGTTCGACGACGCCGACATCGAGCCGGCAGCGGAAATGCTGGCGCGCTTCAAGCTGCGCAACGCCGGCCAGGTGTGCGTGTCGCCCACGCGCTTCTACGTGCAGGAAAAAGCCTACGACAAGTTCCTGGCGCGCTTTACCGAGGTGATCGGTTCGATCAAGGTCGGCGACGGCCTGGAAGACGGTACCCAGATGGGCCCGCTGGCACACGAGCGCCGCATCGCCTCGATGGAACAGTTCCTGGATGACGCCAGCCATCGCGGCGGCAAGGTCGTGGCCGGCGGCAAGCGCATCGGCGACAAGGGCTTCTTCTTCGCCCCCACCGTGGTCACCGACCTGCCCGACGACGCCAAGCTGATGGTCGACGAGCCCTTCGGCCCGGTGGCGCCGGTGACGCGCTTCAAGGATGCGGAGGAAGTGCTGCGCCGCGCCAACAGCCTGCCCTTCGGCCTGGCCTCCTACGTGTTCACCAACTCGCTGAAGACCGCGACGCTGGTGTCCAACGGCCTGGAAGCCGGCATGGTCAATATCAACCACTTCGGCATGGCGCTGGCCGAGACGCCGTTCGGCGGCATCAAGGATTCCGGCATCGGCAGCGAAGGCGGCCAGGAAACCTTCGATGGCTACCTGGTGACCAAGTTCATCACGCAGGTCTGATGCGCAATGCCGCGGCCTCACCGCCGCGGCGGAAGCGCCGGACGAGGGCACGCATGCATCGTCCGGCGCCCTCCCCCGTCACACGGTGCCTTCAACGCGGCGCGGCTGGCTTCGCCCCCAGGCCACGGGCGAGTTCGTAATCCTCGACAAAATCCTTCCACTGCGCCTGCGCCAGCTCGCAACCGTGCCGCGCCAGCCGCAGCACCGGCGCGCGCCAGCGCGTACCGCCGGCAAACTCCTGCAACTGCTCGATGCGATCGGCGGCATTGTGCCCGCATCCGCGCAGGTGCGCCCAGGCCGCGGCGCGCGCCATGGTGAACAGCACTTCGCGCAGGTCCTCGCGATTGGTGTGGGAGCCAAGGTTGACCCGGTCGGCGGTGGGCTGCAGGCTCTTGACGATATAGGAAGCCTTGCCCATCTTCACCGCCGAGAGCAGCGCCGGGGAGGCCGCCTGCATCGCATGCTGGATGTGCACGACGCGTGACGCTTCGCTGTTCCAGGCGGGCTGCGTGCGATACGGCAGCCCCTGCCAGGCGCTGGGCGCGGCGCGCTTGATGTCGACCAGCCGCTGAGCCAGCGGATCGCTCTCCGCGTGAGCCAGCACAACGTAACGTTCAAGTCCAAGGCTGCCAACGCCGGCGATCCTGCGGGCGGCATCGTCGGCCACCAGCCTCCCATGTTGCGACTGCCGCCCGAACTCGCTCAGGATCGCTGCGGTACGCTTGCGCGCGCCCTTGAGGGGTTCCAGCGCATGCTTGCCGTCGACCAGCAGGCGCCGCTTGCCGGCGCGCCGCACCGTGCGCGCGGCCAGGACCTCGCCGCGGCGGCGGCGTTTGACCCGGCGCAGCAGCGTCGCCACCATGCCGGTGGCCGTGGCGCGCTCCACCCAGCGCGGCTTGCCGCTGGCCAGCACCGCCGCGTAGGTATCGAGCATGCTCTGCGCGCCGGCACGCGCGTCGGCAGCGGACAGCCCCAGTTGCGGTGCGGCAACCATCAGGCTCGACAGCAGGCGCACCAGGTCCACCGTGAGCGGCGCGACCAGCGCATCGTCGAAGTCGTTGAGATCGAAATAAACCAGGCCGTTGTCGCCCTTGAAACTGCCGAGATTCTCCAGGTGGAGATCGCCGCAGACATAGGTGGTCGGCGCCTCGATCAGCGCGGCCTCGTTGCCCACCGCGGCCGCATAGAGATGGTTGGTGCCACGCAGGAAAGCAAACGGATCCGCCGCGATGGCGGCGAGCTTGCGGGTCAGCCGCTCGGGATCGCGGCCATGGTTATAGGTCAGGATGGCTTCCGTGGCTGGGTGCATGGCTTCCTCGTGGTGGCGGGCAACCGCTCAAGTGTACCCGGCACGCCGCCTCGGGCAAAACCGGCCCGTGCCCCCGGCGAGCATGCGTTCAGCGGAAAAAGGCACCGCGCAAGAGGAATGTGTAATCGGCTTCCATCGCCATCAGGCCCACCAGCACCAGCAGGCAGAGCGGCGGCAGCAGGATGGCGCAGATCAGCGCCAGCCGCTCCCACGCCATATGCATGAAGACGCCGACGATCAGGCCGGCCTTCATCACCATGAACAGCAGGATCAGGGTCCAGCGCAGATAACCCTCGAAGTGGAAGTAGTCCACCATGTAGGACAGCGTGGACAGCACGAACAACAGCGCCCATATCTTCAGGTACAGGCCAATCGGGTGCTGCTGCCCGTGATGCGATTCACCGTGCGCGCCGGTGGACGCATGCGCTGGCGCCGCCGGTGCCAGGCCGGGCACATCGGGAGACGGAGTCGACGAT
The DNA here is from genome assembly GCF_056399885.1 of Cupriavidus sp. 01L45. Classification (NCBI taxonomy): domain Bacteria; kingdom Pseudomonadati; phylum Pseudomonadota; class Betaproteobacteria; order Burkholderiales; family Burkholderiaceae; genus Cupriavidus; species Cupriavidus sp. 01L45. Next base: position 23,952 of record NZ_JBFTSG010000019.1, on the reverse strand, counting down.
GCCATGGCGTGCCTCACCAGAGATAGAACAGCGCAAAGATAAAGACCCAGACCAGGTCCACGAAGTGCCAGTAGAGCCCGGCGATCTCCACGATCTGGTAGTTGCCCGTGCGCTCGTAGCGCCCGCGCAGCACCTTGGTCGCCACGATCAGCAGGTAGATCACGCCGCAGCTCACGTGCAGCCCGTGGAAACCGGTGATCATGAAAAACGTGGAGCCGAACTGCGGCGCGCCCATCGGGTTGCTCCAGGGACGCACCCCTTCGGTAAGGATCAGCTTGCTCCACTCGAAGGCTTGCATGCTGACAAAGGCCACGCCGAACAGCGCCGTGGCAAACATCAGGCTGGCGCATTTCACGCGGTCGCGGCGGTAGGCGAAATTCACGGCCATCGCCATCGTGCCGCTGCTGCTGATCAGCACGAAGGTCATGATGGCGATCAGCAGCAAGGGCACCTCGGCGCCGCCGACCTTCAGCCCGAACACGATGCTCGGATTCGGCCACGTATCCGTGCTGGCGATCCGCACCGTCATGTACCCGGTCAGGAAACAACTGAAGATGAAGGTGTCGGACAGCAGGAAGATCCACATCATCGCCTTGCCCCACGACACCTTGAAGGCCTGCTGGTCGGACGACCAGTCGGCCACCAGCCCGCGCAGGCCGGCCACCACGGGCGCAGGCGCGGGCACGCCGGGCAGCGCGGCGCCGCCGGACTCGGCCGGCGCCGATGGAGTGGGTTGCGAAGACATTGGTGCGTCTCCTTCGATGCTTGACGTGGCCGCCTAGCCGCGCCCGCAGATAAAGCGAACCAGTTCAGGCGTGAGCCAGTTCAGCGCGGCCAGCAGCACCAGCCACACGGCAAGCAGGAAATGCCAGTAGCGCGCGCACAGCACGATGCGCAGCGTGGCCCGCGCGCTGCCCCGCGCGGCATGCATGGCGACCACCCAGCCAACAAGGCCTCCCAGCACATGCAGGCCATGCATCGCGGTGAGCAGGTAGAAGAAACTGCCGGCGGGATTGTTGGCCGGCACCACATGGATGGCGAGCAGGGCCTGCCACGCCCATAACTGCGAGGCGACAAATGCAGCTGCGGCCAGCCCGCCAAAGCGTAGCGCGCGATGTGCCATCGTGAAGCGTCCGTCGCGCGCCGCCCGCGCTGCCACCAGCATCACCGCGCTGCCGGCGGCCAGCAAGGCAGTGGACATCCAGACCTGCCATGGCAACGAAACGGCATGCCAGTCCGGCGAGTCCATGCGCATGGCATAGGCGGCGATAAACAGCCCAAACAGCGAGGACACCACGCCCATGAACACCCACAGCCCGATGCTGGCCGGCGCGCGGCGGGCGTGCTGCCGGCCCACGTCGCCGGGACCGGGACCGGAGCGGCGCTCGCTGTCGCCGCTGGCGCGGTAGACCAGGTTTGCGTTCATGCTACGGCTCCACGGCTGGCATGCGGCTCGGGTTCGGCGCCGCCGGCATCGGGCGGCGCGTTCTGCGCGATGAAATCCTCGCTGGCGCCCGGCACGCTATAGGCATAGGCCCAACGATGCACTACCGGTTGCTCCGGGCCCCAGTTGCCATGCACCGGCGGCGTCTGCGGCGTCTGCCACTCCAGCGAAGCCGCGCGCCACGGATTGGAACCCGCCAGCCTGCCGTGCCTGACGCTCCAGGCCAGGTTGAAGATGAACAACAACTGCGCCGCCGCCACGATAAACGCCGCCACCGAGATATAGGCGTTCATCAGGTGCGCCGATTCAGGGATGAAGGCGTAGTTGTCGTAAGCGTAATAGCGCCGCGGCATGCCAAGGATGCCCAGGTAATGCATGGGAAAGAAGATGGCATAGGTGCCGACGAAGGTCACCCAGAAATGGATATGCCCCAGCGTGTCGTTGAGCATGCGGCCGGTGACCTTCGGGTACCAGTGATAGATGCCGCCGAACACCACCAGGATCGGCGACACGCCCATCACCATATGGAAGTGCGCAACCACGAAATACGTATTGGACAGCGGGATGTCCACGCTCACGTTGCCCAGGAAAAGCCCGGTCAGCCCGCCGATCACGAACGTACTGACGAAGGCGATGGCGAACAGCATCGGCACCGAAAAATGGATGTCTCCCCGCCACAGCGTGATCACCCAGTTATAAACCTTGATGGCGGTGGGAATCGCGATGATCAGCGTGGTGGTGGCGAAGAAGAAGCCRAAGTAMGGATTCATCCCGCTSACGAACATATGGTGCGCCCACACCACCACSGACAGCACGCCGATGGCAAGGATCGCCCATACCATGGTGCGGTAGCCAAAGATGCTCTTGCGCGAATGCACGCTGATCAGGTCCGAGACGATGCCGAACGCGGGCAGCGCCACGATATACACCTCCGGGTGGCCGAAGAACCAGAACAGGTGCTGGAACAGCAGCGGGCTGYCGCCCTTGTAGTTGAGCTGCTGGCCCAGCGACACGATCGCCGGCATGAAGAAGCTCGTGCCCAGCGTGCGGTCCAGCAGCATCATCAGGCCCGACACGAACAGCGCGGGAAAAGCCAGCAGCGCCAGGATGGTGGCCATGAAGATGCCCCACACGGCCAGCGGCATGCGCATCAGCGTCATCCCCTCGGTACGCGCCTGCAGCACCGTGGTGACGTAGTTGAGGCCGCCCATGGTGGCCGCCACGATAAAGATCAGCAGCGACACCAGCATCAGGATGATGCCCCACTCGTAGCCGGGCGTGCCCCGCAGGATCGCCTGCGGCGGATAGAGCGTCCAGCCGGCGCCGGTGGGCCCGCCCGGCACGAAGAAGCTCGACAGCAGCACCAGTACCGAGAGGAAGTACACCCAGAAGCTCAGCATGTTGAGGTAGGGGAACACCATGTCGCGCGCGCCCACCATCAACGGGATCAGGTAGTTGCCAAAGCCGCCGAGAAAAAGTGCCGTGAGCAGGTAGATCACCATGATCATGCCGTGCATGGTGACGAACTGGTAGTAGCGGTTGGCGTCGATAAAGGTGAAATGCCCCGGGAAACCCAGTTGCAGGCGCATCAGGTTTGACAGCACCACGCCAATCAGCCCCACGAAGATGGCGACCAGGGTGTACTGCACCGCGATCACCTTGTGATCCTGGCTCCAGATATAGCGGGTAAAGAAACTGGTCGGGCCATGATGGGCGGCGTCGTCGGTGTATGCCATTGCACTCCCTCCTGCAGCCTATTTTGCGGCGGCGCCGGACGCGGCGCCTGCCTGCGTTGCGGCCCCGCCCGCGCCATTGGCGCGGATGTAGGCGACCAGCGCGCCGACTTCCTCTTCGCTCAGGGGCATCTTCGGCATGAGCGGACCGAAGCCCTTGACCAGGCGCGCTTGCGGATCGGTGATCTCGGTCTTCAGGTAAGCGTCGTCGACCTTTGCGCTGCTGCCGTCGGCAAACGTTCCCGTGCTGCCATACAGGCCCTTCCAGCTCGGCCCCACGCCAACGGTGCCATCGATACTGTGGCAGCCAACGCAGCCCTTGCTCTGGGCCAGCGCGCGGCCCTGTTCCGCAAGCGTATCGGCGCCGGCGGGCGCTCCGGGTGCCCCGGCCGTGGCCGGCGGCGCAGGCGTCTTCAGCATGGTCAGCGCGAACGTGGGCTGCCGGCGCAGCCACGCATCGAACGCCGCCGCATCCTCCACTACCACCTTGCCCCGCATGTTGTAGTGGCCGACCCCGCACAACTGCGCGCACAGGATCTCATAGGTACCCGCCTTGGTCGGCGTGAACCAGAACGACGTCACCATCCCCGGCACCATGTTCATGCGGGCGCGAAACGGCGGCACGTAGAAATCGTGCAGCACATCCTTGGAGCGCAGCAGCACCTTGACCGGACGATTCAGCGGCAAGTGCACTTCATTGCCGGCAATGATGATGTCGTCCTGTCCGCGCGGGTCGTCCGGGTTCACGCCGAGCGGGTTGGCCGCCGTCACGAAGCGCGCGTCCGAGGTGCCAAGCTGGCCGCCCTGGCCCGGAAAGCGAAAGCCCCACTGCCACTGCTGGCCCACTACCTCCAGCACCATCGCATCGCCGGGTGGCCGCACATATTCGGCATAGACGAACAGGCCCGGCGCGAGCAGGGCAATCACGCCGAGCGTGGTGCCGCCGATCAGCCAGAGTTCCAGCTTGCTGTTTTCCGGCTGATAGTGCGCGCGAGCGCCGTCGCGATGGCGGTAGCGCCAGACGATATAAGCGACGAACAGGTTGATGATGACGAAGAAGACGCCGGTGATGACCAGGGTAATGGTCAGCGTGTCGTCCATCTGCTTCCAGTTGGAAGCAAGCGGGGTCGCCCACCACGGGCTCACGAAATGGAAGAGCACCGAAGCAACGACGATGATCACGAGTGCAATGGCTATCGCCATACCGACCCTCCCCCCTTGCGTACGGCAGGCCGCGAACTACGCGCAAGGCTGAGATAAGACTAGTGCATGTGGTCCGCCCCGTGCAAGGCGGCCTTGAGAGCGCTTTGCGCGCGATGCCACACAGGGCCGGCGGTTGGCGCAAAGGCGGCGGCAAATAAAGAGCGGCGGATGAAAGCCAGGGCTTTCATCCGCCGCCGTCGGCCCGCGCGGCCCGTGTAGTGGTAAAGCGCGGATCTAAACCAGATGCGCGTAGCGCTATCGCATCATTGATGCACTGCAGTGTGCGTGCTCAGTGAGATACATCCTTGCTTTCGAGCTTCCAATAGGCAATGGCCGCGGCCATGCCGAAGATCATGTGGCCAACCAGCGTATGCCAGCCACGCGCGTCGGCGAACCAGGTAAAGAAGCGCGTCATGCCGTAGAAATTAAGCAGATAGACCGCCAGGCCGAACACAGCGCCGGTCAGCAACACCATGCCCGTACTCGAGTCCAGTTGGAACGGCGCGATGATAGCGGCCAGGATCATCCCCAGCACCGCGCCGAGCACGAAATGGATTGCCAGCGCCGCGGCCACGGTACTCACGCTGAACAGCGAAGTTTGCAACACGTCCTGCCCCATCAGGATCGCCGCGATCAGCCGCGTCGTGCCCCATGGATTGACGCCCGCCACCATCGTCGACCAGAACAGTTCGATCACCATCAACAGCGCCCCGGCCGCCAGACCGGACACCGCTGCTGCGGTCCAGTCTGGCGTGCGGCGCACATAGTGGTGCGATTGCATGTGAAGTTCCATAGCCACCTCCGGATATGCTGTTTCGCCGCGATCCCCGCTGCGATTGCTCTATTACGCGTGCTTGCCACCTGAACGATGATCGGGCCCGCGTATCTGCACAGCATAGGACACGCCGGCCTGATCGTTTGACCGCACACTCGCAAAAAAGTGCATGGGGCAGGCCTGGCGCAACGGTGCCGGCGCGAGGTGTGCGAACAGTGTGGCCAGGCCGGTACATGGAAGGAGAAAGCCCCAGCCCGCCGCCAGGCGGGCCAACCCCAGCGCGATGCGAAGCGAGCCGTCAAGGTGTACCAGGCCGCATGGGGCGCCTTTTTTGCCTACTTTTTTGGCAAGCCGCAAGACAAAAAAGTGGGTCGCCGCCCCGCAGGGGTGGTGAAACTGCCTTTGACTTTAAGGTTTTAAGCTTTGCGGGTGAGAGCAATCCCCCCACAAGAAAGTGCCTTAGGGGACAACCCCGATGTCATCGTCCTTGGTCTACCTGAGACACTTTCTATACTGGAAATACAAGGAAAGAGACAGGAGACAGCCGTGCTGCACCTTAGCTCACATGATCTTGTTTTTCTGATCCCGATGGCGCTGGTCGGCATGATTGCCTTCGGCGGGATTCCGTTCACAGCCCGCGCCCTGCGCATCAGTTGCCGCGCTGCTGGCGCGATATTCGGGGCTCTGCTGGCGGTGGCCTTGCTGGAGGCGTTGCCTTTACTTATCTGAACTGAACGCTTCGAGCGTTCCCGGCTTGCTTGAGGAGAGGAGCCGCTATGACACTGGATCTGCTGGCCGCCCTGATGGCGGCATTCCTGCTGGTCACCGTGGTGACCGCGATCTGGCGTTGTAGCCACCCCTACCGTATACGCTATCGCCGCTGCGCGGAGCAAAGAAGGCGTGCCGGGATATGCCGGCAGATGCAGCGCCACTAAACACGCTGCCAAACGCGATTCCTGCCCGCCGGCATTGGCCTGCGAGCCTCGCCGGCTGGCGGGCTTGCGCTCAGATTTCGATCATGGCGAACTCGCCCTTGCCCACATCACATTCAGGGCAACGCCAGTCTTCCGGGATATCCTCCCAGCGGGTGCCGGGCGCAATGCCGTCATCCGGCCAGCCCTGTTCTTCGTCGTAGACCCATCCGCAAATCACGCAAACCCAAGTCTTGTAGGCAACGGCTTCCTGCTGCAAAACGCACTCCTGTATCGATTCCGGGCGAAATCATACAGGCTTTTGGCCAGCACGCTGCCAATGTGCCATGCAAAAGGGGCGGCAGCGCCGCCCCTTTTGCACAGGCAGGATTGCCTGGGATGACTTACTGCCTGATGGCGAAATCGACCCGGTTGGGCGCGCCCTTATCCTTGATGCCTTCGGCATTCAGCTTCGGCGCCGTCAGGAACAAACGGCTCTCCGGGACCTTGGCGTCGCGCTCCAGTGCCTGTTTCACCGCCAGCGCGCGCTGCTCGGCGAGTTGCTTGAGTTCCACATCGGTTACCGGCGCGTTCTCCAGCAGCAGCGTCTCCATTTCCGCGGTCGGCAAGGATTTGGACAAGCCAATCACGTTGCGCGGCTTCTTGAATGAAGCGCGCTTGTAGACCGCTTCCAGATACTTGGGATACTCCTGCGGCGACACCGTCACCTTGGCGCCCTGCTCGCCCTCTTCCCCTTCCTCGGCCGTGGCGCCCTCGCGAGCGCTGGCTCGCAGTTCACGCGCCTTTTGCTCCTTCACCCGCGCGTCCAGCCAGGCGCGCTTCGCACCGGCCATGTCGGTGGCCGGATCGATGCGGCCGCTGATCTCCAGCCGCAGGGCCGGGCGGTCGGCCAGGGCCTTGCCGAGGGTGGCGATCTTCTGCCTGGCCGCCGGCGTAAGCGCGGACGTGCCCGGCGCGAACTCCACGTAGCCCAGTTCATCGCCGCCGCCAAAGGCCGAGGCAAGCAGCGAGAACGGCGAGGTAATCGCCTTGGCCAGCAAGTTGACGATCACCCTCACGATCACGCCGCCGATGCTGAACTCCGGATCGGACAGCGAGCCCGACACCGGCAGGTTGATGTCGATCACACCGTTGCGGTCCTTCAGCAGCGAGACCGCCAGCAACACCGGCAGCTTGGTCGCTGTCGGGCTGTCGACCTTGTCGCCAAAGGTGAGCTGGTCGAGGTAGAGATGGTTGCGCGCGTCCAGCTTGCCGTTCTCGATCTTGTACGCCACATCGACCGTCAGCTTGCCCTTGGTGATCGGATAGCCGGCGTACTTGGTCGCGTAGGGTGTCAGCCTGGTCAGTTCCACGCCGGAGGCCTTGGCGGCGATATCGAGGTAGAGCTGGTCCGCCAGCGGGTTGAGCTTGCCGTCGATATTGACCGGCGCGTCGTCGTCGATGCGGCCCGCCAGCGTGAGATCGGCCGGCGCGGGCTCCGTCGACGAAACCTTGGAGACCGAACCCTTCATATCGGTCAGGTTGGCGGTGTAGTTAGGCTTGACGAAGAAATCCGAGAAATTGATATTGCCTTTCTCCACCGTCACGCCGCCAATGCGGATCTGCGGTTTCGCCGCGGCCGTGGCCGCCGGTGCCGGCGGGGTAGCTGCCGGCGCCGAGGCCGGGTTGGCCTGCGTCAGGCTGGTGCTGGGCGCGGCTTCGCCTTTGGCGGCCCCGCCAGCCATCACGTCCTGCAGGTTCAGGCGGCCATTGGCATTGAGGATCACCCGCGCGTAGAAGTCCGACAGCGCCACGCTACCCACGCCAACCTTCATCGGCCCCTTGGCCTCGTCCATGGCGAAATCGATGCCGTTCACCGCCAGCGAACGCCAGCGCAGGAAGTCGTCGCCGGTCACGCGGTCCACGCTGCGCACATTGCCAAACTGCGCATTGCCGGCAAAGCGCGCCGCAATCGGCTTGCCGGATGGCGCCTCGACGCCCAGGCGGCCTTTCACGGTGGCGGTGCCGCCACGCAAGGCTGCGTTGAAGCGGTCGGCAAGGTAGGGCTGCAGCGGCGCGAGATCGAGTTCGCGCAGGTCCACCTGCATTTGCACCGCGGGCGCGGTGGGCAGCACGGTGCCGTCGAGCAACATCATGCCGCGCCGTCCCGACTCGGCCTTGAACTTGACCGGGATGGCGCCAGCCGCCATCGGCCAGTTCAACGCGCCGGTACCGAGGTTGACGTTGCGGAATTGATGGATTACCGGACGGTCGCGGTTAGCGGCCGAGGGCGCGTAGTCGGTCACGCGCATGTTGCCGCCATCCAGAGAGAACTTGCCGAGTTGCGCCTTCCAGGGCAATGACTTGGCCGCGGCAGCGCTATCGGGCTGAACGGCCTTGGCCTGCACGCCGGTCGTGCGTTGGGCGGACTTCTGCACCGATTGCGCGGCCCACAGGCGCGCGCTTTCGAGCAATTCACCATGATAGTCACGCGTAAGCGCGACCTGCGGCTTGGCCACCACCAGCTCGCCCGCCTGGAATGAATGCGCGCCAAGGTCGAAGGCGATGCCTTCCAGCGCCACGCGCTCGGCGCGCATCACCGGCAGGTTGGCACCATCGCTATCGTCGCGGCCACGCGCGCGGCGCGCATCGCGCCGGCGGGCGCTATCGGCCGCGCCAGCGTTGCTTGTGCCGGTGGTGGCGGCTGCCACTTGCGCCACCGACACCGGTTCCTTGGTAGTCACATAGAGCGGCGCCAGCTCGACGCGGGACTTGTCCAGCGAGAAGGCAAAGGCGGGCCCGCCCCACGCCATCTTGTAGTGCAGCTCGGCATTGACCGCGGTGTCGCCGAACTGGGCGCGCAGTTCTGCCGGCCACCATGCGGCAAACCCCTGGGCCTTCACGCCGCTGGCCTGCAGCGTGCCATCCATGGTGCCGCCATGCAGCGACAGCTCGCCTTCATGGCTGAGGGTCTGCCCTTCGCCGATCGTCAGTTTGGCCTGGACCTTGGCAGGCTTGTCGCTGTCGCCGGAGAGTCCGGCGACATCGGCGTCGAGGGGCCCCAGCGCGAGCGTACCGGGGCCGGACGGAGCCGACTCGTCGCGCAAGCCCAGGCTGGCCTGCTTGACCGTGATCTGGTCGACCGCGTAGCGCCAAGGCTTCTCCGCCGGCGCCAACGGTGCAATCCCGGCTGCGGCCGGTGCCGATGCAGGCCTGGCCTTGGCAACCGCCGGCGCGGATGCCGGTGCCGCCGCTCCCGATGCTGCAGGTGCCGGCGGCGCGCTGGCGGGCTTCTCCGCCTTGGCCGCTTGCGGCAGGAATGCCTCGGCAAGGTCAAGCGACCCATCCGCGCGGCGCACGGCCTGCACGCCCAGGCCATCCACGGCGAGGCTGCGCAGGTGAACCATCCGGCCCAGCGGTTCGATGCGCTCAATGTCCACGGCAAGCCGTCCGGCCTTCACCAGCGGCGCGCCGTCGTGCTTGCGGATATCGGCGTCGCGCAGCGCTGCGGTACCCGACAGGAAAACATCCTGCTTGCCCTTTTCCTGGATAAAGCCCAGCGTGAGCCGCGTATCGAGCAGCCCGCCTTTGATATCGGCGTCCTTCAGCTTGGGCGCGAACGGCATATAGCGCGCCAGTTCCAGGCCGTCCAGGTTCAGCTTCAGATGGGTCTCGCGCGACGCGGCGAACGGCAGCATGGTGCCGTCGAGCGCCAGTGCGGAGCCATTGATGCTCGCGCTCAGCGTGGGCCGGGTAACGATCTCCACGTCGTGCGGCAGGTTGGACAGGAAGGGCAGCGTGATGGTCAGGTTGTCCACCCGCTGCGTCTGGTTGAGCTGCTTGTCGTCGAACGACACGCTGCCGCTGGTCAACGCGATATTGTTGATCGAGAAGCGCGCCGGTTCGGATTTTGGCGCGGCGGGCCTGGCGGCGAAGCGCTCTTCGATGTCGGCGTAGTTCATGCGGCCGTTGGCGTCGCGCGCCAGGCGCAGCGCGGGGCGGTCGATATGCACCGCATCCACCACCGGCGCCATGTGCCACAGCGAGGCGATGGCGGCATCGATCTCGGCCTCGCCCACGCTCAGCATGGGCGTGGTGCCGTCAGGCTCATAGATCTTGATATCGGAAACAGTGACCGCCAGCGAGAAGGGGCGCACCTCGGCGCCCCCGAAAGTCACTTTGCGGCCAAGCGCTTCGCTGGCCTGCTTGGCCACGAAGGACTTGATCAGCGGTGGTCCGCCAAAATACCCGGCGAGGCCAAACACCGCCAGCGCGGCCACGATGCCGCCTGCCACGCGCACGCCGGCCCTGCGGCGCGGTGTGGCGGTTGCCGCCTGCATGGAGAACTTGATTGCCATGTGATCCCAGAAGATTCAACCCCAATACCCTGCGTCCGCTTAGCGGACCCGCTCGCGGGCTGCATGGAAAATGGCATTCCACGCTGCGCCAGCGGGCGGATCGACCACTTTGTGGTCCGGATTTCACTTTTTAGCAACATTATGGCAACGCTTGGGGGCAAAGCAAAGACATTAGAATGAAATCAAAAGTGAATTCGGGACGGGTTGAAAATGATCTGAAGCGGGATGGCGACGGCCTCTTTCCCGCCGATCTGGTATCTTCTCGCCTTTGCGAAGCGTCTTGTCGCATGCCAGCGGCTTATCCGCCACTTAGTGCCTGCTTCTCCCGCGCTGTACCCTCCGGCCAGAACCCTCCACGTCAACCGTGTTGCGCGCTTCGCATGCGAACTTTTTCCATGCGAGTCTCCTCATGTCCACCACTAGCAGTACTGTCGGTGCAGAGAACGCGCGCAGCGTCCCGCACGCGCGCCCCCTGACCGGACAGGATTACAAGACGCTTGCCCTCGCCGCCCTCGGGGGCGCGCTCGAGTTCTACGACTTCATCATCTTTGTCTTCTTCGCCACCGTCATCGGGCAGTTGTTCTTCCCGCCGTCGGTGCCGGACTGGTTGCGCCAGCTGCAGACCTTCGGCATTTTTGCCGCCGGCTACCTGGCGCGCCCGCTGGGCGGCATCATCATGGCCCACTTCGGCGACCTGCTTGGCCGCAAGAAGATGTTCACGCTGTCGATCCTGCTGATGTCGGTGCCGACACTGCTGATGGGCCTGCTCCCGACCTACCATGCGATTGGCCTGCTGGCGCCGGTGGCGCTGCTGCTGCTGCGCGTGATGCAGGGCGCCGCCGTGGGCGGTGAAGTGCCCGGCGCCTGGGTGTTCGTCTCCGAGCATGTGCCGGCGCGGCGCACCGGCTACGCCTGTGGCACGCTGACCGCTGGCCTGACCGCTGGCATCCTGCTGGGCTCCCTGGTGGCCACCGGCATCAACACCATCTTCACCCCGGCGGAACTGGTCGACTGGGGCTGGCGCCTGCCCTTCCTGCTGGGCGGGGTGTTCGGCATCGGCTCGATGTACCTGCGCCGCTGGCTGCATGAAACCCCGGTGTTCGCCGAACTGCAAAAGCGCAAGGCGCTGGCTGCGGAGATGCCGCTCAAGACGGTCGTGCGTGATCACCGCGGCGCCGTGGCGGTGTCGATGCTGCTGACGTGGATGCTGTCGGCCGGTATCGTGGTGGTGATCCTGATGACGCCCACCTTCCTGCAGAAGATCTACGGCTTCGATGCGCGCACGGCGCTGGTGGCCAACAGCGTCGCCACGCTGTGCCTGACCATCGGCTGTGTGGTCGCCGGCCTGATGGCCGACAAGGTGGGTCCCAGGATCACCCTGATCGGCGGCGGCCTGCTGCTGGCGATCAGCTCCTATGTCTTCTACAGCGCCCTGCACACGCGCCCCGACCTGCTGATCCCGCTGTACGCGCTGGCCGGTTTCTTCGTGGGCACGATCGGCGCGGTGCCCTACGTGCTGGTCAAGGCGTTCCCGGCACAAGTGAGGTTTTCCGGGCTGTCGTTCTCGTACAACCTGTCCTATGCGATTTTTGGCGGGCTGACGCCGATGATCGTGACGCTGATGCTCAAGAACGATCCGCTCGCTCCCGCGTACTACGTGGTAGCGCTGTGCCTGCTGGGCATGGTGACGGCACTGTTCGTCAAGGACCGCTCGCTCGACTGAGGGCACGGCTTCTGGCCGGCACCTGCCACAAGCCAGGCGCCGGCCATAGGAAAAGGGAGGGCCGCCATTGCGCCCTCCCTTTTTTGTGCTCGCCTCATCGGCATGCGCGGCTGCCGGTTGCACCAGCCTACCGCCGGTGCGCCTTGAAGAAAGCCCACATCAACGCACTCGCGTCCGGGCCGATCGGCGCGTGATAGGCATAGTCGCCATCGCCTCCGCTCCAGGCGTGATCCAGCCCGGCCACTTCGCACAGGGCGACCATTTCGCGATTCCAGACGCCAAAGCTGGTCTCGATATAGTTTCCGGCGGGCAGGATGGACGTGGCCGCAAGGCCATGGCTTGTCTCCGCCAGCGGCTCGCGCTCCGCCGCTTCCTGGTCCGCCGTCAGGCTGGCCGCGGTAGCGGAACGCCGCGCCACGACACCGCTCGCCGGGTTGTCCAGGCGATCGGTCAGCCCGTTGTAGGCCAGGAACTGGCGTGCCAGCAGGTGGGCGTTGACCGGATGCACCGCGCCGTCGTCCATGCCGTGCAATACGATTGCCGGCATCTTCGGGCCGCCCGGCGTGACGCCGGCGGCATCGAGCAACGCGGCAGGGTCGACGCTGGAGCCCTGCTGCATCGCGCGCAGGCCATCGCCCGGCGTGCGCGCTGCCCCGATCACTACGCCGGAATGCAGTCCCACCGCGGCAATCTTCTCCGGGTACCGCAAGGCCACCACGGCCGCCATGCTGGCGCCCGCGGACAACCCTGCCAGGTAGACCTGGTCGGCCCGCACGTCCGGACGCGCTGCCAGCGCGTCGATCAACACCGCCAGCGCTTGCGCCTCACGGCCGCCTTCCGCGGCACCCAGGTCGAACCATTGCCAGCAGCGCTGCATCTGGCGCCGCTGCGGTTGTTGCGGATAGGCCACGATAAAGCCTTCGCGCTCGGCCAGGGCATTCATGCGGGTGCCGGCGGCAAGGTCCTCAGGGGTCTGCTTGCAGCCATGGAGCATGACCACCAGCGGCATTGGCCCATTGCGTGCGCGGGATGGCACATACAGCCAATAAGACAAGCGGGGAACCAGTTCACCGGGCAGCGGCGACAGCCGGTAGTGGTGCGATGCCCATTCACCCGGTGCCGAAGGACGCGGCGGCAAGGGCAGAGGCGCGGGGGAGCGCGCCCGGAGGCGCGGTGCCGCAGGATTGAGGTTAGCGATACGGTCGATCCACGATTTGAGTTGGCGYGCGGTCTGGGGCTGCACCCGGCTGATCTGCCGGAGCTGTGCATGCCCATCCGCCCAAAGGCTTTTGGCCATGAAAGACTCCTGCTGTCGACATTGTTGCGATGCAGCATATCACAGGGCGAACGCGTGACAGGCGTCGCTTTTTGGTGACATGTTATCCAAACAAAACATTTACACGCTAGCAGCACTCCTCCATGGGCACCATAATGCACCCATGGAAAATCTAAAAATCTGAACTCGCCGCACGAAAGAATGCAGATCGTCAAGAGTTAGCGGCAAATGTCGCCCGGTTATACTGCATTTGCGTGTATCGCAGGCAAATGGAGAATGTCATGACCACGCCCCAGGCAGATATTCCAAGCTGCTCGCTGTGTTTATTCCAGCCAGTCTGCCGTAACGCGGAAACCACACGCGCTGACGCTGCGCGGGAACGCACCCTGGTTCCGGCTCGCATCTTGTGGCGTGCCGGGGAGAGCGTGCATCGCCAGGGCCGGCCGGTACTGGCCTTGTATCCCATACATCAAGGCAGCACCAAATCCGTATTCGAATCGCCGCTTGGCTGGCGCCAGGTGACTGCCTTCGCCCATCCGGGCGACGTGCTAGGGCTGGAGGATCTCGATGGCCACGCCCACTGCACCAGTGCGGTGGCGATCCAGGATACGCGCTGCTGCGTGGTGCCGGTCGAGGCGGCGCGCGAACACTTGCTCCGCGCCGAACACCGCGAACACATGCTGGCAATGCTGCGCCGCAATACCGAGCGCGAGCGCACCCTTCTGGTCGCAATCGGATCAATGAAGGCTGCCCAGCGGCTGGCCATGCTGCTGCTCGATCTCTCCGTCGAACAGCGCCGCCGCGGCAAGGCGGGCATAGCACTGACCCTGGCGATGTCGCGCAACGATATCGCCAGCTACCTGGGCCTGACCCTGGAGACCGTATCCCGCCTGCTGGCACGTTTTGCCTCCGTCGGGCTGATCACCGTGCGGCAGCGGCAATTGCGCATCGTCGATCCGGACGGGCTTTGCGCGGTCTACGAAGACCCGGAACGCGTGCCGATCCGCCCGCCTGCCACCGCGACGGACAGCGCGGCCGGCTCCCCCAGGCCCCAGCCGTCCCTCGCGAGAGCGATACGCCCATCCGCAGCGTAGGACGGACACGGACAGCACCGCCATGCAAACGCGGCTATGTTCAGGCTACATGCCCGGCGCGTTGGAAATACGCAAGGAAATCGTCCCCGTTATCCTCCCCGCTGGAGATCGACATCGCCTCCGGTATCTGTATCCATATGCGGGATTTTCCTTTCGCAGCGCGTGCGAGCCTGGCGCCGCTCGCCTTCCTGATGGTCGCCGGACTCGCGCCTGCGGCCGCCGCACAAGCCAATACCCCGCCATCGCTGTCGAAGCTGGCCAGATTGCTGCTGGGCACCGTGCAGGGCAAAAGCACCGGCATGAGCGGCGTCACGCGCCTGACCGGCGGCGGCGCCGGACCCGATGCGGAGCTCAGCGCGGCCTGCCAGGAGCTGACGCGCGCAGGACCATTCATGCTGGATGGCGCAACGCGCCTGGAAGGATGCAGCGCCGCTCCCGGCAAACATGTGTCGTTCCGGCTCCGGCTGGTTGGCGTTGACGCGACCCGCGAAGGCACGGTGGCCTTCATGACTAGCGCCGGTCCTGTCCTGGCCCGAGGCATCTGCCGCAACCCGGACGTACMGGTGTTGGGCCGGCTCGGAGTCACACTCAGCTACCGCTATCTGGGAAATGGCAACCAACCCGTGGGCGAAGTCACGATCACGCCGGAGCGCTGCGTAACRAACTAAGGACCAACCGCACTGGCAACTCCCCCTGGCCCGGCACTTGGCGCGTCATCGCTTCTCTTGAGCGCATTCCTGCCGATATGCCTCTTCGAGCTGCTTGCGATCGGCCCCCCGCTCCAGCATGGGATGGGTACTGCCATCGGCGGTGGTCACGGAGGATTTGCTGTTGGACCATTGCGGCCCCGCAGGCAGCGCACTGATCCTGTCGAGCAAGGTCTGGCAATGCGTGCGCTGGGATGGCGTGAGGGTCCCGTCCGCCGCCGGCCCGACATTATCGGTAGCCGGGTCCAGCAGGAGCCGCGGCGGTGGCGGCGCGACCATTGGCGCAGGGACTTCCAGTTCCGCGGCGATGCTGGCCTGCCCGGCGGACAGCCCCAGGCCCAGTGCGGCAGCCATGATGATTGAAGCCCGTTTCATTTTTCAGTTTCTCCACAGCGGGGCGCAATTCGCCTTCCGCGACAATTTTCCAGGGGTCGCCCTGCCGGCAGATACCGAAAAACCGCAAGTTTCCGATGTCCCTCCCTTAAGGCCGGCAGCCGCCGGCAATGCAAGCACGATTCGGATTCGGACTTAGTTTCGTTCCTTGCCGTTGCCGGCACGACCATGACGATTGCGCAGCAACTCGAGCTTGAGCAGTGCATCCGCAAGCATACTCTTGAGGCGCGCGTTTTCATCCTGCAGGTCGCGCATCTTGCGGCTGTCGCGCACTTCGCTGCCGGCGCCCTGGCCGTACTTGATGCGCCAGCCATAGAAAGACGCGTCGCTAAAACCATAGCGCGCACAGAGCTCACGGACCGGCACGCCGGTCGCGGCTTCCGCTAGGTACCCGCGGATCTGTTCCTCCGAGAAACGTCTGTTCACTGCCTGCCTCCGCTAGCAAAGGCCGCTCGCGCCTCTGCGCGGGCGTGACCACTTCCACCCCTGCCCGCAAAGTTACCACCCGCACCGCAAAAGGCAATTCAGTGTGTTCAAGCCGCGAGTTAAGGAAATTGGAGAGGAAGCCCGGTGCGGGGCGCGCGCCGCCCGGAAGGCAACAACAGACCACGAAGAAAAATCTTCTATTATAGCGCCATTGGACATAAAAGCAATTCAATATTTTCAATTCGCGAACCAAATCATTTCGAAATCTAGTTTCGCGGCGTTCGGATCGCCGATATTTCTGCCAAAGAAAGTTAGTCAATTGCCTAAATTTGACATTCCATTTCCCCAATCTCTGATAACGGCTCGAGATTCCGGATTTGCCATCCTCTCGTGATCCCGCACAAAAAATCGCCTAAAAATGTGCAAAAAAAATCATTTTTCATCCTCTGAACCTGACAAACCTCCGAAGTTATGACCTATAAAACACAACCACCCTCGCAATGTCTTTATGTCCTAACAAAGAGTATTTTTTGATTGGAGTTTAGAAAAATGCCTTTAGAAGACCACTGGCAAGTTTCAAAGTTATGTATTAATCTTGTCTGGCATTAACTAAATTTCGATCGCTGGCAACCGGGCCTCGCGCCCCGGGCAAGACGGGCGACGATAACCGCAACGCGAAGCCGGTCGGCTATGCATTTTTTCAGCGTTGCGCCTATATACCGGGCCACAGCATGGAAGAACTGCTTCGTCATTTCCCAACTTTAGTTGGGAAATATTGAAGATTGCCACGCCCCGCTAACGTACGGAAGCCGCGCCGGCCCTGGTTTCTGGCCCGCCGCAGCGTATGAAACATGGCATGGCAAAACCGGAAGGGCCGTCTTATCTGTCACGGTGGAGGGTGCTCTGTCGCCGTGACGGAGGGACAAAACAAGAAGAAGACAAAAACAAGCTTCAAATCGGGAGAAGTTACCATGCGGCATGTCAGCACCAAGCTCTTGCATGTTTTCGTTCTATTGATGGAATATCGTGACCTCAGCGCCGTCGCTGCCTGCACGCAAAGCCGGGTTCCGACCATTGCCTACAGCCTCGCGCGTCTGCGCGAAATCACCGGCGACCCCCTCTTCATCAAGCGCAATGGCACGCTGGAGCCAACCGCCCACGCCCTGAGGCTGGAACAGACCGCGCGCCAGATCCTGTCGAAATGGGCTCACCTGGTGCGCCCGCTCACGCCGGCAGCCGAAGCGAGCAGCCCTCACCGCCGCATCTCGATCGGGTTTTCACCGTCGATCGGAGATCCGGTGATCACCGAGATACTGACTACCTTGTGCGAGCAGTTCCCGGATGACCGCTTCATGACCCGCCCGGTCGTCGCCGACTCCACGCTGGCCGCGCAGCTCGGCAGCGGCGAGCTGGATTGCGCCTTTGTGGTTGACAGCCACTATGTGCCGGATCACGTTGCACTGCACAACATCATGGCAACCCCGCGCCGGCTGGTGAGCGTCGCGCGGCCAGGCGGCCACGACAATGCGCAAGGCAGGCACGAATGGATCCTGCTGCAGGAGGACACCGAACCCGGCAGCCCGCTGCAGGGCTTCCTGAACCGTCTCGCGYACGATCCGGATTATCGGGAAACCGTGGTGCCCTCGTGGCACACGCAAGTTGCGCTGCTGCTTGCCGCGGGCGGCATCTGCCCGCTGCTCGACTTCAACGTGCCGCTGGTCACGCGCCATCACAAGACGCGCCTGCTGGCACCCCCGAGCAGCTTCCCCGAATGGGCCGCCCTGCATTTCTGGGCACCCACCCGCGCCAACGCCGGCAAGACGTTGCTCGGCATCATGGAGATCGGCAGCGCAGTCCTGCACGATCCCGTCAGCGCCATAGACCGCCGCCACCAGGCACACGAGAGCCGCACCACCGCTTACGCCGCCTGATCCACCGGCGAATAGGCGAATAACAAAGCACGCCGCACCGCGGCGCGCTTGCCCGCTGCTGGCCGTTCGCGCCAGCCTTGGCCGCTTTCCGCGCCAAATTGAGAATCGTCTCAGACCGAAGGCCGGCACCGGCGCTTATCCTGCTCAGGCACCTCCCGCTTCCCGTTCGTCCGAGCGAAGCACGCGCCTGGAGGTGCTTTGTTCCTGTGCTGTTCGCGCCGCGCGGCGATAGCCGTGCGGCGCGTTTTTTCAAAGACGCCGTCGGTTGTCCGGGTTGCCCGGGTCGCCCCTAAGGCCCTCCCTCTTCGCGGCATCCGTGCCGCAAGCCATTCCAGCTTGCGTCAGGCATGCGCGGCCACGACACCGCGCATGCCTGCGCCCGCGCAGGAGTATTGCCATGCCATTGAAAATCCTGATTGCCGATGACCATCCCGCCATCACGCTTGCGGTCAGGAGCCAGTTACGGAGCCAGACCGGTTGGGAAATATGCGGCGATGCCCGCAATTCCATGGAGTTGCTCCATGCCACCCGCGCGTTCCGGCCCGATATTGTCGTCACCGATTACCACATGCCCTGCCGCAACGCGAACGATGGCATCCGCCTGCTCGCCAACCTGCGGCGCCACTATCCGGCGCTCGGGGTGGTCGTGCTGACCATGATCACCAATCCCCTGGTCTTGCGCGCCATCCTCAACGCCGGGGCACACGGGTTGTTGCTCAAGGACTCGCACCTGGACGAACTGGTGACCGCCATCATCCGCGTCGAGCGCGGGCTGCAATTCATCGGTGAATCCGCCGCACGCGTGCTGGAACATTCCGGCTCTCATTACGCGCCGGGCCGTGCAGGCGCCCTGCGCTTGTCCGTGAGGGAGTCCGAGGTCATRCGCCTATACCTGAGCGGCAATTCGGTCACAGGGATCGCCGGGCAGTTGTGCCGCAGCGTGAAGACCATCAGCCGCCAGAAGAACAGCGCCATGCGCAAGCTCGGGGCCACCAACGAACGCGAGTTGTTCGACTTCGCGGCCCAGCAGGGGCTGGTCCTTCCGCACCGGGACGATGCGCCGGCATGGGCGCCAGGCGGCCAGTCCGAGTGGCTATAATCGCAACGCCGCAGCAACGGTGCGCACTGTTGCCGTCTGCCGCCCGTCCGCTGCGCCGTTCACGGCCGTACCGCTCAACCGTCCCAGCCACCTTCATCGCCATGTCCGTCCCCGCCAGTCCCGCCACGACCACCGCCCCAGGCACCCGCCTCGATGCAACCGGGCCGCTGCGGGTGCCTGCCTTGCTGGTGGCGGCACCGGCCTCGGGGCAGGGCAAGACCACGGTGACTGCCGCGCTGGCATGGCTGCATCGACGCCAGGGCCGCACCGTGCGCGTCTTCAAGAGCGGCCCCGACTACCTTGACCCGTCCATTCTCGCGGCCGCCAGCGGTGCCCCGGTGCACTCGCTGGACCTGTGGATGACCGGCGCCGACGACGCCGCCGCGCGCCTGGCGCAGGCGGCACGCGAAGCCGACCTGATCCTGGTGGAGGGTGTCATGGGGCTGCACGACGGCACGCCCAGCAGTGCCGACCTGGCACGCCATTTCGGATTGCCCGTACTCAGCGTGATCCAGGCAGGGGCGATGGCGCAAACGTTCGGCGCGCTGGCCTACGGCCTAGCTGGCTATGGCCGGCAGCCCCTGGCATCCATGCAAGTGCTGGCCAACGGCGTGGGATCCCCGCGGCATGCCGACATGCTGCGAGAGAGCCTGCCTGCCCATATCGCCTGGGCCGGCGCGCTCGCGCGCGATCATGCGGCCGCGCTGCCCGAGCGGCACCTGGGCCTGCTCGCGGCCGATGAACTGCCCGACCTCAACGCGCGGCTGGACCGTCTGGCGGATGCGCTGGCCGGGCAGCCGATTGGCGCCCTGCCAACAACCGTGGAAATTGCCGCAGCGCCGCCATTACCCGCGCTGGCACCGTTGCTCGCCGGCCGGACCATCGCCGTGGCGCGCGACGCCGCCTTCCGTTTTCTCTATCCGGCCAACCTCGACACCCTGCAGGCACTCGGCGCGCGGCTCGTCTTCTTCTCCCCGCTGAATGACCCTGCCCTGCCCGCCTGCGACGCGCTCTGGCTGCCCGGCGGCTATCCCGAACTGCACGCCGCGCGCCTGTCGGCCAACACCGGCATGCTGGACAGCCTGCGCCGCGCCCATGCCGGCGGCCTGCCGATCCTGGCCGAGTGCGGCGGCATGATGGCGCTGTTCGAGACGCTGGTGGACAAAGCCGGGCAAAGCCACGCCATGGCGGGCCTGCTGCCTGGCACGGTGACGATGCAAGCCCGCCTGGCCGCGCTGGGTCATCAACAGCTTGCGCTGCCGGAAGGCACCGTGCGCGGCCACACCTTCCACTACTCAAGCGCGCAAACGCCGCTGGCGCCCTACTGCCATTCCACCGTGCCGCGCGATGGCGCGCGCGGTGAAGCTGTGTTCCGGCAGGTTGCCCTGACCGCTTCCTACACGCACTTCTATTTCCCTTCCAATCCGCTCGCCATTGCCGCGCTGTTCGGTGGCGCGAGCAACAGCATCCGCTGATCCGGCAGCCCTCGAAGCAGCGGATGCGGAGAATTCATGGATACGAGGGAAGACGCCCCGCGGAAGAGGACGCGCAGAAAACCGCCCCCCTTGCGCCGGCAAGCAATGGCTCAGGCGGCGTCGGCCTTGTCCTGCTGCGTACGAAGCACGGCCTCGGCGATGCCGGCTTCAAGCTGCTCCAGACCCTTTGAGAGATTGCGCATGGTGGTTTCAGACACCTTGTCCAGCACGTCCTGCAGAAAGGCCGAGCGCAGCGGCAATGCCTGCTCGACAATGCCATGGCCCAGCGCCGACAGCGTGACGTTGGTCACGCGGTTGTCGCGCTCGCTGGTATTGCGCTCCACCCAGCCCAGCTCCTGCAGCGCCTTGAGCTGGCGCGTGAGCGCGCCGGGGTCCATGCCGACACGGTCGGCCAGCGGTTTCTGTGCGATGGGGCCGGCATGGCCGTGCAAGGCATAAAGAATGCGCCAGCGCGGCAACGGGTGGCCGATGCGTTGCTCGAAAGCCGACGCATACGCCCGGTAAGTTCGCCCGAACTGCTGTAGTACAGCCAGGCTTTGTCGCTCCAATTCCACTCCGATCTCCTGCTTGCGGCACCGTGCATGCGACGGGCGGCTTTACAACCAACTCGATTTCCGTGACCTGTCCCCAGCATTCTATTCCGCGGCCATGACCGGCTTGACGGCACGCTCCAGTTTGATCGGCGGCACCCGGCGCGAGCGCCACAGGCCAATCACGGCGATCACCGCCGCCAGCGCCAGCCCGATATGGATGGCACCGACCAGCGAAAGCCTGGCCTGCTCCAGCAACAGGGCGCCATTGTGCCCGGCCGCCTGCAGTTGCGACAGCAGGCTGGCCTGCGCCGCGTGGTCGATCAGGATCTGCGGATCGGCCATGCGCTCCTGCCATTCGCCGGCACCGGCCTTCTGCAGCGCATCATGCACCCCGCTCAGGTAGCTACGCGTAACCAGCGTGCCGACGACCGCGGTGCCCACCATGCCGCCCACCATGCGCAGCGATTGCAGCATCGCCGTGGCAATGCCAAGGTGCTCGCGGCCCGCGGTCTGCTGCGCAAAGACCGTCAGGTTCGGCATGATGAAGCCCAGCCCGAAGCCGCACAGCAGCATGATGCCCAGCAACAGGTGATGGGACATCCCGCGCGTCGCTTGCGACAGGCCCAGACAGGCCAGCGCCAGCATGGCGAACCCGGCGTACAGCATATTGTTAGGCTGGCGGATCCTCGTGATGATACGGCCATTGATGATACTGCCCAGCGTGATGCACACCACCAGCGGCGTCACCAGCACGCCCGCCTCCCTGGGCGAATAGCCAAAGCCCCCCTGGAACAGCAGCGGCGCATACAGCAGCAGCGAAAACATCGCGAAGCCCACGAACACCGCCAGCAGGAACAGCGGCGCCAGCCCGGGATTGCGGAACATCTCCAGCGGCAGGATCGGATTCGGCGCCCGCCGCTCCCATTGCCACAGCGCCACCAGCGCACACACCGACATGACCAGCAAGCCGCCGGTAAGCAACCCAAAACCACGATCGGGCATCAGTTCCACGCACAACTGCAAGCCGCCCAGCCCTGCACCGATCAGGGCCGCGCCGAGCCAGTCCACCTTGATCGCACCGGCGTGCGCCTGCTGGCGCAAGTGCGGCAGGTAACGCCAGGCAAACCACAATCCCAGCAAGCCCACCGGCAGGTTCACGTAGAAGACCGCCCGCCAGCCGTAGGCCTCGGTCAGCACACCGCCCAGCGACGGCCCGACCGCATTGGCGATACCGAAGGCAGCGCTCATCATCACCTGCCAGCGCAAGCGCACATGGGAATCGGGAAACAGATCCGGGATACAGGCAAAGGCGGTGCCCACGAGCATGCCGCCCCCGATGCCCTGCAGGCCGCGGGCCAGCACCAGGAACGGCATGCTGGTTGCCATGCCGCACAGCGCCGAGGCCAGCGTAAACACGACGATGGATGCCATCACGAACGGCTTGCGCCCGTAATAATCGCCCAACCGGCCGAAGATCGGCACCGTGATCACGGACATCAGCAGATAGGCCGTTGCCACCCAGGCGTAGTACTCGAACCCCTGCAACTCCGCCACCACCGTGGGCAACGCGGTGCCGACCACAGTCTGGTCAAGTGCTACCAGCATCACCACGAATGCGATGCCCAGCATCGCCATCAGGGACTCGCGGAATGGCAGCACCTGCCCGCTACTGTGCGCCTGGTGAGGCTGCGAAATCATTTTGTTGCCTGATCAATGATTGTACGATCAATTATTATAGGACAGGATTTGGGGGTGGGAGCAGGATCATCGCGTATTCTGGTTAACGGTTCCCTATCTACGCTGATTCCAGCCCGTCGCCAGCGCTCTCTGCTCTCGCGGAGACGTCAGCGCTGTCCCGACGACTGCAGGTGGAAAATCATGGGCAAGCGGCCTTTTGACAGATCGGCACAGAATCGGCCTTCGGCCCCCGGCTTCAGGGAGGGCGAGCCGCACTTCAGGTTGCTCGCCGACGGCATACCTCACATGGTAATGACCTGCGACCCGGATGGCCGGATCGATT
The DNA here is from genome assembly GCF_056399885.1 of Cupriavidus sp. 01L45. Taxonomy (NCBI): domain Bacteria; kingdom Pseudomonadati; phylum Pseudomonadota; class Betaproteobacteria; order Burkholderiales; family Burkholderiaceae; genus Cupriavidus; species Cupriavidus sp. 01L45. The sequence continues at coordinate 830 of NZ_JBFTSG010000019.1, read as the reverse complement.
ACTGCAACCAGCGGTGGGTAACCTATACCGGCCTCAGCCTTGAGCAAACCCAGGCCGGCGACTGGCAATCTGCCGTACATCCCGAAGATTTCACGAACAACATTGACCGCTGGACAGACGCGGTTGCGAACGGCCGTGAGTATGAGATCGAATACCGCCTGAAAAGGGCATCCGATGGTGCCTATCGATGGCACCTTGAGCGCGGGGCGCCACTCAAGGACGCCGATGGGCATATCGTCAAGTGGTTGGCATCCAGCACCGACATCGAGGAGCAGAAACAGGCCCAGGCCGCGGCTGAAAGTGCAAACCGCGCAAAGTCAGAATTTCTGTCCAGCATGAGCCATGAATTGCGGAATCCGTTGAACGCCATCCTTGGCTTCGCGCAGTTGCTGGCACTGGACACGCCGCCGCCGCCTTCCTCGCAGCAAGCCAGCATCGACCAGATCCTGAAGGCGGGCTGGCATTTGCTGGAACTGATCAACGAGGTGCTTGACCTCGCCAGGATAGAGGCCGGACAGGCGTCACTGTCCCCCGAGCCGGTATCGGTCGTCGAAGCCTTGCACGAATGTCACGCGATGCTTGAGCAACAAGCGCTGAGGCGTGAGGTTCGCATGCGGTTTCCCTCACCCGACTTATCGTGTTTCGTCCGGGCCGACAGGACCCGCCTGAAACAGATCCTGCTTACTAACCTTTTAGAAAGTATTGTCATGTGAGACAATGCTTTCATGAAATGCAAACGAAACTCGGATGCTCGGTCGATCGAGCATCAAGCCTTGCAGGTAATGCGGCAGCAGGCAGTGAAGGCTATTCGCGAAGGTCAGACGGTAGAA
>NZ_JBFTSG010000018.1:0-153529 GCF_056399885.1 Cupriavidus sp. 01L45 | reverse complement strand
GCAAGCGGCGCATGATGCTGGGTACGGTACTCGTAGCGCTCGATCTGCTGCTGCAAGGCAAGAAGCGCGCGCAGGCGGGCCGCCGGGTTGGGGGCCGACTGAAAGTCGTTCACGGATTGCCGGGCGGCGTGGATGTCCCGCCCGTTCAGCACGCCGGACACCAGCATGCCCGCGCCCCACAAGCCGATGGCCGTCAGGCCCACGATGGCAGACACCGTGACCGGGTGCCAGCCAACGCGCTGTCCCGGCTGGCGGCGGGCGGCTTCGCCCAGGTAGTGCCAGAGTGGCAGGTCGACGCTGCTCTGCACGCTCGCATCGCCGGCGATGGGCCGTGGATACGGCGCAAAGACAATACCCTCCACGGCGATGCGCCGGCGCTGCCGGCCCCCCAATCCGGCGATCCAGTCGGCGAGCGCTTTGCCGCGGGTGTCGAGCCGCTGCGAAAGCTCTCCCATATAGCGGTCGCGGTTGCCCGCCATCAGTTGCGCGACCACGCGCTGCGCCAGCTGGTCGCGCAGCGTGCGCAACGCGTCATCGATGGCGTCCGCGTCCGCCTGGCGCGGCAGTTCGCAACTGATGACCGGCATGAGGCCGTGGCCCACCGTTCTCGCCTCCGCCACATCGAGCAGGTAGACCGGGGCGGACCAGCGCAGCAATTCGGCGATGCGCGCCAGGCGCATTCCATCGGGATGGGTGCCACGGCGCTGCACCTGCAGATCCGTTGCGCTGTCCATTGTGAGAATCACCGCGTCCACCGGACGGCGGCGGCGTAGTCGGTAGAGTTGCTTGAGCCAGTCGGCGTCCGGCCAGCCTTCCTTGTTGGCCTTGCTCCATAGCAACACCGCGTCGGGGGTGATCAGCCAGCCTTGTTCTGCCAGTTCGGGCAGGAGGCGGGCGATGGCGGCGTCGTCGCCGGTGAGCAGCAGCCAGGGCTGGCGGTAGCGCCAGCGCCAACCGTGATGCACGTGAAGCGCGTCGCGTATAGTGGCCAGTCGCCCGGGACGCGCTGCCGGCGCGCCGCCTCCCGCCGTCGCAGCCTCGCTCCGCTTGCTGGCATCGTAGTTGGCGACCCACAGCCTGGCGCGCAGCAACTGGATCTTTAGCGCCAACCATTCGTAGTACCTGGCCAGCAGCAGCGACACAATGCACCCGATCGCCAAGGAAATCTCGAACAGCTTGACTTGCTGCCGCGACAGCCCCTGCCCCGGCCCCTCGAACCAAACCGCGAGGCCGACTGCGACAAAGAGGCTCAATATCGCGATACAGAGGTAGCGTGCTACTGGCTGTGGCTTGTATTCATTCATGATGGCTTGCAGCACACGAGGGCGATGCACCGATCGCCCTCCTGGGTGAGGACGAGTTGCGATTGGGCGGACAGGGCGGCATTCTCGGCAGCGAGGACAGTCGCGAGCCATGCGCCTGCACTGCCAGAGTTGCCGATGGTCTTCGCAAGATCCACCCATGTGACGGCATCGCCCAGGGGCGACGATGACTTGAGATGCGTGACCACCTCGTCGGAAAGCGCTTGGTCCCAAACCGCACCGATGCCTTCGGTGCTGGTTCGCCCCCAACGCATTGCGAGCGCCACGCAATCCGAGGCGGACTGCGCGCTGTCCTGGGCTGGACGGTGCAAGTGCAGCGCGGAACCATGCCGCGAGGCCCCGGGGCGGCCCACCAGCAAAGCGACGCCAGCCTCGGCCACGCCGCCATCCAAGCGTTCACTGATGGCACGCCTCAACTGAAGTGCGACGAGTAGCTGCACCTCGTCTGCGGGCATGCGGTCCGCCCAGGCGTCGACATCAAACAGCGACAGATCATCCGTATCGTCTGTCGCGACGACGGGCAACTGCGGGAGGCATGCCAATATCTTGGCTTCAAGTCGCGCGCCGACCTCATCCGCCTCCACGGATGACGCAGAGACGAGCCGTACATGTAGCCGGGTCTGCGCTGGCAAGGACTCCAGACTCGCAATAACCGGGCGGAGCAAGCGGTCAAGCAGCCAGTCAGTGACGACTTTATGCCTGGCGTGCTCCGAGAGTTCATTGCCCGGGTAGAACGGCTTCTCGGGTATCGCGATCCAGCGGGCGATCACATCCGTTTCAGGGTATGCCGCACTTGGCCGGGCAGCCATTTGCATGCGCCCGCTCGCAATGCCCTCAACGCCGTTCTCTGCGTCGTCAGCAGAAAAGCACCAGGCGTGGGCCAGAATCGCAAGTGGCTTGCTAGCGCTCGCATGGCAGTCCTGTTCCTCGGCATCGCTCGCCCGGTTGACCGCCATGGCGTCACTGCGCCGCGCATACGCGCCGGCCATGGCCACGCTCCACAGAAAGGCCCAAGCAGCCAAGGGATAGCCTATGACGCAGAGCCAGAACCAGAAGGTGTTTGTCGGCTTTGTCGCGGGCCAGAGGGAGATGACAAACGCAGCGCCCCCACCCACAATGGCGACAAACAGGAACGTCCACCAGGCGACCGACAGGCGCGGCAGGTCTGGCACCGTGGCTCTGGGCGGTACCCGCTGAAAATCGATGGGCATTTACCGAACCGTCGCGCCGCGCCAGTGAGCAATGAGGATACTGCCGCACTGGGTCCGGTCGCCGTCGCGCGCAAGCGGCACGCCCGCATCGGTCATGCTGGCTCCGCCCTCCACGATCTTGTTGTTGCCGTGAATCGGACACGACACGATATCGCCGATCCGCGCGGCTCGTCTCCCCCGGACCTGAATGCGGTCCGATCCCGACAGGATCTTGCCGCCATGACTTGTATCGTCGTCTTCGTAAGCTAGTTCTTTCATAATCAAAATTCCTGCTTGCCTCTACATTAGTTATTCTTCATCGCGGCATATTTTGCAAAAAATACCCCCCATAAAACTAATACAAAAATAAGATATTTATTTAATACGATTAAATTTCGATTTGATGTATTTTGCATAATAAATATCACCCCTCAGATTTTAATTTCGATGAGATGAGGTCGTAAACCTCTTTATTTCCATGACTAGGCGGATCGCAGGCCAAAATATTTGGCACCCCCAAACTACCCATAATCATCTCGGATAACTTAAATCCCTTGTTCCTTTTACTTATTTTTAAGTAACTACCCCAAATTTCTCTTGCACTTTCGGGATTGCCACCAGCCATTACCTTCGCAATACCAAGGAAATCACCTCTCTCACCCAATAGCCAGAGGTCTACTTTCGCGTCCCATCGCCCGCTGCAAATTCCGCCGGTCATATTGCTCACTATGCACCCAGATTGAGTGTCTATTACGGGGCAGTATTGTCGACTCGCTATTTCTTCGCCTCCGTCTCCTCCAATTTTGAAAAATCTACCGGCTCTCACAATAGAGAAAACAGCAAACCTTCCGGACGGTGAAATCAATGCGTCCGCAGGATCCGAAAATACTACACCTCCATCGATCGACAATCTCTCCATCGGAAATAGATCAAATTTTGATCCGCCCGCACTGACGAACACGGCTCTTTTCCACCCAGTGCCGAACTCACTCTCCAGGATAGGCTCAAGATAATCGACTCTCGATCCGCCATCAAATATTAAACTTTCGCCATAAGCATAGGTCCATGTGATGAATATAAGGAAAAATGAAGCCGCTCCACGCTTTATAATTTTCATTTCTTTAAAACCATTATTTAAAAATTTCCTTCATGCCTTGGTATCGAGCGCGCACGACCGAAACTCCTCCTATAACGATCATCTCTCAATCACTTCCATAATCCCAGAAAATATTTCTCTATTAATCACCGTATTGCGCACAGACTACCTCATCCATCGAAGGAAATCCTTGACATCGCTGGCTTTCTTCAGTCGAAAAGTGGAAACCTGGTTCTCAACATAGCCATCGACCCCTGCCATCTCGCTATTTTTAGTGATATTTTTATTCTCAATCAAAGAACCGTCTTTGCCACTCTCATACGCATACACTTGATAAAGATCTCCGTATGTCCCCAGACCACTATGCCTCAGTTCCCATCGGACAATAACAAATAGATTAACCATTCCTTTTATTCTCCCCAAAAAAAAGGGAATCAACCCGAGGCGCCGCCCCCTCGATTGAGTATTTTGCAACCAACTCTTCCCGGCATAGACCGTTTTCATATTTATATAACATCAAATTTATCGGGTACTCATCACCCCCTTTCTCAACTGCAACTAGAGCACCCTTTTTAATCTTCGAAGCAGAAAACACGCCCTGAGCAGGGGACACCACCGGACACGGAACAAGCCTATCTTCCGCATTCACAAGAGATACAAAAAAGGAAATTTTAAAAATCAATAGATACTTAAAAATCATTTTCGATCATATAATTTTCGTCCGAACCTATTTTAGATTCCGCGCGGCCGCCATCACGCTCAACTCAGTTATCTATGCCATCTATCGGCGCAACTGTCTTAATACCCCTCAGTGCTCGAGGGCTAATCGGCTGATAGTCTCCGGGATCGCAGGTACGGTTTGAAATCAACTTCCCATTCCGCTTTATATATATTCCACTTGGAGAACCTTGATACAATACATAGTTATACTTTCCAAAATTAAATTTTAGATGCGTAAACGTTATATTTCCCTCCGATATATCGCTTATTGAAAACCATCTTCTCGGTGGATACGGCTTTTTTGGAAATTCGAGTTCGATTTCATCAACCCTTCCAAATCGATACTGAACGTATCCATTATCTGGAGATATGTTTCCCGAAGCGCAGACCGAAATCAATTTTCCTTCACTTGCACAGCTAAAATACACCTCCTCATGAGGCTGACAAAGCGTTATTTCTTCGGCCTCCGCGCTCACCCCGAACAATATCAATCCCGCAAAATAAATCGCCCTTGCGAGCACAATAAGATCGCATTCCGTATTCAATTTAAATACCCTCCACTGTAGATCGAATTAAAATTTTCGACGCGCGCCGCGTAACTATCCGTGTGCAAATTAACAACCTCGGTAATCGCATTTACCTGCGTAGCTGTTTCTCCTTGATCCGCCTTTTCTGGTAGATTACGGTCAACCCAGAAGTACGCGGCAGACCTTGCCGCATACTTTGGCTGAACGAGTAGATCTGGATTTGTTTGCTAGTGTCCTGCGTCAGATATTCGCAGACAAAATCGCCTGATGCTGGCGAGGATGTCATCGGCGGACTTCGTCCACACGAAAGGCGTGGGGTTGGCGTTGTTCAGGTCGAGATATTTTTGGATGGCTTGCTCAAGTTGTCGAGTTGATCGATGCGTGCCGCGGCGGATGTATTGTTCCGTGATGGCTGCAAACCAGCGTTCCACCTGATTGATCCATGAGGCGGAGGTCGGTGTGAAATGAACATGGAAGCGCGGATGGCGAGCGAACCAAGCCTTGATCGACGGCGTCTTGTGCGTGCCGTAGTTGTCCATGACGAGATGCACGTCGAGGTTCGGTGGCACGTTGGCTTCGATCGTGCGTAGAAACTGCAGGAACTCACTGCTGCGATGTCTGCGATGCAGTTCACCGATAACCTTTCCTGTGGCGATGTCCAGCGCGGCGAACAACGTTGTCGTGCCATGGCGCATGTAGTCGTGTGTGCGTCGCTCGGGGATSCCTGGCGCCAGCGGCAGGATGGGCTGCGTGCGGTCCAGTGCTTGAATCTGGCTCTTCTCGTCAACGCACAACACCATGGCTTTGAGCGGTGGGTCGAGGTACAACCCCACGATATCGCGCACCTTCTCCACGAATAATGGGTCGGTGGAGAGCTTGAAGGTCTCCTGTCGATGTGGCTGCAGTCCAAAGGCACGCCAGATGCGCGTCACGGTCGACGGAGATAGATTCGCCGCGCGAGCCATACTGCGCGTGCTCCAGTGGGTGCCGTTGGCTGGCACGGATTCGAGCGTCTTGGCAATAACCGCGTCCACCTGTGCATCATCGATGGACCTCGGTGTCCCTGGGCGCGGCGCATCGAGCAGTCCATCGAGCCGATGCGCCACGAATCGCGCACGCCATTTCGATACGGTTTGCTGAGTGACACGCTGCTTTGCCGCGACGGCCTTGTTGTCCAAGCCTTCAGCGCTAGCCAGCGCTTTGAGTTGCTCACGTTCGACCTCATTCAACACGAGTTCCGCCTTTGGTCTTCCTCTCATCACCGCCTCGCCGTTTGCGTGCCTTCAACGCAGACTACAACGTGGCGTCAATAATGCAAGGAACTTCTGACGCGGGACACTAGCGTAGTTTCCGTTACCCAGTTCAGCACGTCCGCCATATGCACCGTTGGCGATTGCTTCAAAGTCAACTTGATTCATACTCGTGCCATCCGCTTTGATTGGCCTTACGTGATGGTAGCCGTGCGCGTTCGCCTGATCGGGATGATTATGAAAATAGGAAAATTTTGCGATTAACGAGCTTGCTTTCCAGATAAATCCCTCTTCGCGAGTAAGCGAGGAGCCAGTTTCCTGCATCACTTGAGCAAAGAAATGTGCTCGTCTAAGCGGTGTATCGAGTTTGTAGGCCTGAAGATGAGCATTGAGTTCGTCGGCCACTTCTTGGAGTGCGTCGCGGTTTGCGTGAGGGAACAGTCTATGCATCATGGTCAGGGTGAACTGAAATTTTCCTTTATCGAAATTCCCAATAATCCCAATCGGATGAATATGAAACACCTGCGGAGCCGGAAGGGCGGGGAAATCTTCCTTCACGGCATCCCACCAGGCCAGCGCCTGGATGCGCTTGCGTTCGGCCTCATGAGCCTCATCCGGCCCGACCTTTTTCTCGATCTCGGTAATGAGCTGATTCCACTTGTCCGGATTCGCCCATTCGCTCTCATGCTTGACAATGAGCCGCGATGCCCGCATTGCCGCCCATGCGTCCTGGGAGGCAACGCAAAGGTCGTTCGCCGCCTGGCTGCCATCGCCTGTCGCATATAGCTGCCGACAAACGGCTTGCATCAGCGGGTTGAGTTTGTCGATGGCGCCGGCGTTCGGGACGTCTGCGCCGGTCGCGTAGTCGACGTACGCCTGCGTCGAGGCAAAGATGGTGTGGGTGGAGTCGTGCGGGTCATGCAGGATCTCGAAGTCCACCCATTTCTGCGCGAACTCGCGCGAGATCCGCCCTCCCGCGAAGTTTTGCTCGCGCACCCAGCCGGTGATGTCCTGGCGACGTACGTCCGCGCTGTCAACCTTCCACCAGCGCATCTTCTCGCCGTCACTGCCCGCGCTGGTCTCGGTGTGTGGCTTTTCGTTACGCTGGCCGAGTTCCGCCAGCGTATATGCCTGCACAACATCGGACAGAGGCGCGTCCTGGCCTTGCTGGTTCGGGTTCTTGTAGAGCGTCGTCCGCCGGTCGATCCGTAGAATCGTGGGGTCGGCCGGCAGCGCCAATTGCTCCCACGCTTTCGGCTTTGCGCCGTTTTCGGTCACCCATGCGCGGCTCGTCTCGATGAACGACTGGATGCTGTCGCCGCAGAACATCTCCAGATGGACCATGCGGGCTGGGACCCGTTCGCTGAGCGAATCAAACCGTCCGATGTGGCCGATGATATCGCCTGCGTTGACTGGAACCGGCTTGGGTGGTGCGACCACACGATCCAGCGAGGTATCAGGCATAACGGTCTCGACAACGTAAGCGCCGCTCTCCTTGCCGAGATAGATCCATCCCTTCTCCGCAGCGTCCGGCGCGACATACCCGCCGACTTTGGGCGGAACCATGGCCGACACATGCACGGACTCGATCTGGCCCCAGTTCCCGTCCCGCTTCAGAAGACTGAACTGCGCCCCACGAGGCAGAATGCCAAGGATCGTTCCTCCTGGCTTGGAGGTGCGGACGCGCAATCCGGTTTGCTCGGCGGGAGCGCCCACCCCACTCGCACTGGCATCGGGCTTGTCGCTGGCGACATCCGTGACCCGGAGCCACGTTATCCAGTACGAAGGCCGTGGCAATGCCTTGTCCGCTTCATAACTGGCGAAATCCTGCAGATGCATGTACAGGCTGAAGAAAGTCAGCGTGTTGTCTTTCGGAAACTCCATCACGTGACGCACCAGCGCAAAGCCCGTGCTGAATTTGGCGCTGAATGCGGCCTTGTCACCCTGCTCCGGGATTTCGCTGGGCAGGTAGGTCCGGTTGACGCGCCAGGCAACCACCTCTCCGTCGGCCATGCAGCGCACGCCATGCGTGAGGTCGAGTGACTGACCGGCGCCTGCCTCAGTGATGTGGATGCCGCCGTGCCACAGTCCTTTCCGGCTGACGGCGTATGCGCCACCAGGCTCTTTGCGTAGCAGCCGGTGAAATTCGTGCTGGTCGGCAAAGTCGGCCGATGGCTTGCCGGGGGCTTCGGGAGCCTTGCGGAACGGGTATGCAAAGTTCAGTTTCTTCACCGGAGTCTTGGCCGGCTGCTGTGGTGTCGTCGTTGCCATGGCCTGCTTATTCAGAGAACCCGAACTTCATGTTGCGCTTCACGTCTTGCAGCGGGGCGGCCTCCCAGGCGGGGAAGGCAAAGTTGCCGCCGGCGGGATCGTCGGTACGCAAGTTGCCCTTGACGTTGACCTCCCCGCTGGGGCTGGCGAGTTCGATCTTCCCGTTTGCAATCCGGATGTATGCGCCCGCGCCATCGCCGAGGGTGATGCCCTTCGAGGCGGTGATCATGACTTCGCCAGTCGAGGAACTGACAGCAACATTCTTGAGTGCCATCAACTCCAGCGCATCGCCTTGGGCTTGTATTTGCACCTTGCCCTTTGCAGCGAAGATCCGGATACCCAGCTTTGCCGCGAACAGGGAGATGGCCTCGCCGGCTGCGGCAGTGATGCGCTTCATTACCCCGATGTCCAGGCCACCGCCAGCCGTCATGAAGATTTGCTTGCTCGCAGCGAGTTGCATGTCCCGCCCACTGGCAATGCCAATGCCTTTCGGCGCGCTGGCGAGGATCGCAGGCGCCTTGAGTTGCGTAAGCGTCTGCTCGATCAAGGCGCGCTGCTGGTCGATCTGCGCAAGCCACGCTTTGGCGGCATTTGCGGAATCGTTGAGGCTGCGCATCATGTCCATGGCTTGCCGCAGCGTATCTTCGGCATCTGACATGGCAAGTTGCTCGCCGCCAGCATTCGGCTGCGCGTCCGCCGAAAGGAACAGCCCCTTGCCACCCCGGATCGCTCCCCAGGCGTCTGTACGCAGCTCAAAGCCCTCCCCCCGCTTTTTTTTGTTGCGATCAACGAGGTAGCCAAGGTTGAGCTGGGTCTTGCCACCATATTCGGTGGAGAGCTTGATGCTCTCCTCTCCCTTCCAGTCCTCCATGCGCAGCTTGTTGTTGCTCTGCGTCCTGATCAGGTTGCGCGACAGCCACCGGTCCCGAGTGGTGATCAGGTCCTCTTGCCGGCTGTTATGCAGCGCATGCGCGATATAGGGCTTGTTCGGGTTGCCGTCGCGAAAGGCAATCGCGACTTCGGTGCCGTCGATGAGCGGGAAGTGGAACCCGGTTTGCAGGCCGCCGGCATACGGTTTTGCCAGGGGTATGGCCTCACTTTCCATGCCCTTCGGCCATKGCTCAAAATCGAAATCGAAGCGGACGACGTAGTGGCCCGCTTTTGTCAGGTACGCGTATTTGTATTGGCCGGGCGAGGTGATGCGCGCGCTCAGCGTGCCCTGGATTTTCGGCCAGTTTTCCTCGTCCAGCGGCAGGCGAAAGCGCCGGTCCGACGGGATGGCCTTGTAGGTRTTGCGGTAAGCGGCATCACGCCCCCCGGTATGGATGACTTCGGTGATGACCTGGCCGTTGGGGGCYTCRGCCAATGGCTCATCCATGCGCAGGATGCWGCCGGKRTGCAGCCTGAGCACGTTGCTCTCGCCCGCATAGACAAGCTGGCCGGCCAGCAGGGCCTCGTGGCGCAGCTGCGCCTCCCACTTCGCCTCGGCCTTGTCCAGATGATGCGTGCCGTAGATATACTGCTGGCCGTACGTTGTCTTGTCTTTACGCGCGACRTTGGCCTCGCCCTTGATGGGTTCCCACGCCTGATCCGGGTTGTAGTCGGCGACCAGGACCGATTCGGGCACGGTCTTGGCGTGCACCTGGATGTCGGATACCGCCTCGATGCCGGCTTCCAGGCCGGCGGTCTCSCGATAGGGCACGCGCAGTTCGGGCTGGTAGACGTAGTGGTCGATGTCGTCGCCGAAGACGATCATCTCGCCGAACTTTCCCGGGATGAAGTAGCAATACAGCCCTTCCTGGCGCATCAGCAACTGGACATATTCCCAGTCGGATAGCTGGTACTGGAAGCGGAATTTGTGCTGGGYATACTCGCGGCGCRSCTTGATGGMAAACTGGTGGCCCCGGAGTTCGTGCCGGCGCAGGATAGCCTCGATGATCTGGGGGGCCGTCTTGTTCTGGTAGATGCGCGTGGTCCGGACGAGTTCGAGCCGCGCGGCCAGTGGCCGGAGCACGATTTCGTAGGCGAAGAAATCGCGCGTGCGTTTCGTGCGTGAGAACGTCGATATCCACCCCGCGAACCGGCGCGGTTCGCTGCCGTCGCCGGGGTCGATCACGAAGGTCGCGTCACAATTGAGGTATTCCGCCCGGTCGAGTTCCAGCGGGTGGGTTAGCCGGATCGTGACGGTGTAGATCTCTCCCAATCGCTCCACTGCCTCGAACGACACTACCGACAGTTCCGCCGCGCTGGCCGCGCGAGGAATGTCCAGATGGTAAGCCTGGCGCCCGGGCATCCTTGTGCCGTATGCCTCGAATTTGTCGATAACGCCCATGTCTTCTCCGTTGTCACGCCTGCCGCTTCGCGGCAAGCTTCGTGGCGGATTGGTTGCGCACGCCAGGAACGACAAGTGACTAGGTGCTTGGCATCGCGGCGCGCCATGCAACCACGTTTATTCGAAGTCCGGGCTGCGAAACGCTGCGAGCTTGGTGCTCGGGCCCGATTCTGAAAACATGCTACTGGGTGAGTGCGGAGAGGATCAATCGGACGTGTCCTATTCTTTGAAGAAATTTAAAGAAATTTGATGTTGCGGATCGCCGTTTAGTTGCAATGCCAACGATGGAAGGTGGGGCTACAGGACGGAATTTTCGGCAGGACATGGCCTTCGCGAGCCGTTTTTCTGGTGACGTAGGCATACTTGTATTGGCCCGGCGAGGTGATGCGCGCGCTCAGCGTGCCGTGGATCCGCGGCCATTTTTCTTCATGCAGCGGCAGCCGGAAACGCCGGTCGGACGGGATCGCCTTGTAGGTGTTGCGGTAGGCCTGGTGCCGTCTCCGGGATCGATCAGGAACGTCGCGTCCTTGCCGAGATAGTCGGCCCGGTCAAGCGGCAAGGGGTGCGTCAGCAGGATGGTGACGGTATAGGGCTCACCCATGCGCTCCACCGCTTCGAATGACACCACCGACAGGTCGGCGGCGCTGGCCGTGCCGGGCACCTCAAGGAAGTAAGCCTGGCGCCCGGTCAATCCCTTGAACGGCGCACTGCCGTATGTCCTCCGTTGTTCATCCGGATCCGTCATGGTTTCCGCTCCGTTGTCGGCGTGATCGATGCTGACGCAGGACTTTAAACGTCTTTTTATATGCCATAAATACCTTATATGCCGTTTTTTAAATTTAACATTTATTTAACATAAATTCGTACTGGTCCTATATCCATCGAATGGGTATCCATGCTACTAATTGCGCCGGATTGCCTTACTGATCGTTATCGAAAGAATTAGAAAACGTTTAAATCAGATATAAGAAAGGAGCAAGCGATGGCTGAGAGTTTCCAGAACGAAGTGCCCAAGGCACGGGTCAATATCAAGCTCGACCTGCATACGGGGGGCGCGCAGAAGAAGGTTGAACTGCCGCTCAAGCTGCTGGTGATGGGCGACTACAGCAACGGTCAGGACACGCGGGCGCTTGCCGAGCGTGAGAAGGTGTCCATCAACAAGAACAACTTCAATTCGGTCCTCGCCGATTTCAACCCGAAGGCACGGATCGCCGTCGAGAACACGCTGGTCGGCGACGGCACGGAACTGCCGGTTGATCTGGACTTCCGCGCGATGGACGACTTCAAGCCGGAAGTCGTCGCCGGGAAGGTGCCCGAGTTGCGCGCGCTGATGGCCGCCCGCAATCTGCTGCGCGACCTGAAGTCGAACCTGCTCGACAACGCGATGTTCCGCCGCGAACTGGAAAAGATCCTCAAGGACCCGGCCTTGTCCGAGCGCCTGCGCGCCGATCTGCAGAAGATCGGCGAGGCCGCGCCGGCTTCCCCGTCCGTCCAATAAGCGCCGTTCCCTGAGGAGTGAACCCCATGACCAAGCATGAGATCGCCGCACGCGGCAATAGCGAAGCAGATACCGTTGTCCTGGACTCGCCGGGCAAGAGCGTCTACGAATCCCTGTGCGAGAAGATCAACCTGACGCCGGTCAAGTCCACGCGTCCGGTGGAGTCCTTCCAGAGCGCCGATGCGCTCTCCGAATCGTCGCTGGATGAACGCGTCGCCCAGGCGATAAGCGTGTTCCTGAAGATGATCCAGGACTCGTCGCAGCAGGTGGACCGTCTTGACAAGAGCTTGCTCGATTTCCATATCGAGCACCTCGACCAGCAGATCAGCCGCCAGCTGGACGCGATCATGCACAACGAGACGTTCCAGCAGATCGAATCGGCCTGGCGCGGCCTCAAGTTCCTCGTTGATCGCACCGACTTCCGCAAGAATGTCAAGATCGAAGTGCTGGATGTCTCGAAAGACGCGTTGCGACAGGATTTCGAGGACACGCCCGAGGTCATCCAGAGCGGCCTGTACCTGCACACCTACATCCAGGAGTACGACACGCCGGGTGGCGAGCCGATTGGCTCGATCATCTCGAACTACGCGTTCGACCGCGGCCCGCAGGATATCGCGCTGCTGCGCAACATCTCCAAGGTCTCCGCAGCGGCGCATATGCCGTTCATCGGCTCGGTCTCGCCGGCCTTCTTCGGCAAGGAATCGATGGAAGAGGTGGCCAGCATCCGCGACATCGGCAACTACTTCGATCGCGCCGAGTACTTGAAGTGGAAGAGCTTCCGCGAGTCGGACGATGCCCGCTATATCGGCCTGACGCTGCCGAATTTCCTGGCGCGGCTGCCCTATGGCCCGGAAACCGTGCCGGTACGCGCCTTCAACTACACCGAGGCGGTCAAGGGCCCGGATCACACCCGCTACCTGTGGGCCAACGCCTCGTTCGCGTTCGCCGCGAACATGGTGCAGAGCTTCATCAAGAACGGCTGGTGCGTACAGATTCGTGGTCCGCAGGCCGGCGGCCTGGTCGAGGACCTGCCGATCCACCTGTATGACCTGGGCACAGGCAACCAGGCCAAGATCCCGACCGAGGTGCTGATCCCGGAAACGCGCGAGTTCGAGTTCGCCAATCTGGGTTTCATCCCGCTGTCCTATTACAAGAATCATGACTTCGCGTGCTTTTTCTCCGCCCACTCTGCCCAGAAGCCGACGCTCTACGACACCAAGGAAGCCACCGCCAACAGCCGCATCAATGCGCGCCTGCCGTATATCTTCCTGCTCTCGCGTATTGCCCACTACCTGAAGCTGATTCAGCGCGAGAACATCGGTACCACCAAGGACCGCCGCCTGCTGGAGCTGGAGCTGAACACCTGGGTCAAGACGCTCGTGACCGAGATGACCGATCCGGGCGATGAACTGCAGGCTTCCCATCCGCTGCGGGAGGCCAAGGTGGTCGTCGAGGATATCGAGGACAACCCGGGTTTCTTCCGCATCAAGCTTTTCATCGTGCCGCACTTCCAGATTGAAGGCATGGACATCAATTTGTCGCTCGTTTCGCAGATGCCGAAAGCGAAGAACTGACCGGCAACTGTGAGTGTCGACGTAGCGCTGACATGACGTAGCGCCGCCGCACGCTGGCTCGACAGCCAGCGTGCGGCGCTCCCATGCGGAAAGGGCCTTTCCACGTACCAGCCGATCACGATGAAGATAACAAGACCGCTGTGGGCACAGGGAATTTTCATGACCCCGCAGCATTTCCAGCAACAGGCGCAATGGGACCGGTATGCCGACGAGCACGTCGCGCGCCTTGCCAGCCCCGATCCGTGGGGCACTGTGCGCGTTGCCCTTGACCAGCAGGCCCTGTCCGTTCACCGTCTGGTGGTCAGTTCGCTGGCCCTCCGGCTGCCGGACGGAACGGTGATCGATACCGAGACGGCAGACCGCACGCCCGCGGCACGGGATCTGGCCGACGTGCCGGCGCACATCGACGCGGTGGTCGTGGGGATCGGCCTGCCGCTGATCGATGCGCAAGGCGGCAACTGCATTGAAGCCGGGGAACGGCCCGCCCGGCCGCGCCGCTTCGTGCGCGAATATCTGGAAGTCGCCGACCTGCATGGGGAAGGCAAGGAGGAGATCAGCGTTGAGCGGCATGCGCTGGCGCTGATGTTCGATTTCGAATCGCACGATGACTATGTGACCTGCCCGGTCGCTCGGCTGGTGCGGACGTCCCAGGGGCGCTTCGAGGCCGATCCGGCCTTTGTGCCGCCCTGCCTTTTCCTGTCGGCAAGCGAGCGGCTCACCGGCCGCATGAAGCGGCTCTCCGAAATACTCAGCGCCAAGAGCGCGAGCCTGTCGGTGCGCCGCCGCGAACGATCCGACCAGATCGCCGATTACGCCGTTGCCGATGTGGCGTTGTTCTGGCTGCTGCACAGCGTCAACAGTACGTGGCCGGAACTGGCTCGCCTGTGCGCCGTGCCGCAGCAGCATCCCGAGCGGCTCTACGGCATCCTTGCCCGTCTGGCCGGATCGCTGCTGACGTTTTCCACCACGGAGACCCTGCAGGCCATCCCGCCTTACGACCACCTCGCGCCGGAGCCCGTGTTCGAGGAACTGGAGTCGCTGATTCGTACCCTGCTCGACACGGTGATCCCGTCACGGGTGGTACCCGTTGCGCTGGAACGCCTACGGCCCACCGTCTGGGTCGGCAAGATCCTCGACGAGCGCCTGGTCGAAGGCGCCGAATACTACCTGTCCGTCCAGGCGGGACTTCCCGCTCACGCGCTGCTCGAACAGTTGCCGCGCCTGTGCAAGGCGGGCGCGCCTGACGAGGTGGAGCAGATCGTCAACTCCGCGCTGCCCGGCATCCCGCTGCGCGCGATGTCGCGCGTGCCTGCAGCCATCCCCGTGCGCATCGAGAACCAGTATTTTGCGCTTGATAGCGCGCACCCGGCGTTCAGGCGCATGCTGGCCGCGCGCGCCTGTCAGTTCTACGTTCCTGCGTCGCTGCCGGACGTATCACTTGAACTCTACGCGGTTTTGCCTGCATGACGAACTCCATCTCGATTTTGCCGCTCGCCTTGCGCGACACGGCCCTGACCGTCACCGCGCTCGCTGATGACGATCAGCCTACTGGCTTCGAAGCATTCCGCGCGAAATGCGACGAACAGGTTTCCCGTCTGCGCGAAGAATTCCTGGCGGCCGGCCAGCCCGCCGATGTCGTCGAGGATGCCATCTATGCGCAATGTGCTTTGCTTGACGAAGTCGCGCTGGGCAGGCTGCCCGAAAAAGATCGCGACGCGTGGGAACGCGAGCCCCTGCAGGTGCAGGAGTTCCAGAGTCACGATGCCGGGGAAGCGCTCATCGCTCGCATCGAGCGGCGCCTGGGTGAGGCGCGGCCAGTGCTGCCGCTGCTCGCCGTTTTCCACGCGGTATTGGGGCTGGGTTTCCAGGGCAGGTTCGCGCTGGAGGGCGCCGGCGCACGTGTCGCGCTGATGCACGCTATCGATGAACGCCTGGATCGTGCCGGATGGCTTAAGTCGGATGGCCCGGTGCTGGTGACAGACGGCAACGCGCGCCGATGGCGGGGTCATCTGACGCCGCTCGCCTGGGTGGTGAGCGCCTGCGCCGGCACCGGCCTCGTCTACCTTGCGCTGGACCGGTGGCTGGCCACCGCGATCGCCCGGCTCGTCGGCTGAAAGGGTATTCGTGACCGGCTACCCCTACCGCACGCTCTTCGGCTGGATCGCAGTGCTCGCGCTGGCCTGGCTGGCGTTCAGCTCGCCATGGCCGGCGACATGGAACCTCCTGTTCGCTGCCTTCACGATCGGGCTGGCGCTTCTGGCGATCATTGTTGCCACGCGCCGGGTGCGCGCACGGCAGCGCGCCGCGCAGCCGGTGCTGCAAGCCATCGATGCGTCGCTGGATGGGCTGCCCCATGGCATCCGGCGCAATACACCGCTGGTATTGGCGATTGGGGACGCATCGGGCGCTCCGCCGCTGGCATTCGGCGAGGATCTGGTCCGAATCACGGACGCGGCGATCTGGGTGCGCGTCGATGACCCGACCCGGCTTGCACATGTGGCTGACGCCCTCAAGCGCTGGCGCGAAGGGCAGGGTCCGGATGCCATCGCCTACCTGATCGGCGCCGACCAGGCCCGCGACGCGGCCGTGCTGAACGCCGGGCTTCGGCGTTGGCGCTCGGCCATCGGCGAGGCCAGCGGTGGGGTTGGCTACGACCTGCCGGTCTGCGTTGCCGTGTACGCGGAAGAAGTCACCCGAAGCAACGGTGCCCCGGACGATTGCCCCTGGTTCGGCATCTCCGGCGCCGAAGTGATGCAAGGCGATACGCTGCCCGCCCAGATTGCCGCACGCGTCCTGCTTCACGCGCGGGCCGCGCTGCCGACGGATCGCGAGGCCCGCATGCACCGCGCCGCACGGCTCGATGCCCTGGCGCGCTGGGCGTGTGGCGCCTTGCTCCCTGCGCTGCTCGATAGCCAGCGCGGCAGCCATCGGGTGCACGTTGCAGCGTTCGGCGTGACCGCCACCGAGGGCAGCCCTGCCGCGGATTCGTTGTATGCCCGCTTCATCGAGCAAGCGACCGCGCTTGCCCGCATCGCCAGGGATGGCCGCCGTGCACGCTACCCGCTGCCGGAACCCCTGATCCGGGGAATCGCCCGGCAGCCCGTGCGTCGGGCGCTACCGAGCGCCATTGCCCACGCCTTTGCCTGGCTCGCGCTGGCCTTCTGCGCGGCCGCCGCGGCCTCCGCCTGGCAGAACCGTGCCCTGGTGGCGCGCGTCGTGGGCGATATGGCGCGCTATCGCGCCATCGGACCGGAGCATGACGCCGCCCGGGTCGATGCACTGCAGGCCATCAAGCGCGATCGCGACGAACTCGATCAATACGAACGCGTTGGCATACCGCCGCGCCTTGGCCTGGGCTTCTATCGTGGCGCCGGGCTGCTGGCGCCGCTCAATGCCCTGATCGCCGCGTATCGACCGCCGGCACCGCCGCCATCGACCATCGAACTGGACAGCCTGTCGCTCTTCAGGAGCGGCAGCGCGGCTCTCAACCCCGGCTCGAATCGCGTGCTGATCGGCGCGCTGGAGATGATCAAGGCTCACCCGGACAAGCGCGTGCTGGTGGCCGGGCACACCGATACCGTAGGCAATCCTGGCAGCAACCTCAAGCTCTCCGAGGCCCGTGCGGCGTCAGTGCGCGACTGGCTGGCCGACGCGGCCGGCTTGCCGCCGACCCAGTTCGCGATTCAAGGCTATGGCGATACCCGTCCCAAAGCCGCCAACGACACCGAAGCGGGGCGTGCCGCCAACCGACGTGTCGAGATCACGCTCATCCCTGATTGCCGCGACGGCGATCGTGCCAATCGGGCAACTTTGGGCCATCCGGCCTGTTCATTCCAGTAGAAGGAGAAAGAAGAAATGGCAATTCCCGCATACATGTGGATCAAGGACGATGGCGGCGCCGATATCAAAGGCTCGGTCACGGTCAATAGCCGCGAGGGCAGCGTCGAGGTGGTCGCCTTCGATCACGCCGTCAGTATTCCCACGGATTCCAACACCGGCAAGCTGACTGGCACGCGCGTGCACAAGCCGGTCGTCTTTACCAAGGAAACCGATGCCTCGACGCCGTATCTGTACAAGGCGGTCACCAGCGGCCAGACCCTGAAGTCGGTCGAGATCAAGTGGTACAAGATCGATGACGCCGGCAAGGAAAAAGAGTACTTCAACACCAAGCTCGAAAACGTGAAGGTGGTCGGCGTCACGCCGAAGATGCTGGATATCAAGAATCCGGCCTTTGAGAAGCACAACCACCTCGAAGACATCGAGCTGCGTTACGAAAAAATCACCTGGTCGTACAAGGACGGCAACATCATCCACGCCGACAGCTGGAACGAGCGCTCCTAATACGCGCCTGGCCGGCGTCCACCGCCGGCCTGCCATCTCGCGCGGACCCGGTGCAGGGGGCCGCGCACTTCCTTCTTCACCCCGCGTCCCGCTTCTTTTCCATGACCACCCGCGACCTCTCCCCGTTTCTGCGTCGTCTCAACGACCATTGCGCCCGTGCCCTGACCGACGCCGCCCGCCTGTGCGAAACACGCGCCCACCGGGACATCGAGGTCGAACACTGGCTGATCAAGCTGCTGGAGTTGGGCGACGGCGATCTGCTGGCGATCTTGCGGCGCTATGAACTCGATGTGGACGGCATCTGGAACGGGCTGCTCGCCGCCATCGACCGGCTGCCGCATGACCTGCGCGGCAAGCCTGGCCTGTCACAACGCCTCGGCCAGTGGCTGGAGGCCGCATGGATGCGCGCATCGCTCGAAGCCCCGGCGCCCGGAGAGTCCACGTCGATCCGCTCCGCGCACCTGCTGGCCGCGCTGGCCGAAACGCCACACCTGCTGCGGGCGCCCGGCGCCTGGGCGCTGTTGAGCGTATCCGCCATCCAGATCGAGCGGCTGATGCATGAACTCGACAACATCTCGACCGAGGCAGCCGCTCCCGACGCTGGCGAGCCGGCCAGGCCGGCTCCCGGCCCGCTGTCGCCGGCGCCGGTCACTCCCACCCCGACCAGGCCGATGCCCGGTCAGGCCGATACATCGGCGCTGGCCCGCTTCACGACCGACATCACCCGGAAGGCCCGGGACGGCAAGATCGATCCGGTATTTGGCCGCGACGTCGAGATTCGCCAGATGGTCGACATCCTGGCGCGGCGCCGCAAGAACAACCCGATCCTGGTTGGCGAACCTGGTGTGGGCAAGACTGCGCTGGTCGAAGGCCTTGCGCTCAAAATCGCGGAAGGGGATGTCCCGGCTGTCATACAGAACGTCAGCGTGCTGACGCTGGACCTGGGCCTTCTGCAGGCCGGGGCCGGCGTCAAGGGGGAGTTCGAGCAACGCCTCAAGAACGTGATCGAGGCCGTGCAGCAATCGCCGACACCCGTGCTGCTATTCATCGACGAAGCCCACACGCTGATCGGTGCGGGCAACACCGCAGGCGGTGCCGATGCCGCCAACCTGCTAAAGCCCGCCCTGGCGCGCGGCGAGCTGCGCACGATCGCGGCGACGACGTGGTCCGAATACAAGCAGTACTTCGAGCGCGACGCCGCGCTGGAGCGGCGCTTCCAGATGGTCAAGGTCGATGAGCCCGACGACGATGGCGCTTGCCTGATGCTGCGCGGCCTGAAGGAACGGTATGCGCAGCACCATGGCGTGCACATCACCGATGCCGCCATCGGCGCCGCCGTGCGGCTGTCGCGCCGCTATCTGACCGGACGCCAACTGCCGGACAAGGCCGTCGATCTGCTCGATACCGCCGCCGCCCGCGTGCGCATGAGCCTGGAGGCCACACCGGTGGCCATCTCCTCCCGCGAGGCGGAACGCGCGGCGCTGGAGGTCGAGCGGACTGCCTTGCTGCAGGACCAAGGGGCCATCGGCGCGGATGTCGGCAAACGACTGGCGGCCATCGATGCCCGGCTCGCTGCGCTCGCCATTGAGCTCGAACAGTTTGAGCGCGCCTTTGCCGAACAGAAGGGGGCCGCCGAGACACTGATCGAATTGCGTGCGCAATGGCAAACCACTGCCGACGAGTCTGCACGGCGGGATCTGACGCCATCGATCCAGGCTGCCTACGAGATGCTGACCAAGCACGGTCAGGCCGCGCTGATCCATGCGGAAGTGGACGAGACCGCCATTGCACAGGTGATTGCCGATTGGACAGGGGTTCCCGTCGACAGCCTGCTGTCCAGCGAGCTGGCCACTTTGCTGGCGCTGGAAAGGCGCTTGGGGCACATCGTGGTTGGCCAGGATGAGGCGCTAGCCGCCCTCAGCAAGAGCTTGCGGGCCGCCAAGGCGGGACTCAAATCCGAGGAGGCGCCGCTGGGCGTGTTCCTGCTGGCGGGGCCTTCGGGGGTGGGCAAGACCGAAACGGCGCGCGCGTTGGCCGACCTGATGTTCGGTGGCGAGCGTTCGCTTGTCACCATCAACCTGTCCGAATACCAGGAAGCCCACACCGTCTCGCAGCTGAAGGGTTCGCCGCCGGGCTATGTCGGCTACGGGGAAGGCGGTGTCCTGACCGAGGCGGTCCGCCAGCGGCCCTACAGCGTCATCCTGCTCGACGAGGTCGAGAAAGCGCACCGTGACGTACTGAATTTGTTCTACCAGGTATTCGATCGCGGCTTCATGCGCGACGGCGAAGGCCGGGTGATCGACTTCCGCAATACCGTCATCCTGATGACCTCGAATCTCGGAAGCGAGCAGATTCTGGCGGCAGCCGACGCCGCCGCCGCGGCCGGCGTCGAGCTCGCCACCGGGACGCTGATGGAGGCGATTCGCCCGATGCTGATCGACCACTTCCAGCCGGCACTGCTGGCACGCTTCCAGACCATTGCCTACCGCCCGCTGTCGGCCGACGCCATGGCATTGATCGTGCGGATGAAGCTCGGCAAGGTGGCTGACCGCATCGCGCGCCGCTTTGGCGTGCCACTGCGGTGCGACGACACGCTGGTGGCCGAGCTGGTGCGGGCCTGCCTGTTGCCCGATTCCGGCGCCCGCAATATCGACAGTCTGCTCGATCAGCAGATCCTGCCGGTACTGTCGCGTGAGCTGCTGGTGCGCATGTCGGACCAGCAGGCACCGGCATCGATTCGCCTGTCGTTCTCCGGGGACGACGGTATTGGCCTGGACTTCGAGGAGCCGGCAACGACAACCGGGGTGGACGCGTGACACGGAGCGGGCCGGGCCTCTTTGAAGCGGTGACGGGATACTTTGCGAATGGCGTGGCCGTCGACGATTTCGATGTGGCGACGCAGACGTTCCTGTCCGTGCAGGACAACATCCAGCGCATCCTCAATAGCCGTCGCGGCAGCCTGGCGCATTTGCCGGATTATGGGCTTGGCGATCTGTCCAGGATCTACCGGCATCTACCCGCGTCAGCGCACACGCTAAAGCGCGAAATCGAAACGACGCTGCTGCGCTACGAGCCGAGGCTGAAATCCATCGGCATCGCGATCGAAGAGACCGAACCGGGCATGCTTCTCAGCTTTACCATGAGTTGTCAACTGCATCAGGCCGGGCTGGTGCGATTCGGCACCCACTTCACGCCCGATGGACAGACGCGCCTCAAGCTGCTGAAGGCCGAACGTGACCGTGAGTGACCTAGCCACACCGGCCTGTCATGGAGGAATCATGAAAAACACGCCTGGACATCGCTACGGCTCTCGATCCGGGCGTTGATGCGTCCAGGAGGGCTTGACCAAGGAGCAAATGGCCTGGGTGTTTGACACGGCACTGCGAAGCTTGAAGCGATTTTGGTAGGATGCAGGCCTTTCCATCGACGGTGTGCCAGTGTGTTGCGCCGGAATGTGACTCCGATGTTGCTTGCTTCATGAACCTGGCCCAGATCAAGACCCACGCCGCCGAGCGGCTTGCCCGCCTGCGGCGCCCTACGCGGCGCGGTGTCCTCAAGACGCTGGCTGCCGTGCCGGCGCTGTTCCTGCTGTATGTGCTGGTGTTGATCCCGTTCACGCCGGGCATCAGCGATATCCGCAAGGCCAAGTCGGACCAGCCCGCGCAAGTGCTCTCGGCGGACGGCAAGGAACTGGCGGTGTTCAAATGGGCCAACCGCGACTGGGTCCGGCTGGCCGACATCTCGCCCAATGTGACGACAGCGCTGATCGCCACCGAGGATCACCGCTTCTACCAGCACTTCGGCCTGGACTGGCGGCGCATGGGGTCGGCAGCGCTACATACCTTTTCCGGCAACCGGCAGGGTGGTTCCACCATTACCCAGCAGCTTGCCCGCAATCTCTACCCCGATGAGATCGGCCGCGCGCCCACGCTCACGCGCAAGCTCAAGGAAGCCATTACCGCGCTGAAGATCGAGGCACTCTATACCAAGGACGAGATCCTCGAGACCTATCTCAACACGGTGCCGTTCCTGTACAACGCGTACGGCATCGAGATGGCGGCGCGTACTTACTTCGACAAATCCGCCGGCAAGCTGGACGTACTGGAGAGCGCCACGCTGATCGGCATGCTCAAGGGCAACAGCTACTACAACCCGGTCATCAATCCCGAGCGTGCCGTGCAGCGGCGCAATACCGTGTTGGCGCAGATGGTCAAGTACGAGAAGCTGGATCCTGCCAAGTACGAGGCGCTGAAGAAGCGGCCGCTGCGTATCGATTTCGAGCGCCAGACCGAGCCGCCGGGCCCCGCGCCGCACTTCGCGCAGCAACTGCGCAAATGGCTGATCACCTGGGCGGACCGCAACGACTACAACATCTACACCGACGGGCTGGTGGTACGCACCACCATCGATTCGCGCCTGCAGGCGATGGCCAACCAGGCCGTGGCGCGCCAGGGCAACCAGTTGCAGGGCATAGCGAATGCAGCGTGGGCGCCGCGCTCGGGCTGGGCTGCCAACAAGGAGCTGGTGCAGGCCTTCGTGCGCGAGACGCCGGAGTACCGGGCGGCGCGGGAATCCGGGCTGACCCCCGAGGCAGTCATGAAGCAGTTGCTGGCCGACGGTGTCTTCATGCAGGCGCTGCGGCAGTCGAAGACCCGCATCCAGGCCGGTTTCCTCGCGCTGGACCCGCGCAGCGGCGAGATCAAGGCCTGGGTCGGCAGCCGCGATTTCAGCCAGGATGCCTTCGACCACGTGCAGCAGGCACAGCGCCAGCCGGGCTCCACGTTCAAGCCGTTTGTCTATGGCGCGGCGTTTGAGCAAGGCGCCAGTCCCGACGATACCTTCGTCGACCAGGCGGTGGAGATCCCCCTGGCCGGCGGCGAGGTCTGGCGGCCTTCCGACGATGGCCCCCCGAGCGGGCGCGCCATGAGCCTGCGCGACGGCCTGGTGTATTCCAAGAACACGATCACCGCGCAGTTGATGCAGAGTGTGGGCCCGGCCAAGGTGGCCAGGCTGGCCCGCGCCATGGGCGTGCGGCAGAGCCGTCTCGACACCGTACCCTCGCTGGCGCTGGGCACCAGCCCGGTGACACTGAAGGAGATGGTCTCCGCCTACGGCACCATAGCCAACCAAGGTGCTTACCTGGAGCCGGTGATGGTCACCCGCATCGAGGACCGCAAGGGCGARGTGCTGGAGACGTTCCGCCCGGCGTCGCCCGAGCAGGCGCTGCCCGTCGCCACGGTGCAGACGCTGCTGGATGTCATGCGCGGCGTGATCGACCGGGGCACGGGCACAAGCATCCGCACGCGCTTCGGCATCCGCGCGGATGTGGCCGGCAAGACCGGCACCACGCAGGACAACGCCGACGGCTGGTTCATCCTGATGCATCCGCAACTGGTGGCCGGCGCCTGGGTCGGGTTCAACGACAGCCGGGTGACGCTGCGCAGCGACTACTGGGGGCAGGGCGCGCACAGTGCGCTGCCCATGGTGGGCGACTTCTTCCAGCGTTCGCTCCGGGCCCGCGTGATCGACCCGAACGTCCGCTTTGTGAAGCACGAAGAGACCGGCTTGTTCGAGGCGCTGGGCTGGACCATACGCGGCTGGTACCAGCGCTTCTTCGGGACGGCCTCGAAGCCTGAAGCCCCGCCCGCGCCCAGGCGCCCGGCACACTCGGCGCAGGCGCCGGAGCCGGCGCCTGCGATGGAGGCCAGCGCGGCGGCACCGCCAGCGGCCTTGCCGCCCGGTGGCGCCAGCGCGCCCTTGGGGCGGGAATTTGCGGATGCCGTGCCGGGGCCGGTATCCGCAAGTTCACCGGTGAGTGCGCCTGTCGATGCCTTGACAGGCGCGCCGCGTGTGCGGGACATGCCGGCAGCCGGCGCTTCCACGTCCGCGCAGGATGCAGCCCTGGCGCCAGCAAGTGAAGGCAATGTGCCGTGACGCCAGGCATAGCGATCCGCGCCGGTTTATCTTGTTGCCGGCGCCTGGTCCGTGCCGCCAGTCGGCTGCTTGCAGGCAAGCCGATGAAGGTGCGGCGCAGTGCCGGCAAGCGCGCCCGGACTTGTCAATCCGGCACCGCGCGCGTACCGTTGCGGGTCACATCGCTTACCATAGCGGTTTGACTGGCGGTATCCCTGTAAAGCGATCCGGCCGGCCTGGCCGCTGAGTTCCCGCAATGCAAGGCGCGGGAACTGGCGCTAGTATGCCAGCCGTGTGACAGCTTTCCTGCCGGTGGACCTTTTTCCAGATGAACAACAATCCAAAGAATTCTCGCGGCGAGCCTCCCGCTCCACGTACCTGGGACGCCCGTCTGGCGCGCGCGCTTGTGCGCCCGCTCAAGGACTCCTGGATCACCCCTAACCACCTGACCACGTTGCGGCTGCTGATTGGCCTGGCCGGTGTTGCCTGCCTGATGCAGGGCGGATATGCGTGGACGAATTACGGGGCCCTGCTGATCGTGATCTCCAACTTCGTTGACCATACGGACGGCGAGTTGGCGAGAATTAGCGGAAAATCAAGCAAGATAGGCCATTTTTATGACCTGGCGAGCGATGCCCTGATTACGGTGCTGCTGTTCGTCGGCATGGGCGTGGCGATTTCGGACGAGGCCGCCAACGGGGTGCTGTCGCCGGTGCTGCTAGGCACGCTGGCTGGCGTAGCGGTGGCGCTGATCTTCTTTCTTCGCATGCGTATCGAAGAGCGCGTGGGGAAAAGCGGGACGAAGCAGGCCTCCGCGGGGGGATTCGAGACCGAAGACGTGCTTTACCTGCTCCCGCTGGTGACGCTGACCAGCGGCATCGCGCCGTTCCTGACGGCGGCGTCGATCGGCGCGCCGCTGTTCGCGGCATGGGTCGTCTTCGACTACTGGCGCGTCATGCGGCGCCCCCGGCCGGTCACGGCTCCGACTTCGACGAAGATCTGAGGAACCCCGATGAGCGAGCAAGCCACCAACGACATCGCGCTGGACGCACCTTCCGTCCAGGCCGCCGCGACGGTTTCGCCACGCCCGAAGCCGGCCACGCCAACCGGCACGCCCGATCCCGAGTCCGCAGTGGCCAGCCGCACCGCCATGCTGGACAACGTGAAGCTGCGCGCCGATTTCGAGCGCCAGGACGCCTTCCTGCACCTGGAGGAATTCCTGGCGCCGGAAGTCACCGCGCAACTGGTCGCCAGCGCCCGCGCGCTGGTGCCCAAGATCAACCGCAACTACCTGCCCGGCCACAAGCAGGGCGGCAGCGTCAGCCGCCACACGATCGACGAACTTGCCCCGTTTATCGCGGAACTGTATCGGTCGAAGGCGCTGATCGGCTGGCTGGAGCAGATGTGCGGCGAAAAGCTGCTGCTGTCCCCGGACACCGACCCGCATGCCTACGCGCTCTATTACTACACGCGTCCCGGCGATCACATCGGCTGGCATTACGACACCTCTTATTACGATGGCCGCCGCTACACGCTGCTGCTGGGCGTGATCGAAGAATCCTCCTGCCGCCTCGATTACGAACTGCACACCCGCAATGCGGATGTGCCCGACGAGCCCGGTTCGGTGCAGACCACCCCCGGCGGCCTGGTGTTCTTCGACGGCGACAAGCTGCGCCACCGCATTACGCCGGCCGGCGCCAACGAGATGCGGGTGTCGCTGACGTTTGAGTACGTCACCGATCCGGGCATGCGCCCGTGGCTGCGCTTCATCTCCAATATGAAGGACGCGATCGCCTATTTTGGCTTCAAGCAGGTATTCAAGAGACTGGCGCCAGGCCAGAAACCCCGCGCATGACCCGTGCCGCCATCTTCCTGCTGTCGATCGGCGCGGCGCTGTTTGTCGCGCTGCTCGCCTGGCAAGGATTCGGCTCCGTCGCGTCGACGCTGATGTCCGCAGGCTGGGGCCTGGCGCTGGTCGCTGCATTCCACCTGCTGCCGCTGGCGCTGGACGCCGGCGCCATCTTCGTCTTGTTCGACCGCCGGGCCGGGCGCGGCACCATGTGCAACGCACTGCTGGCGCGTTGGGCGGGCGAGTCCGTGAACAGCCTGCTGCCCGCCGGGCAGATCGGCGGGCCGGTGCTGATGGTGCGCTACCTGGCGCAGCGCGGCACGCGCATGCGCGACGCCGCCGCCGCCATTACGGTCAGTACCACCATGCAGGCTCTCGCGCAGATGGTGTTCGCGTTTATCGGCCTGGCGCTGTTCACCTTGTACGGTGGACACGGCGGGCGCGGCGGGCAGGATGCGCTCTCGGACCTGCGCACGCCGACCCTGATTGTCACGGCTGTGCTGGCGCTGTGCATCGTGGCGTTCTACGTCATCCAGAAGCGGGGTTTGTTCGGCCGGGTCCTGCGCGTGCTGTCGAAGCTGTTTGGCAAGCGCGACTGGTCCGGGTTGACGATGCGTGCCGATGCCGTGGACGCGGCCGTGCATGGCATGTACCGCGACCGCCGCAAGGTGGCGGGCACCTTCGCGCTGAGCCTGGCCGGCTGGCTGGTCGGCACCGGCGAAGTCTGGCTGGCGCTGCATTTCCTGGGGCATCCGGTCAGCTGGCTCGACGCCCTGCTGCTGGAGAGCGTCGGGCAGGCCATTCGCGGCGCGGCGTTTGCCATTCCCGGCTCGCTGGGGGCGCAGGAAGGCGGCTACCTGCTGCTGGCCCCCATCGTCGGCCTGCCGCCCGAGGCGGCGCTGGCGCTGTCGCTGGCCAAGCGCGCCCGCGAGATCGGGCTCGGCGCGCCGGGCCTGCTGTATTTACATTTGAGCGAACGGAAATTCCAGCGGCGGCGTGCGGCCATGCCTGCCGAGTCCCTGAAATAGACGGTGAAGGACCTGGCGGCGCCGCGGCGCGTGCGCAAGCCAGGCCAGGCACCAGGCGGTTTCAGTGATTCAGCGGGCCGGCCACGCGCTGCCGATTGATTGATGCAATTTGCATGGGTGCGGAGAACGAATGCGAGCAATCATCCTTGCCGCGGGCCTTGGCCTGCGACTACAGCAACAGCCCGGGGAGCAGTTCCCGAAGTGCCTGCTGCGCTTTGACGGTGTCACCCTGCTGGAGCGGCATCTGCGCATGCTGGATGCGGCGGGTGTGGACGAGATCGTGCTGGCGCTGGGTTTCCAGCCGGGACACGTGGAAGCCGAGCTCGACCGGCTCGGGCGCGACCCCTACCCGGAAATCGTGCTGAACTCCCGCTACGACCTGGGCAGCGTGCTGACCGTGCATACGGTGGCCGATGCGCTTACGCGTGGCGGCGACGTCCTGCTGATGGATGCCGACGTGCTGTACGACGAGCGCATCCTCAGCGCCCTGGTGGCCGGCGACACCACCAACCGCCTGCTGATCGACCGCGATTTCGAAGCCGGCGACGAGCCGGTCAAGCTGTGCGTGAAGAACGGCATTCCGGTGGAGCTGCGCAAGCAGCTCGCGGTTGGCCTGGAGTACGACACCATTGGCGAATCGGTCGGGTTCTTCCGCTTCCAGGAGCAGACCGCGCGCCGCCTGGCGCAGATCGTCCAGGGCTATGTCGACAGCGGCCGCTCGAACATGCCGCACGAAGAAGCGGTGCGCGACCTGCTGCTCGAAGGCGGCCATGTGTTCGATATCGCCGATGTGAGCGGCGCTCCGTGGATCGAGATCGATTTCCCGAACGACGTCGCGCGTGCGCGCGACGAAGTCCTGCCTGAACTTCAGCCGATTGTGGGAGTAGCACAGTGAACGCGATTGACCCGATTTTCTCGACTGCCACGCGCACTGCACGCCTGCGCCAGATGATCGTTGGCAACGAGCTGGAATTCATGATGGAAGCGCACAACGGGCTGTCCGCCCGGATCGTGCGCGAAGCCGGTTTCAAGGCCATCTGGGGTTCCGGCCTGGCCATCTCGGCCCAGTACGGCGTACGCGACAACAACGAGGCCAGCTGGACCCAGGTCGTCGATACGCTGGAATTCATGGCCGATGCCAGCGACCTGCCGATCCTGCTGGACGGCGACACCGGCTACGGCAACTTCAACAACGTGCGCCGCCTGGTGCGCAAACTCGAGCAGCGCGGCATTGCCGGCGTCTGCATCGAGGACAAGCAGTTCCCCAAGACCAACAGCTTTATCGATGGAGAGCGCCAGCCGCTCGCCGAGATCGACGAGTTCTGCGGCAAGATCAAGGCCGGCAAGGATTCGCAGTCGGACGACAACTTCTCCATCGTTGCCCGCGTGGAAGCCCTGATCGCCGGCTGGGGCATGGACGAAGCCCTGCGCCGCGCCGAAGCCTATCGCCAGGCGGGCGCCGACGCCATCCTGATCCACAGCAAGCTGTCGCGCCCCGACGAGATCCTGGCGTTCGCGCGCGAGTGGGCTGGCCGTGGCCCGCTGGTGATCGTGCCGACCAAGTATTACAGCACGCCGACCGACGTCTTCCGCAAGGCCGGCATCAGCGTGGTGATCTGGGCCAACCACCTGATCCGCGTGGCGGCCTCGTCGATGCAGGCCGTGGCCAAGGAAATCCACGACAGCGAAACGCTGGTCAACGTCGAAGACCGCATCGCCTCCGTCAACGAGATCTTCCGCCTGCAGGATGCCGACGAATACTCGGCCGCCGAGAAGATGTACCTGTCCGGCTCGCAAGCGCCTGGCGCGGCGGTGGTGCTGGCGGCCAGCCGCGGCACCGGGCTTGAGCCTCTCACGGAGGACCGGCCGAAGGTGATGCTGCCGGTGGCCGGCAAGCCGCTGCTGCGCTGGCTGGTGGATGCCTTCAAGAAGCAGTCGATCAACGATATCACCGTGGTCGGCGGCTACCAGGCCAAGGCCATCGACACGGCGGGCATCAAGCTGGTGCTCAACGAGCAGTACGCGCAGACCGGCGAACTGGCCTCGCTGGCGTGCGCGGCCGATGGCTTGCATACCGACACCGTGATCGCCTACGGCGACCTGCTGTTCCGCAGCTATATCCTGCGCGACCTGCTGGAGAGCGATGCGCCGTTCAGCGTCGTCGTCGACTCCTCGCTGACCACCGAGTCGAACCAGAGCGTGCGCGACTTCGCGTATTGCTCCGCGGCGGACGACCGCGACCTGTTCGGCCAGAAGGTCCTGCTGCGCCACGTGTCCAGCAAGGGCCAGGAGCCGGCCGCCGGGCAGGCGCAGGCGCCGCACGGCCGCTGGATCGGTCTGCTGAACGTGCGTGGCGAGGGGCGCGAGCGTCTGCAAAAGCTGATCGCCGAGTTGCGCACGCGCGACGATTTCAACACGCTGGACATGCCCGCGCTGCTCAACGCGCTGGTCGCGGCCGGCGAAGAAATCGAAGTGAAGTACGTGCATGGCCACTGGCGCGGCGTAAACGATCTCGACGACTTCCGCCGCGCCGGCGATTTCGCGCACACGCAGACGCCGTTCGCGGTTGGCGGCACGGATGCAGAGGAAGCCCGATGATCGAAGCGGCACAGTTTGTCGAAGCCGCGCGCGCGCGCGGCTTCGACTGGTATGCCGGAGTGCCGTGCTCGTACCTGACGCCGTTTATCAACTACGTGCTGCAGGATCCGTCGCTGCATTACGTATCGGCGGCGAACGAAGGCGATGCGGTGGCACTGATCGCCGGCGTGACGCTGGGCGCGCAGGGTGGGCGGCGCGGCATCACCATGATGCAGAACTCCGGCCTGGGCAACGCGGTGAGCCCGCTGACCTCGCTCACCTGGACCTTTCGCCTGCCGCAGTTGCTGATCGTCACCTGGCGCGGGCAACCCGGCGTTGCCGATGAGCCGCAGCACGCGCTGATGGGGCCGGTCACGCCGGCCATGCTCGACACCATGGAGATCCCATGGGAAACCTTCCCGACCGATGCGGCCGAGGTGGGCCCGGCGCTGGACCGCGCGGTGGCGCATATGGACGCCACGGGCCGTCCGTACGCGCTGGTGATGCAGAAGGGCAGTGTCGCGCCCTATGAGTTGAAGCAGCAGGAGCGGCCCGCGCCGCGCCCCAGATGCACGCCGGTTTCGCCAGCGCCGGGCGCTTCGCAGGACGGCTTGCCCACGCGCCGCGAAGCCCTGCAGCGCGTGATCGCGCATACGCCCCCCGGCAAGAACGTGGTGCTGGCATCGACCGGCTTCTGCGGACGCGAACTCTACGCGCTGGATGACCGCGCCAACCAGTTGTACATGGTGGGCTCGATGGGTTGCCTGACGCCGTTCGCACTGGGCCTTGCCCTCGTGCGTCCGGACCTGAACGTGGTGGCCGTCGACGGCGACGGCGCGGCGCTGATGCGCATGGGTGTGTTCGCCACGCTCGGCGCCTATGGCCCGTCTAACCTCACGCACGTGCTGCTCGACAACGGCGCCCATGACTCCACGGGCGGACAGGCGACCGTGTCGCCCAACGTCTCGTTCGCCGGCGTGGCGGCCGCTTGCGGCTATGCCTCGGCGGTAGAAGGCGATCGGCTCGGCACGCTCGACCAGGCACTCTCTGCCGCGGTGCAAGAGCCCGCTGCCGGGCCGCGTTTCGTGGCGCTTTCGATCCGCGCCGGCACGCCGGACGGCCTGCCGCGCCCGACCATTACCCCTGTCGATGTGAAGACGCGCCTCGCGCGCCATATTGGCGCCGATCAAGGCGCCGACCAAGGAGAGAAGTAATGCTGCTACTCAACCCGGGCCCCGTGACCTTGTCGGCGCGTGTGCGCCAGAGCCTGTTGCAGCCGGACCTGTGCCATCGCGAAAGCGAGTTCTTCGACCTGCAGGACGAGGCGCGCGCGCGGCTGCTCGATATCTATGAACTGGATCCGGCCGAATGGGCCGCGGTGCTGATGACGGGTTCCGGCACGGCGGCGGTGGAAAGCATGATCGCCGCGCTGGTGCCCGAGCAGGGCAAGCTGCTGATCGTGCAGAACGGCGTGTACGGCGAGCGCATTACGCAGATCGCCACGCAATACCGCATCGCCCACGAGGTGGTCGCGCACGACTGGATGCAGGCTCCCGACCTTGGCCGCATTGCCGTCGCGCTCGACGCGGACCGCGCCATCACCCACGTGGCGGTGATCCACCATGAAACCACCACCGGACGCCTGAACGATCTCCAGGCGCTCGACGCACTGTGCAGCGCGCGCGATGTGAGGCTGCTGGTCGATGGCGTGAGCAGCTTCGGCGCCGAAGCGATCGATTTTGGCGGCAGCATTGCGGCGGTGGCGGCCACGGCCAACAAATGCCTGCATGGCGTGCCCGGCGCGTCTTTCGTCATTGTGCGGCGCAACGCGCTGGAGCAAGCCGCCAGCCGGACTTACTACCTGGATCTGGGGCGGCTGGCGCGGCTGCAGGACCAGCGCAATACGCCGTTCACGCCCTCCGTGCATGCCTATTACGCACTGGTGGAAGCCTTGCGCGAACTGGCGGACGAGGGCGGCTGGCGCGCCCGCCACGCGCGCTATGCGGCGCTGGCGGAACGCGCGCGCGCCGGGCTGGAGGCCCTGGGCATGCCGGCCCTGTGGGCGTCGGAGCAGTCCTCCGTGGTGCTGCGTGCCTACCGTTTGCCGGCCGGCCTGACGTACGCGCAGTTGCATGATGGCCTGAAGGAACGCGGTTTTGTCATTTACGCGGGGCAGGGCGGGCTCTCGGCGGAGCTGTTCCGTATTTCCACGATGGGGAATATCCAGCTGGATGACATCKATCGCTTGCTGCAGGGCTTTAAGGACCTGACGCAGTAATCGCGCCCCCGGCGTCATCGTCATTTGTGATCGCCATTTTGTTTTTGCGGGCAAAGCACTAGCATGGGGTAATGGATGCGGCGCAGCCGCATCCAGCCAATCCTTGCGGAGGAGCATTGCGATGCATCGCCATTTCCGCCTTGCCCTTGCCAGTTCCGGTGGCACAGCCGTTGCAGTCCTGGCTGTGCTTGTCCTCGGCGCAGCCGTGCCGGGGAGCGCCTCGGCGGCCGGCCCCGACGCGGCGCCCGCCGCCGCCGGCGTCGACCGCTCCTCGCCGGACCGCATGGTCCGCGCCGCCGTCGAAGGCGTGCTGGGCACCATCCAGGCCAATCCCGACACCCGCAGCGGCGATCTCGACAAGATCACGGCCGTGGTGCGCAAGCAGTTCCTGCCTTATACCGATTTCCGGCGCACCACGCGGCTTGCCGTGGGAAACGCTTGGCGTAACGCCTCGCCTGAGCAGCAAAAGCAACTTTACGAGCAGTTCGAGACGTTGCTCGTACGCAGCTACGCCTTGTCCCTGTCGCAAGTGCGTGATCAGGCGCTGAAGTTCCGCTATAAGCCGCCACGTACCAGCGGCAATGACGTGGTGGTGGAGACCAGCATGATCAACAAAGGGGACGAGGTGCAGATCGATTACCGCCTGCAGCGCGGCCCCGCGGGCTGGGCCATCTACGACATCAATATGAGCGGTGCCTGGCTGATCGAGATCTACCGGCAGCAGTTCGCCGACATCGTGGCGCGCAGCGGCATCGATGGCCTGGTCAAGTACCTGACGAGCCACAACGCGGCCTGAGGCTTGCTGCTGGCCTCTATGTGGTTATGCGCTTTGGCGGCTACGCGGCGTCCGCCAGCTTATCGTCGCCGGCGAGCGATGCGATCAGCGTCTCCGCCGACATCGGCCGTCCCAGCAGGAAGCCCTGTAGCGAATCGCAGCCCAGCCGCGTCAGGAATTCCTGCTGCTTGGCCGTCTCCACCCCTTCCGCGACGATGTCCAGGTTCAGCGTGCGGCCAAGCGCCACGATGGCCGAGACGATCGCCGCATCTTCCGTATCGCGGGCGAGATCCCGGATAAAGCCGCGATCGATCTTCAGCTCGCTGGCCGGGAGCCGCTTGAGGTAAAGCAGGCTGGAATAACCGGTGCCGAAGTCGTCGATCGAGATGCGCACGCCCATGTCGTGAAGCTGCTTTAGGATCTGCAGGCTGGCATCGGCGTCGCGCATCGCTGTCGATTCGGTGACTTCGAGCGTCAGACAGCCTGGCTCCAGCCCGTGCCGCGCCAGGGTATCCCGCACTGTCTTGATCAGGCTGGCATGCCGGAACTGCAGGGCCGACAGGTTGACTGCCACGCTCCAATGCGGATGGCCCGCATCGCGCCACTCCCGCATCTGCCGGCAGGCTTCGTCCAGGACCCAGTTCCCCATCGGCACGATCAGGCCGGTCTTTTCGGCCTGGGGAATGAACTGGTCCGGAGCAATCAGGCCGCGGGTGGGATGCGCCCAGCGCACCAGCGCTTCCACGCCGACCACCGGCCCGCTGGGCGCGGTGAGCTTGGGCTGGTATTGCAGGATCAGCTCCCTACGCTCCAGTGCCAGGCGCAGGTCCTGCACCAGTTGCAGCTGCTCGTGCACGTTGGCGTTCATCGACGCTTCGAAAAAGCAGATGGTATTGCGGCCCAGCGCTTTCGCGTGATACATCGCCGCGTCGGCGTTGGTCAGCAAGTCGTGCTGTAGGGTGCCGTCGCCGGGGTACATGGCAATGCCGATGCTGGTGGAGACGCGCAACTCGCGGCCGGCAACCTGGAAGGGTTCGCGAATGACCGTCAACACCTTTTCGGCGAGGGTTGCCGCGTCCGCCGGCTCGCCGACGCTGGCCAGCAGCACGAACTCGTCGCCGCCCAGCCTGGCAATGGTGTCCTGCGCGCCCACGGCGGCCCCGATGCGCCGCGCAACTTCGACCAGCAACTGGTCGCCAACGGGATGGCCATAGGCGTCGTTCACCGCCTTGAAGCCGTCCAGGTCCATGAACATCAGGGCGAAGCGGGTGGTCTTCTGCTCGGCTTCCTGGATCGCCCGGTCGAGCCGGTCTTCCAGCAGCACCCGGTTGGGCAGTTTTGTCAGGTTGTCGTGCAGCGCCAGGTAGGTCAGTTCCTGGTTGGCCTCAGCCAGCGATAGCGCCAGCATTGCGGTGCGGGCCTCCATGCGCACGTCGAGCACCGAGGTGATCAGGGCGATGGCAAGCACCGCCAGCGTGACGATGATGATCACCACTGCCAGCCATCCCGAATCCATCCCGTCGCGCGCCGCGCCGCAAACGCTGCCGAGCGGGAACTCCGCCGCCGCCATGCCGGTGTAATGCATCCCGACGATGGCAAAGCCCATGATCACCGCCGCACCCGCGCGCAGGGGCCGCACCCAGATCGACTCGCGCCGCAGGTTGAATGCGATCCACAGTGCCGCGCCGGAGGCCAGGATCGCGACCACGATGGACAGGATGAACAAGGACGGGATGTAGCGGATGCCCGGCGACATCTGCAGCGCGGCCATGCCCGTGTAGTGCATGCCGGCGATGCCCGCGCCGATGAGCAAGGCGCCACCGGCCAGGCGCCGCCACGGCAAGGTTTCCCGGCCCACGAGCCAGAGCGCAAGCGCCGACGACGCGATGGCGATCAGCAGCGAGACCCCGGTGATCGGCAGGTCGTATCCGAGCGGGATCGGCAGGTGGAATGCCAGCATGGCGATAAAGTGCATCGACCAGATGCCGATTCCCATCGCGCATGCGCCGCCGGCCAGCCACCAATATGCCGCGCGGCCCTGAGCCGTGGCAATGCGCCCTGCCATGTCAAGRGCGGTGTATGAGGCCAGGATCGCGACAAGCAGCGAGATCAGTACGAGCGAACTGTTGTGGCTGCCGGCAAGCATTGAGGCCCTTTCTCTTTCTAGACGTTGACTTTGATTTGCCTGGATTTCGCCTGATTTGCACCCGCACGGGTGCATGGTAGAGAAAGCGCCAGTTCGCCGCTCATAACGACATGTTAACTGGCAAATTTAGGTAGGGCTTGAAAAATGGGTCGCCGGGCCTGCCCGGCAGGCCCGGCGACCGGCCGGGCGCTACGCCTGCGTTGGTTTTTGTCCCGCGCCGGCCGGCGATCAGTGCCGCGGCTCGCCCCTGGGCACACCGGCCCACATGGCGACGCCGCTGGCCACCAGCAAGCCTGCCAGCAGGTACAACGCATTGTCCATGCTGCCGGTGTGCGTCTTGATCTGCCCGATGACCCAGGGGCTGACGATACCGCTCGTAATGCCGATGCTGCTGATAAAGGCAATTCCGGTGGCCGCCGTATGCGCAGGCAGGTGGCTGGGCGGCAACGACCAGAAGATCGGCAGCGCGGCAAAGATCAGCACGGCCGCGACCGACAGCAAGGCGAGCATTGCCGCGAAGCTGGGCAGATGCAGGGTCAGCAGCGCCAGTGCCAGCGCGCCACCCGACGTGCAGGCCAGGAAATGGCGATGCCGCTCGCCGCGCCGGTCGGAGTTGCGGGCGATCAGGATCAGGCCGACGGCGCCGATCGCGTTCGGGATGACGGAGTACAGGCTGATGGACATCACATCGGTAATGCCGAAATCCCGGATCATCAGGGGCATCCAGAAGCTCAGGGTGAGCGAGCCGCATGTCAGCGAAAAGTAGATGAACGCGAACAGGTAGATGCGCGGATTGCGCAGCGCCTGCATCAGCGCGCTGAAGGAGTGCGCATGCGCGGCGCTCCCGGACGGGCCGTTGTGCGCGGCGAGGAAGGCTTTTTCCTTGTCGGTGAGCCAGCTGGCCTGCTGCGGGCCATCGACCAGGCAGACCGCGGCGATGAGCCCGAGGATGATGGCGGGCGCGCCTTCGATGGCGAACATCCACTTCCAGCCGTAGAGGCCGAGCACGCCTGCCATGTCGCGCATGATCCAGCCCGAGATCAGCCCGCCCAGCACGCCCGCCACGGCAACCCCGGCAAAGAAGATGGCCATCACCGCCGCGCGCCGCCGCGCCGGGAACCAGTAGGTGAGATACAGGACGATGCCAGGGAAGAAACCCGCCTCGAATACGCCGAGCAGGAAGCGCAGCGTATAGAAATGCGTTGGGGTGGACACCATCATCATGCCGACCGAGGCGGCTCCCCACAGCAGCATGATGCGGGTGAAGGTGCGGCGCGCGCCGAAGCGGGCCAGCAGCATATTGCTGGGCACTTCGCACAGGACGTAGCCAACGTAGAAGACGGCGGCGCCCAGCCCGTACATCGCATCGCTGAAGCCCAGGTCCTGCTTCATCTGCAACTGGGCAAAGCCGATATTGATGCGGTCCAGGAAGGAGATGACGTAACAGACAAACAGGAAGGGGATGATGCGCAGCCAGATCTTTCGATAGAGCGCGTCTTCGTCGCGCACGGCAGTAGCCTGGGGCGCGATGGCCCCTGCAGAGGGATAAGTCATGGATTGTCTCCGGGAACGCGGGCGTCGATACGCCCTGGATGCCGGCGTCTTGCGCGCCTGGGCAACGAGTTGGGAGCGGCGGGCGCAGGATGCGCCCGCCGCGGTCAGGCTTGCGCGCTGCGGTCCTGCACAGCGCCTGCCCGCGCCAGTTGCATGGCCGAGAGCAGCGTGCCGTGGTCGCCGATATGATTCGCGAGCAACAGGATCAACTGCGCATTGACCGCCTGGCTCTGGCCGTCGTCGAGATCGCGGTGCATGTCGATCAGGGCTTCGTAGAAGTCGTCGGGGCGCGTCAGGTTGGGGTGTGTATTGAGTGCCATCGCTCTGTCTCCGATTCGGGATGTCGCCGGAATGCCTACGCCGCGACGGAGGCAGGGGCTTGCGCCTTTACCGCCGCCTGCATGCACGGCGCGTTGCCGGTTGCGCGGGCCAACGCCTGCCCGACGCCGGCGATGTCGGCCTGCCGCCAGCGCGCGCAGACATGCTGGTCCGGGCGGATCAGGTACAGCGTGCCGGGCCGCGCGTCGTAGCGCTGTGCGGCCAGGCCCTCGGTGTCGCGCAGTACCGTCACGCCAGGCTGCCCGGTGCAGGCTTCACCCGCGTCGACCACGACCAGCTTGAGCGGCAGCGTGCCCTGGCGCAGGCTTTGCAGGGCCCGCAGGTCGCCGGCATCGGGCGCGCCGAATACCAGCGCGGTGAACTGCCCGCCGAGTTGCGGCAGCAACCAGACCGGGCCTTGTTCCCCGGATACGGGCGCATCCACGCAGGCCGCGCCCGGCACCATGCCGCCGGCAAATTCGCCGGTGTCGGGCGTGTTGAGCGGCGAGTCGTGCAATACCGACGGCAGGGAGAGCCGTCCGCTATTGACCAGCTGCCGCGCAAACGCATGCTGCTTCGACAGGTTCAGCACGGCATCGCGGAACACTTTGCTGACGGCGCTCTTCGGCGTGATGAAATCGGTGGAGCGCGTCGAGTTGCGGATGTTCTCGTCGGCGGCGTACTCGCGCTCGCTCGCATACGTATCGAGCAGGCTGTCCGGCGCCTGGCCCTGGAGCACGAAGGCCAGCTTCCAGGCGAGGTTCTCCGCATCCTGCACGCCGCTGTTGGCGCCGCGCGCGCCGAACGGCGAGACGCCATGCGCGGAGTCGCCGGCAAACAGCACGTTGCCGTGGCGGAAGCTGTCCATGCGCAGGCAGGAGAAGGTGTAGACGCTGACCCATTCCAGCTCGAACTTTGCATCGGGCCCGAGCAGTGCCTGCACGCGCGGAATCACGCGCTCCGGCGTTTTCTCCAGCACCGGATCGGCATCCCAGCCGAGCTGGAAGTCGATGCGCCAGACGTTGTCGGGCTGGCGGTGCAGCAGTACGGACTGGTTCGGATGGAAGGGCGGATCGAACCAGAACCAGCGCTCGGTGGGGAATTCGGCTTCCATTTTCACGTCGGCGATCAGGAAGCGATCCTTGAAGGTGCGGCCCTTGCTGTCCAGGCCGAGCAGGTTGCGCAGCGGGCTGCGCGAGCCATCGGCCGCCACCACGTAGCGGCCGGTGAGCGCATAGGGGCCGTCCGGCGTATCGACGGTCAGCACCACGGCTGCATCCGGCGTGCCGGCATGGCGCTGCTCGATGCCCACCACCTTGTGCTTCCAGCGGATCTCAAGGTTGGGCAACTGGCGCGCGCGGTCGAGCAGGAAGCCCTCGACGTAGTATTGCTGCAGGTTGATGAAGGCCGGCCGTTGGTGGCCGGCTTCCGGCAGCAGGTCGAAGGTGTAGACCTGCTCGTCGCGCACGAAGACCTTGCCGACGTTCCAGCAAACGCCCTTTTCCACCATGCGCTCGCCGCAGCCGAGCCGGTCGAAGACGTCCAGCGTGCGCTTGGCGAAGCAGATTGCGCGCGACCCGTTCGACAGGGTGCAGTCATCGTCCACCAGCACGACCGGCACGCCATGCTGGGCGAGGTCGATCGCGGTGGCCAGCCCGATGGGGCCGGCGCCGACGACGATGACGGGGTGAGGATTGCCTGCCTGCTCCTGCCGTTGCTCGGGGCACGGCTGGTAATCAAATGACAGGTTCTGGTAGTCGTTGCTCATGCCTGTGTCTCCATCCACTCTACTCGGCCGTTCCATCTTTGCGGCGGCTGGTCTTCAATCCTGCAGCGCGGCCCACATTTCCTTGTCGCGCTGCGCGGTCCAGATGCGCGGGTGCTTGATGCCGCTGGCTTCGTCGAAGGCGCGCGACACGTCGAACGGCAGGCAGTGCTCGTAGATGAAGACATGGCCGAACTTCGGGTCCATCGATTTGCGCGTATGGGCCATCGCGCTCTTCAGGTCGAGGCGGTCCACCACGGCCTCCTTGCCAGCCTGGAACAGCGTGGTGACGAAGTCCTTGGTGTACTCGATGCCCTTCCTGACCTCCTCCGTGTTGGTGAGGGCAGGGCCACGGCCGGGAACCAGTTTCTCGGCGCCCAGTGCATGCAAGGCATCCAGCGTGGCCGGCCATTGCTCAAGCTGTGCATCGCCGCAGTAGCACGCGGCGTCGTATTCCACCAGGTCGCCGGAGAACAGCACCTTTTGCGAAGGCAGCCAGACCACCGTGTCGCCCTTGGTATGGCCGGAGCCCAGATGCGCGATGCGGACTTCGAGCTTGCCGAGGTACAGCGTGATTTCCCTCTCGAACACCAGCGTCGGCCAGGTCAGGCCCGGCACGGTCTCGACGCCGGCGAACAGGCGCGGGAAGCGCTCGATCTCGGACTTCATATCCGCTTCGCCGCGCTCGACGATCATTTCGTAAGTGCCGCGGCTGGCGATGACCTGCTGCGCGCCCTCGGCGAAATAGGCCGACGCGCCAAGCACGCGCACCGCGTGGTAGTGCGAGAGCACGACGTACTTGATGGGCTTGTCGGTGACCGAGCGGATCCTGGCGATCAGGTCCTGCGCCATGGCGGGCGTGGCGGTGGTGTCGACGATCAGCACGCCGTCGTCGCCGATGATCACGCCGGAGTTGGGGTCTCCCTCGGCCGTGTACGCGTAGGCGTTCTCGGAGAGTTGGGTGAAGGTGACTTTCTTGGCTTCCAGGTCGGCCTGGGATGCGAATGCCTTGCTCATGCTTGCCTCTTTCTTTTCTGCTGCGTGGGGAAAAGACGAGACAGCAGGCGCCGGGGCGGATCACTGCATAGCGGGGGACTGTCTCGCCCCGTTTTTCACTCTGTAGCTGCACCGGTATCGGGGTAAGGCCATCTTAGGAATCTCAGCGAAATTAGTCAATAACAAATAGAGTTGTTTTTGACTAATAGAATGCGAGAGCCGAATGCCGCACAGAAAACCAAGGGGAAACCCTCGGTGATGCGGGAGGCGGGGCGTCTGGTCGATTACTATCTGGGTTTTCAAGCGAGAGGCGAATGGCAAGATCAGCGGACAACACGTCGGATGCCGGTGGCGCGGAGAAAGCGCAGCGCGGCATACAGAGCGTCGAGGTCGGCGGCCGTTTCCTGCGGGCGCTGGCCGATGTCCGTGCCCCGATGACCCTGGCCGACCTCGCGGCTGC
This sequence comes from Cupriavidus sp. 01L45, assembly GCF_056399885.1. Classification (NCBI taxonomy): domain Bacteria; kingdom Pseudomonadati; phylum Pseudomonadota; class Betaproteobacteria; order Burkholderiales; family Burkholderiaceae; genus Cupriavidus; species Cupriavidus sp. 01L45. Next base: position 113,749 of record NZ_JBFTSG010000018.1, on the reverse strand, counting down.
CGTGCAGATCGCGCCCGCGCAAGCACACACTTACCTCGTCAGCCTGGTGCGGCTTGGATTGATCAAGCGCGATCACTTGTCCGGGCGCTACGAGCCCGGCCCGCTGGCGCTGCAGCTCGGGATGCTGTTTCTCGACCATGATCCCGCCTACCGGGCAGCGGTGCCGCGCGTGGCCGCGCTCGCCGCGTCGTGCGGATTCAGCGTGGCGATCTGCGCCAGCGGGCCGCAGGGCCCAACCATCGTCCGCTATGCGCACGCCGGTTCGCCCTTGCACGTGAACCTGCACGTGGGCTCGGTCATGTCGCTGTCGGCAACCGCGACCGGCCGCGTGTTCTGCGCGTTTCTCCCGCCTGGGCAATGGCAGGCAATCTGGCAACAGCAGCAGCCTGGCGGCACGCCCGACGCCGCCTTCGGCGCTACCCTTGCCGCCATCCGCGAGCGTGGCATCGAGCGCAGCATCGATGCGCCGAGCCCGGCGGTCAGCAGTCTCAGCGTGCCGGTGCTCGACACCAGCGGCCGCTTGCGCCTGGCGCTGACCGTGGTCGGCTCGACCGGCGCCATCGATGTGGACTGGCGCGGCCCCGTGGCACTTGCCCTGCTCGGCACTGCGGCAGCCATCCGTGACGCCATCGCCGRTACTCCCGAATGACCCCAGCACCCACGCCAACCGACGACAGCCAGGGCGAAGCCGCCAAACCGCAGCGCGGTATCCAGTCGCTGGACAACACCGGCCAGTTGCTCGCCGCGTTGGTGGCGGCAGGGCGGCCCTTGCCGTTGCGCGATCTCGCGCGCGCGGCCGGCATGCCGCCCGCCAAGGCGTTCCCGCATCTGGTCAGCCTGCAGAAGATCGGCCTGCTGGCGCGCGATGCGGCGGGCAATTTCCTGTCCGGCCCGCTGGGCCTCGAACTCGGGCTGATCGCCTTGCAGCGGCTCTCGCCAACCCGCGAAGCCGAGCCGGAAGTGATCGAACTGGCGGGCGCGACCAGCCTGAGCGTGGCAATGGCAGTGCTCGGCCCGCTGGGGCCGACGGTAGTCCGCCTGGAAGAAGCCGCGCGGCCGCAGCACGTCAGCCTGCGGGTGGGTACTGTGCTCTCGCTGGTCAATACGGCGATCGGCCGGCTGTTCGCGGCGCACTTGCCGGAGCACGCGCTGATTGGCCTGATGGGTCAGGACGAGCTTCGGCTGGCCGGTGTGCGGAAATCGGAAGTCGTCGAAGCGGATGGCGGCGCGGGCGAAGCGCTTGCGCTAGCGTACGCGGCCCGGCTGGCGCAAATTCGCGCGCAGCGGATCGACAACGCGCTGAGCCGGCCCGTGCCCGGCATCGACACACTTGCGGCGGCCGTGTTCGACCACACCGGCAGCGTTGCGCTCGTCATCGCCCTGATTGGCACGTCGGGCAGCTTCGACAGCGGTATAGATGGCGCCACGGCCAGGACCCTGTTGCAAGCGGCGCGGCGGCTGTCGTGGCGGTTCGGCGCGATGGAACCGGCTGAGGCGGACGGCTAGGCGCCTGCGCGTTCAGGCGCGTTCTCATTGTCCCTTTGCCACGCGCCGCGACCGCTTCACCGGCGGTGGCGATGCCGCCGGTTCATCCTCCCCGACGAACACCTTGGGATAGTGTTCAAAGGTCCGCTTCACCAGCTCGCGCAGCCAGATGATTGCCGGGTCATGGTGGAAACGCGGGTGCCAATGCTGCTTGATGGCAAATTTCGGCAGCGCCACCGGCGGCTGCATGACGCGCACCGTGCCGTATCTTGCAAAGACGTTGGCGAGTTCCAGCGGCACGGTGGCAATCAGATCCGGATGCTGTTCGATCAGTAGCGGCACAACCAGGAAGTGGGGCGTGGACAGGTAGATGTTCCGCTTGATGCCGTGATCGTCGAAGGCGCTGTCGTAGGCCGCGCTGGCTCGCCCTGACAGCGTGACCACAATCTGCGGCATGCGCTGAAATTGCTCCAGCGTCAGGGCTTCGCCGATCTCGCGGTTGCGCGCGCTTACGATCGTCACGAAGGAATGCATGAACAGGCGCTGCTGGAACAGGCCCTCCGGCGCGGCGCGGATGGAGCCAAGCGCCAGGTCGGCTTCCCCGGAACCGAGCAGGCCTTCGATCTGCTGCAGCGGCACTTGCAGCGTGCGCAGCGTGCAGTGCGGTGCTTCGCGGCGCAGCCTGCTGATCAGCGGCGGCAGGAAGACCAGTTCGCCCATATCGGTCATGCACAGATTGAACGTGCGCCGCGCCGCCAGCGGGTCGAAGCGCGCCTGGGACAGGACTTGCTGTCTCACCGTCGCCATCACGCCGACGATGGCTTCGGTCAGTTCCTCCGCCTTGTGCGTGGGCATCATGCCCTCTGGCGTCTTGACGAACAACTGGTCGTCGAAGAACGCGCGCAAGCGGTTCAGGGCGTGGCTCATCGCGCTTTGCGTCAGGCCCAGTTCCTGCGCCGCCTTGGTCACGCTGCGTTCCCGCAGCATCGCGTCGAATACCGACAACAGGTTAAGGTCGAGCTCGTCTGTATGCATGGCCTACATTCCCGCTATTAGGTAGATGACGTTGACGCATGTTTGCTCCAAACCTATTCTGCAGTCAAGGACCCCGCAGATGGGTCCCGGCATACGGAGACAGACATGACGCCCCACCTGTTCGCGCATTTCCACCCGCAACCCCGCCTGCACGGGGCATCGCCCCCATCCTGATTTCCCTCCTGGTCCAGGCCACGGCACCTTAGCCCGGTCTGGCAGCTTCAATTCCTCGCCCGCGCATCGCCGGAAGGCAATGCGTGCACGGCGACGCGCGCCCCGGATTTCCACGCCGGGCGCAACGAGACTTTCCGAAGGAACGCAGCATGTTTATCAAGAACACCTGGTATGTGGCCGGCTGGGACAATGAGATCCCCGCCGAAGGCATGTTCTCCCGCACCATCATCGGTGTACCGGTGGTGATGTACCGCAAGGAAGACGGCAGCATCGTCGCGCTGGAGGACCGCTGCTGCCATCGCGGCGCGCCGCTGTCGGTCGGGCGCAGGGAAGGCGACTGCATCCGCTGCATGTACCACGGCCTGAAGTTCGACAGCGCAGGCCACTGCATCGAGGCGCCCGCGCAGGAGCGCATTCCGCCACAGGCCAAGGTGCGCAAGTTTCCAATCGCCGAGCAGCACCGCTGGATCTGGATCTGGATGGGGGATCCGGACAAGGCCGATCCGTCGCTGATCCCGGATACGCAGTGGCTGGACCACCCGGACTGGCGCAGCCAGGACGGCTATATCCACTATGACGTGAACTACCTGCTGATCTGCGACAACCTGCTGGATTTCTCGCACCTGCCGTTCGTTCACCCGACCACCCTGGGCGGGAGCGAGGACTATGCAGCCGTCAAGCCCAAGGTGGAGCGTATCGATGGCGGCGTGCGGATTACGCGCTGGGCCATCAATACCGAGGCGCCCGCATTCGCCAAAGCCGTCAAGGAATGGCCCGGGAAAGTCGACCGCTGGAATATCTACAACTTCACGATCCCGGCCATCCTGCTGATGGACTCCGGCATGTCTCCCACCGGCACGGGCGCGCCGGAGGGCGTGCGCGTCGATGCCGCGGAGTTCCGGGGTTGCCAGGCGATCACCCCGGAGACCGAGAACTCCACGCACTACTTCTTCGCCCATCCGCACAACTTTGCCATCGACAAGCCGGAGGTCACCGCGTCGATCCACCAAAGCGTGGTAACGGCGTTCGACGAGGACCGCGAGATCATCTCGGCGCAACAGCGAAGCCTCGCGCTCGAGCCGAACTTCAAGATGATGCCGTTCTCCATCGACGCGGCGCTGTCGCAGTTCCGTTGGGCCGTGAACCGCAAGATCGAAGAGGAAGCGGCAGAATCCCCGGCACCCGTTGAGAAGACGGCGATGTCCGGGGTGAGGTAGCACGGCATGCTCGAACTGATCGTATCCAGGCTGACCTCGGAGGCGGAGGGCGTTCGCGGCATCGAGTTGCGGCGTCCTTGCGGCGGTGCCTTGCCCGCCTTCACCGCGGGCGCGCATATCGATGTTCACCTGCCAGGCAATATCGTCAGGCAGTATTCGCTCTGCAACGACCCGGCCGAGACCCACCGCTACTGCCTTGGCGTCGGGCTCGCGCCGTCTTCGCGCGGAGGCTCGCAATATGTTCATGCCGGGCTAAGGGAGGGCGACCCGGTCACCGTGAGCGTGCCGCGTTCGCTGTTTGGCATCGACGCGGCTGYCACGGCGCATGTCTTTATTGCCGGCGGCATTGGCATCACGCCGGTTCTCAGCATGATTCGCTGGTGCGAAGCCAACGGCAGGCCATGGAAGCTGCTCTATTGCATGCGTTCGCGCCAGCGTGCGGCTTACCTGGATGTGTTGTCGCGATATGGCGAACGGGTGCAGCTTCATGTCGATGACGAGAGCCGGGGCGAACTGGCGGACCTGTCCGCATTTCTCGGCGCGCTGGCCGACGGCAGTCATGTGTACTGCTGCGGACCATCGCCGCTGATGGACGCGGTGGCCGCCACGGCGGAAGCGGCGGGCGTGCCACGGGCCGCCACGCACTTCGAACGGTTCAGTGCCGAGCCACGGCAAGCCAGCGCAAGGGCGGAGCAGGCATTCACGGTGATCCTGCACCGGCACGGCGGCCGCTTCATCGTTCCCGCCGGCTCCACCATTCTCGAAACCCTGGAACAGAATGGCGTGCCGCTGCCATTCGCCTGTCGCGAGGGCCTGTGCCGCAGCTGCGAAGTACCGCTCTTGTCCGGCATGGCGGACCACCGCGACCATGTGCTGGGCGATGCGGAGCGCGAGGCGAACACGGCCATCATGATTTGCGTTTCCAGGGCACTGACACCCGAGCTTGAACTGGATATCTGAGCCTGCCCGGAACGCCTCGCCGCCACCATACCCTCACCACGCGCGCCACCGAGATGGCCGCGATACACCAAGGAGACAAAGCGATGTTCCATCCCACCCGCGCACTGATGACTGTCGTGCTTGCCATGTCCGGCCTGGCCGCAGCCACCGCCCATGCCGATATCAACATCGGCGTCACCTTGTCGCTGACCGGTCCTGCGGCGTCGCTGGGCATTCCGGCGAAGAGCGCCATCGACCTTCTGCCCAAGGACGTGGCGGGGCAGAAGCTGAACTTCATTGTGCTCGATGACGCCTCGGATCCGAGCGCCAGCGTTCGCAACTTCCGGCGTCTGGTGGATGAACACAAGGTGGATGTGGTGATGGGTTCCTCGGTCACGCCATCGACCATCCCGCTGGTGGACGTTGCCGCCGAGACCAGGGTGCCGCTGATGAGCCTGGCCGCAAGCGCGAGGATCGTCGAGCCGCAAGACGAGAAGCGGCGCTGGGCATTCAAGGCAATCCAGAACGAAAGCCTGATGGTCGGCGCCACGCTTGACCACATGCGCCAGACCGGTGCGAAGACGCTGGCGTTCATGGGCTTCTCGGATGCTTACGGAGACGCGTGGCTGTCGGCGCTCCAGCCGCTGGCGGACAAGGCCGGCATCAGGCTCGTGGCGACGGAGCGCTACGTGCGCACCGACACCAGCGTGGTAGCCCAGACACTGAAGATCATCGCCGCGAAGCCGGATGCCGTTCTGGTCGCCGCGTCCGGAACGCCCGGCGCCTTGCCGCAGAAGACGCTCGCCGAGCGTGGCTACAAGGGCAAGGTCTACCAGACCTATGGCATCGCCAACCGGGACTTCCTGCGCGTGGCGGGAAAGGATGCGGAGGGTGCGATCTTTGCCGTCGGGCCGGTGCTGGTAGCCGACCAGCTTGAGCCGGACAGCCCGATGCGTCCCGTCGCGCAGGATTTCATCAAGCGATACGAGGCCGCTAACGGGCAGAACTCGGCCTCGATCTTCTCGGCCAATGTCTGGGACGCGGGCCTGGTCCTGCGCTCGGCGATTCCCGTTGCCCTCGGCAAGGCCAGGCCAGGCAGCGAAGCGTTTCGCGCTGCGCTGCGCGATGCGCTGGAGAGCACCAGCGGCGTCGTGACAACCCAGGGCGTGACGACGATGTCCAGGTCCGACCATGTTGGCTACGACAAGCGGGCGGCCGCGCTGGTGCAGATCCAGAGCGGTGCCTGGAAGTATCTGAAGTAGGGTGGCGGACGGACAAGCGGCTTTCGCCCCGGCGGCCGCATTTTCCGGATTTGCTACTGCGGTTTTATTCTTGGACCATCATGCCGCCGCTTGCCTAGACTGGCTCACCTGGCATCTCGCCAACTCAACCATTGCCAGTCCAAACTCAAGGTGAACGGCTTATGAACCTGCGCGCATTGCTTTCAACACTCCTGACCGCCACGGCGGCGCTAGCCATTGGCGCCGCCCCGGCGCTGGCTGCCGACAAGACCATCAAGGTAGGCGTGCGCGGCGGCGTGGACGAGGAGATCTGGGAGGTGGTCACACAGGTGGCCAAGAAGCAGGGCCTCAATGTGCAGCCGATCGTGATCACCGGCACCGCCAGCCCCAACGAAGCGCTGAACAACGGCGACCTCGACGCCAATGCCTTCCAGCACATCCCCTTCCTGCGCGACCAGGTGAAGCAGCGCGGCTACAAGATCGTGGCGGTGGCGGATACGCTGATCTCGCCGATCGCCTTCTACTCGCGCAAGTACAAGTCGCTGGAATCGCTGCCGCAGGGCGCGCGCCTTGGCATTCCCAACGACCCGAGCAACCAGACCCGCGCGCTGGTGATCCTGCGCGATCACGGCCTGATCAAGCTGCGCGATGGTTTCGACCCCTACACCGGCACTGCCGCGCTGGCCGACGTGACCGCCAACCCGAAGAAGCTGGACCTGGTGGAAAGCGCCTCGGTGGTGCTGGCGCGCTCGTTGCCCGACGTTGACGCCGCGGCGGTGGTCAACACCTTTGCCTACCAGGCCGGCCTGATCGCCACGCGCGACGGCATTGCCGTGGAGAAGAAGGAGCACAACCCCTACGTGAACGTCATCGCGGTACGCGAGCGCGACAAGGCCGCGCCGTGGGTGGCGCCGCTGATCAAGGCGTACCACTCGGACGAGGTGCGCAAGTTCATCCTGACCAAGTTCCAGGGCTCGGTGATTCCGGCGTTCTGAGCTTCGGATTTGCGATTTCCGATTCCCGATTGTTGTTGTTCCTGCAATTCCCAGGAGGATCCTGATCGTGTCACAGGTGCTATCGCTGCAATCCAGTCCGCCGCATATCGTCTTCGCGCATCTCGGCAAGCGCTATGCGGGCGCGCAGGCCCCGGCACTGGAGGATGTTTCCTTCACCGTGGCGCGCGGCGAGATATTCGGCATCATCGGCCGCAGCGGCGCGGGCAAGTCCACGCTGCTGCGCACCATCAATATGCTGGAGCGCCCGGGCACCGGGCAGGTTCGCGTGGATAACGTGGACGTGGGCGGACTCGATGAAAACGGCCTGGTGGCGTTGCGGCGGCGCATCGGCATGATCTTCCAGCATTTCAATCTGCTCTCGGCCAAGACCGTGTTCGAGAACGTTGCCTTGCCCTTGCGCGTGGCGGGCGTGCCGCGCGCGGAGATTGCGCCGCGCGTGATGGCGCTGCTGGAACTGGTGGGGCTGGCCGGCAAGGCGCAGGTCTATCCGGCCACACTCTCGGGCGGGCAGAAGCAGCGCGTGGGCATTGCGCGCGCGCTGGTGCACCGGCCCGAGATCCTGCTGTGCGATGAAGCCACCTCGGCGCTGGATCCCGAAACCACGGAGTCCATCCTGGCGCTGCTGCGCGACATCAATCGCCAGCTGGGCCTGACCGTGGTGCTGATTACGCACGATATGGCGGTGATCCGCCAGGCTTGCGACCGCGTGCTGGTGCTCGACCACGGCCGCGTGGTCGAACTCGGCAACGTGTGGCAGGTATTTGCCGAGCCGCAAGCCGACGCCACGCTGGCTTTGCTGCGGCCGCTGCGGCTGGAGATGCCGGCCCCGGCCGGTGCGAATTCGAATTCCAATGCGGCGTACGCGGGTGCGCGCGCCGGCCATTCCGAGGTACGCGGCTATGCTGCCCATGGTTGACAAGTACATACGCGCACTGGGCGAGACCCTGCTGATGGTGAGCAGTTCGTGCCTGGTGGTCTTCGTGGCGGGCATGGCGCTGGCGATCGTGCTGACGCTGAGCGCGCCGGGCGGCCTGCGGCCCCGGCCGCGGCTGTACCGCGCGCTGTCCGCGCTGGTCAATACCTTCCGCTCGATCCCCTTCATCATCCTGCTGGTGGCGATGCTGCCGGTGACGCGGCTGATCGTCGGCACCACCATGGGCACCTGGGCGGCGGTGGTGCCGCTGAGCGTGCACCTGATTCCCTTCTTCGCGCGCATCGCGCAGGTGAGCCTGAACGAGATCGATCCGGGCTTGATCGAGGCCGCGCGCGCCATGGGCTGCCGGCGCTGGCATATCGTGCGGCACGTGCTGCTGCCCGAGGCGCTGCCGGGTATTGTCGGCGGCGCCACGGTCAGCGTGATCGCCATGATCGGTTCTTCCGCCATGGCCGGCGCGGTGGGCGCCGGCGGCCTTGGCGACCTTGCCATCCGCTATGGCTACGAGCGCTACGAGACCGCGGTGATGTTCAACGTGATCGTTATCCTGGTGGCGCTGGTGACGCTGGTGCAGTTCGGCGGCGAACGGCTGGCACGGCGTTTCGACCACAAGCGCTGATCCGGCCAGCGCGTTCACCCGTCAGCGTACGGTCGAGGCATCCTGCCCGAACAACACGCGCTTCGACGCTTCATCGACTACCGGTGCGGTATTGATCGTCTTCGCCAGCGCGTAGGCGCGTTCGGTGGCGGGGCGCGCCCGTATGCGCGCAAACCAGTTTGCCAGATGCGGGAAGTCATCGAGGTTCTGGCGCTGCCGTTCGTGCGGCACCACCCACGGGTAGCAGGCGATATCCGCTATCGAATATTCGGCACCGCAGATGTATGCACGACCGTCTGCCAGGTGCTTGTTCAGCACACCATACAGCCGCGCCGTTTCCTTCACGTAGCGCTCGATGGCGTAGGGCAGTGGCTCGGGCGCGTATTGCACGAAGTGATGGTTCTGGCCTGCCATCGGCCCGAGCCCGCCCATCTGCCAGAACAGCCATTGCAGCGCCATGTTGCGGCCACGCAGGTCCGCCGGGATGAAGCGCCCGGTCTTGTCGGCCAGGTACAGCAGGATCGCGCCCGACTCGAAAGTGGAGACCGGCTCGCCGCCATCATCGGGCGCCTGGTCGACGATGGCCGGGATGCGGTTGTTCGGGGAGATCTTCAGGAAGGCGGGCTCGAACTGTTCGCCGCGGCTGATATTCACCGGGACCACGCGATAGGGCAGGCCAGCCTCTTCGAGGAACATCGTGATCTTGTGGCCGTTGGGGGTGGTCCAGTAGTACAGATCGATCATGTGGATGGTCCTGTTGTGCCGCATGGCAGGCACGGGGAAACGGGAGGCCTGGACGGGCTTGCATGCAGGTGGATTATAGGATCGCCTCCCTTTCCCTGCTGCGGCCGGGACCAGCCGGCGTGGACTACCGCGGTGGCTGCCGGCATGCGCAGCCCGCTTCGCCGGGCGCTACGGCTCAGTTCGTCAGCGGCGGGCACGGCGCCGGATCGCTGCGCAGCGCCGCCAGCACGCGCGGGTCGCGGCTGGCGCGCAGCAGTAGCAATAGGGCCGCCAGCCCGAGGCCGGCCAGGGTAACGGCGGAGGTCGCGGGCATGAGGCCTCTGGCGTCCGTTTGCGCTTATTGACGGTAAGACGGGTCGCTGCGGTCGAGCTGCCGTAGCAGGGCGGCCCAGTGTTTGCGCGTGACCGGTCCGCCAGCATTGTTCACCACCACGTCCGCTACCTTGCGGGCCACCGCATCCGGCGCGATCACCAGCGGCGCGCCACCGGACTGCGCGGCAAGCTGCGCGACGCAGGCACGCTCCAGCATGTGCAGTTCCTGGAAGGCTTGCGCGATGGTAGGCGCGCAAGTCAGCAGGCCGTGGTTGCGCAGGATGAAAATGTCCTTGTCGCCCAGATCCGCCACCAGCCGCGAGCGTTCGTCCAGATCGATGGCGATGCCCTCGTAATCGTGATACGCCACCCGGCCGAAGAAGCGCATGGCGTGCTGCGAGATCATCAGCAGCCCGTCGCGCTGGGCCGAGACGCCGATGCCGGCGGCGGTGTGGGTATGCAGCACGCATCCTACGTCGTGGCGCGCGCCGTGGATGGCGCTGTGGATCACGTAGCCGGCGGGGTTGATGCCAAGGCCGGTGTCGTCGCGCAGGATCCGGCCGTCGATATCGACCTTGACGAGGTTGGACGCAGTGATCTCGTCGAACGTCAGGCCATAGGCATTAATCAGGAAATGTTCGTGCGGACCGGGCACGCGCGCGGAGAAATGGGTGTAGATGTGATCGGTCCAGCGGAACTGCGCCGCCAGCCGGTAGGCCGCCGCCAGCTCCACGCGCACAGCCCATTCATCGGGCGAGACCTCGGTCTGGACAGCGGGGAAGTGCAGGGCGGGAAGGGACTGGCTGGTGTCAAGCCAGGCCAGCTGCGGTTCGGTGACGGCGTTCATGCGGCGCTCCGGCGTATGGGGATGGTGCCGCAACATCATACGGCTGCGGGTCAGGCTTGCCAACGCCGCAATCGGCATATGGAAATGCGCTGGCGGAGCTTGCGCGCGCGGCCGCCGACGCGGCATCCCGTAGAATCCGTTGCAGCGCATGCACAACACATAAAACGAAAAAACAGGAGAGCCCCTTGAAGAAGCCCATTTCCCTGATCGCTGCCGCCGCACTGACGCTGGCCGGCACGCTTGCCCATGCCGCCTACCCCGAGCGGCCCATCAAGCTGATCGTGCCTTTCCCGCCGGGACAGGCCACCGACATCTTCGCGCGCGCGCTGGCCGAGCGCCTGGGCAAGCAGCTTGGCCAGCCGATCGTCGTGGACAACCGCGCCGGTGCCGGCAGCAACCTCGGCATGGAGCTGGCTGCGCACGCCGCGCCCGATGGCTACACGCTGGTCATGGCCGGCAGTGCCATGGCGATCAACCAGACCCTGTACAAGAAGCTGAATTACAACCCGCGCCAGGATTTCCAGCCGATCTCGGGGGTGTTCTCGGTGCCGCTGGTGTTCCTTGCCACGCCGGCTTCGGGCATCGTCTCGCTGCGCGACCTGATCGCCAGGGCCAAGGCCGCACCCGGCAAGTACAGCTACGCCAGCGCCGGCGTGGGCGGTACCCAGCATCTCTCCGCCGAGATGCTCAAGGCCCAGGCCGGCATCTTCATGGTGCACATTCCCTACAAAGGCAGCGGCCCGGCGCAGGCTGACTTCCTTGGCAACCAGATCCCGCTGATGGTGGATTCGGTGACGGCGGCGCTGCCCCTGATCCAGTCAAAGAAGGCCGTGCCGCTGGCGGTGACGGTGGCCAGGCGCACGCCGCAGCTGCCCAATGTGCCCACGGTGCGCGAGGAAGGCGTTGCCGGTTTCGAGGCGCTGGGCTGGGCCATCCTGATGGCGCCCAAGGGCCTGCCGCCCGCGCTGGTGAGCCAGCTCAACGCGGAAACGGTGAAGGCCTTGCAATCGCCGGAGCTGGGAAAGTTCATCACGGACCGCGGCTCGGAACCGATGCCGATGAGCCCGGAGGAAACCGGGAAGTTCCTCGACAGCGAGATTCGCAAGTGGGGCGCGGTGGTGAAGCGTTCCGGGGCGCAGGCAGACTGAGTCGCGCGGGACCAGGAAACGGAATCCTCCGGACTTCCGATTGACGCGCTGCGAAGGGTTCCCTACTCTGGGACAGTGTCCGGCGTTCAGGAGAAGAAGGATGAGAAAAAATGCCTACCCCAAGGCGATCACCGCGCTGCTCCTGGTCGACCCGTACAACGACTTCCTGTCGGACGAAGGCAAGCTCAACCGACCCGCCCGGGCCGTGGCCGATGCCACCGGCACGGTCGGGAATATGCGCCGGGTGCTAGCCGCCGTGCGGGCGGCGGGCATCACGGTCTTCTACGTGCCGCATCACCGCGCCACGCCGGATGATTTTGCCGGATGGAAGCACCTGTCGCCCTACATGGCCGGCGCGCATCGCGTGCAGCCTTTCGCGGCAGGGTCCTGGGGTGGCGAATGGCATCCCGATTTCATGCCGCAACCGCAAGACGTCATGGCCACCGAACATTTCGGGTCCAGCGGCTTTGCCAACACCGACCTTGACCATCAGCTCCGGCGGCGTGGCATGGAGCATCTGATCGTGATCGGCATGCTGGCGAACACCTGCATCGAGACCACCGCGAAATTCGGCGCCGAGCTTGGCTACCACATCACGCTGGTAAAGGACGCGACCGCGGCGTTTTCCCCGGAAGCCATGCATGCCGCCCACGAGATCAACGGCCCGACGTATGCCCACGTGATCCTGACGACGGACGAACTGCTGCCGCAACTGCAGGCAGCGGGCTAAAAGCGCGATGCAGCGGGGGTGCTCCGGCGCAGCTATGCGACGGCGTCTCTCGCCATCCTGCGACGGCAATGCGCCATGGCCCGGACGATGTGCTCCCGGACCATGTAGATGCTGAGGCAATCGGCGACTTCAGCACGCGTCACGCCTTCCACCTTGCGTATGCCCGTGGCGTGCTACAGCGCACGCACAGGAATGCACAGCTCGCAGGTCAGCACCCCCGTGCGCCGGTCCAGCGCGGACACTGCCGAGAACCGCTCGAAGCACGGGCGCTCGTCGCATTGCATGCCGCTCGACGGCAGCCATTCCCGGGTCAGCCACATCCACGCCTCGCCGATGGTGGCAGGGGCGCCGCTGAATGGCGCCACGGCGTAGCGTCCGCCCGGCAGGACGGCGATGCTGGCCTGGCCGCCGGGCTGGAACGCTTCCGGTACCGCCACGCAGGCGTCGTAGCGGCACTTGTCCGGCGGCGTAATGCCCGGGGCGTCGTGGCCGATGCCATAACACGTCTGCTCACCCAGGCCGTTGGCATGCATCCATGGCGCGACGGCTTCGCGCCAGAACGTGCCGATCGCCGGGCCGTAGGGACCGATGTGGCGCTGGTAGGCGACACGTACCTCGGGTAGATCGATGATGCGGACTTCCATATTGCGCTCTCCATGTGCTTGGTGGGAGCCGCCATGGTCGGTGAATGCACGGCCGTCCACCTGACTGGCATTGCGCAGGACCTGATCCGGATTGCTATCCGGATTGCCATGGCGGTTGGCATGGCGCTCGCGTGCCGCCGCCATTTGCTCGGCCCGGTGTTGCGCCGCGCCAGCGCGCCAGGCCGACGGCGTGCAGCCAAACCTGAGCTTGAAGGCGCGCGCAAATGCCTCGCCTGACCCGAATCCCGTGGCCAGTGCGATTTCCAGCACCGAGGCCTCCGGTTTGCAGGACAAGTGAAATGCCGCGGATTCGAGCCGGCGCCGGCGCGCGTAGTCGCCCAGCGTCTCACCCATCCATGCCGCGAACACGCGATGAAAATGGAATCGGGAAAAATTCGCCACATCCGCCAGTTGCGCCAGGTCGAGCGCCGTGTCCAGATGCTGGTCGATATAGTCGAGCACGCGGTTCATGCGCCGCGCGTACTCTGCGCGATGGATGCGCGGCAGCGGTGGGTCGGACGGGTCGGTAGATGCCATGGCTGCGGATTATGGCATGGTGGCGATGCGCACAAACCGTCGCGGGCATGGGAAACGCCCCGCGCGAGGCGGGGCGTTTCAACCTTTCAGCCTTTCAGCCGATCGACCCTTCAGCCAGCCACGCGCGCTGTCGCACGCGAGCCAGCGCGGGCTGTCATGCCGGGTCAGGCGAGCGCGGGGTAGTCGATATAGCCTTCGGCGCCCGGATGGTAGTAGGTCGCTGGCTGCGGCGCGTTCAGCGGCGCGTCGATCTGCAGGCGGCGCGGAAGGTCGGGGTTGGCGATGAACAACTGGCCAAAGGCCACGGCATCGGCTTCGCCGGCTTGCAGCACATGCTCGGCCGTTTCCTTGGTCATCTGTTCGTTGGCGATATAGACGCCGCCGAAGGCCTTCTTCAGCGCGGGGCCGAGGCGGTTGTCGCCGAGCGCTTCACGCGAGCAGATAAAGGCGATGCCGCGCTTGCCGAGGTCGCGGGCCACATAGCCGAAGGTGGCGCCCAGGTCCGAGTCGCCCATGTCGTGGGCATCGGCGCGCGGCGCCAGGTGCACGCCCACGCGCGATGCGCCCCATACGTCGATGCAGGCGTCGGTCACTTCCAGCAGCAGGCGGGCGCGGTTCTCGATCGGGCCGCCGTAAGCGTCGGTGCGCTTGTTGGTGCTGTCCTGCAGGAACTGGTCGAGCAGGTAGCCGTTGGCGCCGTGCACTTCCACGCCGTCGAAGCCGGCGGCCTTGGCATTTTGCGCGCCGTGGCGGTAGGCCGCGACGATGCCCGGGATCTCATCGGTTTCCAGCGCGCGCGGCGTGACATACGGGCGCTTGGGGCGCACCAGGCTGACATTGCCCGCGGCCGCGATGGCGCTGGGCGCCACCGGCAGCTCGCCGTCGAGGAAGACGGGGTCGGAAATGCGGCCCACGTGCCATAGCTGCAGGAAGATGCGGCCGCCGGCGGCGTGCACGGCATCGGTCACTACCTTCCAGCCGGCCACTTGTTCGTCGGACCAGATGCCCGGGGTGTCGGCGTAGCCCACGCCTTGCGGGGTGACGGAAGTGGCTTCGCTGAGGATCAGGCCCGCCGAAGCGCGCTGCACGTAGTACTCGGCCATCAGGGCATTGGGCACGCGGCCGCCGCCCACCGCGCGCGAACGCGTCAGGGGCGCCATGATGACGCGGTTGGGAAGATCGAGGTCGCCGATACGGATCGGATCAAAGAGTGTAGGCATGGCTATTGGTCTTGGTACCGAAAAGGGTGGAGGAGGATGACGCACCATGGACTTGGTGCGGCTTCGGGCGCTTGCGCGCCGCCAGGTTTCACAGATCGCTATGCATGTGATCCAGAAAAGCCTGGATGGTCACTTCGTTGCGCTTGAAAAAAATCCATTGGCCAACCCGCTTGGACGTCACCAGGTCGGCGCGCTGCAGCGTGGCGAGATGCGCCGACACGGTGGACTGCGACAAGCCCGTGCGCGCGTCGATCAGGCCCGCGCAGACGCCCAGCTCAAGCGGGTAGTCCTGTATGGCGAAGTTCTCCTGCGGCGATTTCAGCCAGGCCAGGATATTGCGCCGCACCGGGTTTGCCAGCGCTTTGTGGATGGCGTCGATGTCGATCGGGTTTGAGTCGGAACTCGCGTCGGGGGTGGCTTCAGGGTTCACTGCTGTCACGGAAGGGATATTTGTTTCGCAGGCTGGCGAAACAAATATCTGCTTCTCACAAAATTAATATCGTGACTATACGATATGTGTCGGGACTTTGCCGGAGGGGCGAAAACATCACCAATTGGCCCCATTCCGGGAAAGGTTTTAGCGAAACCCAATCTGGTTGCTTTAAGAAACCATGAAGGTTAGACTTCACTTGGTTTTTTTACAAAACCAGATGGAGCCCGTCATGACTTTTAACCCAGGAAGCGCAGCCGCATTGCGTGCGGCAGCGCCTTCGATGCCTTCTTCGCTGGTCTGGCTGTTCGCGCTGGCTTGCGGCCTCAGCGTGGCCAACGTCTACTACGCGCAGCCCTTGCTCGATGCCATGGCGCATGAATTCGGCTTCGGCACCGGCGCGGCAGGCATCGTGGTCACAGCCACGCAGGCGGGCTGCGCGCTGGCGCTGCTGTTGCTGGTGCCCGTGGGTGACCTGGTCGACCGGCGCCGCCTGATACTGCTGCAATTGTTGTTGCTGGCGATGGCGTTGGCCCTGGTGGCCCTGGCTTCCTCGCGCGTTGCCTTGCTGGCCGGCATGCTCGCCGTGGGCTTGCTGGGCACGGCCATGACGCAAGGCCTGATCGCGTTCGCCGCCACGCTGGCCGCGCCCGCCGAACGCGGCCGCGTGGTAGGCGCGGCGCAGGGCGGCGTGGTGATCGGGTTGCTGCTGGCGCGGGCCCTGGCGGGCGTGCTGGCTGACCTGGCCGGCTGGCGTGCCGTGTATGTGGTCTCGGGCGTGCTGGCGCTGCTGATGATCGCCGTGCTGGCGCGCCGCCTGCCGCATCGGCACGGCGCGCCGTTGCGCATGAGTTATGCGMGCCTGCTGGGCTCGATGTTCACGCTGCTGGCGCACGAGCGCACGCTGCAGATCCGCGGGGTACTCGCCATGCTGATGTTCGCCGCCTTCAGCGTGTTCTGGACCGCGCTGGTGTTTCCGCTGAGCGCGCCGCCGTATTCGATGTCGCATACGGCCATCGGCGCCTTCGGGCTGGTGGGGGCGGCGGGCGCGCTGGCGGCGGCGCGTGCCGGCCACCTAGCGGATCGCGGGCTGGGCCAGGCGACGACCGGCGCTGCGCTGGTGTTGCTACTGGCCTGCTGGCTGCCGCTGGGTTTCGCGCAGCAATCGCTGTGGCTGCTGGTGGCCGGCGTCATTGTGCTGGACCTTGCCGGGCAGGCCATCCATGTCACCAACCAGAGCCTGGTGTTTCGCGTACAGCCGGAAGCGCACAGCCGGCTGGTGGGCTGTTACATGTTGTTCTATGCGCTAGGCAGCGGCGCCGGCTCGATCGCCTCGACCCACGTCTATGCGCGCGCCGGATGGTCCGGCGTGTGTGTGCTGGGCGCCGCCATCAGCGCCGCTGCGCTGGTGTTCTGGGCCCTGACCTTGCGCGCGATGCCCCGGCCGCTTGAATAGCAATCCCCCCGTTTGCGTGGTAATCCGGCAGGAACTTTCATTTTGCTTGCGGATCCAGTATGGAAATCGGGCTGATCACGTCAACCAAAACCCGCCCGCTCGCGTAAGAGCGGTGTCACCTACAGGTGTTCGAGATCAGGCAGGCTATCCATGACCTTCAGCTTTTCACGTGTGATGCCGGTGTTGCTGCTGGCTGCTGCCGCCGGCCTGCTGGGCGCGTGCGCGCAGGGCGGCGGCGCGCCGGACAGCGGCAGCGCCGCGGCGACCCTGAAACCGGCCGACCTGCACTGGCTCAACACCGTCACCTTCGGCGCCAACCAGGCCAGCATGGAACGGCTGCGCAAGCTGGGCCGCGAACGTTATCTCGATGAACAGCTCAAGGCGCCCGCCACCGATGCCGGCGAACTCGCCGCCACCATCGGCGCGCTGAGCATTGCACAGCAAAGCGGCGAGCAAAGGCTGCGCAGCGTGCGCGCCGAGCAGCAGCGCATCAATACGCTCACGGACGATGACGAAAAGCAAAAGGCGCGCGATGCGCTGAACCGCGGCGGCAACGAGGTGCTGCTCGATACCAGCCGGCGCCATCTGCTGCGCGCGCTTTACTCCACAGCGCAGTTGCGCGAGCAGATGACATGGTTCTGGATGAATCACTTCAGCGTGTACTCCGGCAAAGGCTCGATACGCTGGGTGCTGGCCGACTACGAAGACAAGGCAATACGCCCGCGTGCGCTGGGCAAGTTCCGCGACCTGCTGATGGCCACGGTGACCGCGCCGGCCATGCTGGAGTACCTGGACAACGCGCAGAGCGCGGTCGACCGCATCAACGAGAACTACGCGCGCGAGCTGATGGAATTGCATACGCTGGGCGTGTCCGGCGGCGCAAGCGGTTCGCGCTATTCGCAGCAGGACGTGCAGGAACTGGCCCGTGTGCTGACCGGACTGGGCATCAATGCCAGCGGCCAGCCGCCGAAGCTGCCGCCGCAAAAGCAGGCGCTCTACCGCGCCGATGGCGTATTCGAGTTCAATCCGGGCCGGCATGATTCCGGGCCCAAGACGCTGCTCGGCCATCGTATCGAGCCGACCGGGTTCCACGAGGTGGAGCAAGCCGTGGACATTCTCAGCCGCGAGCCCGCCACGGCGCGTTTTATCTCCTACAAGCTCGCCGCGCATTTCGTTGGTGATGCGCCGCCGCCATCGCTGGTCAACCGCATGGCGGCCACGTTCGTGCAGAGCGACGGCGATATCGCGGCGGTGCTGCGCACGCTGTTCCTGTCGCCGGAGCTGAACGCAACGCTGGCCTCGGGCAACCGCAAGTTCAAGGATCCGATGCAGTTCGTGGCCTCGTCGCTGCGGCTGGCCTACGACGGCCGCATGGTGGCCAACCTGCGCCCGGCCATCGCCTGGCTCAACCAGCTGGGCGAGCCGCTTTATGGCCGCATCACGCCGGACGGTTTCCCCGCCGCGGAAAGCGCGTGGGCCAGCTCGGGGCAGATGGTCAAGCGCTTCGAGATTGCCCGCGCGATCGGTTCCGGGCAGGCTGGCCTTTTCTCCAAGGATGATGGCAAGCCGGCCGAGCGCACCGGGTTTCCGCAACTCGGCAACCGCGTGTTTTTCGACAGCATCGAACCCACCCTCGGGCCCGCCACGCGCACCGCGATGACGCAGGCAGCTTCGCAGGCGGAGTGGAACACCATCCTGCTTTCCTCGCCCGAGTGGATGCAGGAATGAGAGGCCCTGCCCTGGATCAAGGAGCGACCCATGCAACGACGTGAATGGCTAAAGGGCGCCGGGCTGGCGGGACTGGCTGCGCTGGCACCCGGCATTGCCTCGCGCGCCTACGCGCTGCCGCAGCAGGCCGATGCGCGTTTCCTGCTGGTGTTCCTGCGCGGCGGCTACGATGCCACCAATGTGCTGGTGCCGGCAGGCAGTGATTTCTACTACGCGTCGCGTCCGAATATCGCCATCGCCAGGCCGGCTGCGCAGGGCGCCCCGGCCGATCCGCGCGCCGCGCTGTCGCTGGCGGCGGCCTTCGATGGCGGCGCGGACCGGGGCATCGACACGTGGGCGCTGCATCCCGCGCTCAAGGACAGCCTGCTGCCCTTGTGGCAGAAGCAGCAGCTTGCCTTTGTGCCCTTTGCCGGCACGGCGGACTCCTCGCGCAGCCACTTCGAGACGCAGGACAGTATCGAGGCGGGTTTGCCGCTGGCTGCGAACGGAAAGGGCAACGGCCGCGCCGATCCCTCGCTGCGCGGCACCGGCTTTCTCAACCGGCTCGCCGAGTCCATGGGCGGACGCGCCGCGCCGGTAGCCTTTACCGACGGCCTGCCGATGGTGCTCAGCGGTGCGCTCAGTGTGCCCAATGTCTCGCTCAAAGGCACCGGGCGCACGCCCTTCGACGAACGCCAGACACGCGTGCTGGCGCAGATGTACCGCGGCACGCGTTTCGAGTCGCTGATCAACGAGGGCTTCGAGCTGCGGCAGACCGTGGCGCAGGAGGCCGAGGCCATGCAACGCCGCAACAGCATGATGGCCGCGAACCTGCCCGCGCAGCCCGAGCCCGACATGGCCAGCCGCATGCAGGAAATGCAGGCGGCCAACCGGCGCGCGCTCAGCGCCAAGGGTTTCGAACTGGAAGCGCGGCGCATGGCCAGCCTGATGCGCGAGCGCTTCAACCTGGGCTTTATCGACGTGGGCGGCTGGGATACGCATGTGAACCAGGGCGGTGCGCAGGGGCAACTGGCCAACCTGCTGGACAACCTGGGGCGCGGCGTCGCCGGCTTTGCCGATGAGATCGGCCCGGTGTGGAGCAAGACCACGGTGGTGGTGGTTTCCGAGTTCGGCCGCACCTTCCGCGAGAACGGCACGCGCGGCACCGACCATGGCCACGGCACCGTGTACTGGGTGGCCGGCGGCGCGGTGCGCGGCGGGCGCATAGCCGGCGAGCAGGTGGCGGTAGAGCAGCGCACGCTGAACCAGAATCGCGACTGGCCCGTGCTCAACGAATACCGCGCCATGCTGGGCGGCCTGTTCAGGCGCCTCTACGGGCTGGACGATGCGCGCCTGGCGCATGTGTTTCCCGATACCCGCGCGGTGGATATCGGGCTGCTCTAGCCGCTTCATCCCCTGGCCGGCAGCACCGGCCGCCCGATCTTGCCCGCGATGCGGCCGGTCACGATCCAGTAGCTTCCAGCGCTGCCTGCAGCCTCTCCATTTCCGCCATCATCTCCGCCGTGAACTCCGGTCCTTCCCATGCCCGATAATCCTGCCGCGCATAGGCCAGCGCATTCTTGTAATACAAAAACGCATTGAGCCGGTTGCGCACATAGTTGTTCTGCGTGCGCGTGACCTTGYCGGGGCTGCCCATCACGATGGAATTGGGCGGAATCACGGTGCCCTCCTTGAGGAAAGCATGTCCGGCGACGATGCAGTTATCGCCGATTACGCAGCCATCCATGATGGTGGCGTTGATGCCGATCAGGCAGTTGTCGCCGATCGTGCATCCGTGGATCGTGCAGTGATGCGTGATGGAGCAATGGCTGCCGATGATGGTTGGCGAGCGGTCGCCGATATGCAGCATCGCGAAGTCCTGGATATTGGTGTAGGCGCCGATCACGATTTCCCTGCTCTCGGCGCGCGCGGCGACATGGATCCAGATTGATGCGCCCTCGTGGATGGTGATCTTGCCATAGAGGTAGGCCGATTCGTGCACGTAGGCGGTGGGATGCAAGCGCACATCGGGTCCGATGACTGCCATGACTGTCTCCTTGAATTATTCTTTTGAATGCGGAGATTGTACGTGGATGCGCTCACGCGCTTTCGCGCGGCACGCTGCGAAAGCCCAGGCTCCCCTGGCGCAAAAAGCAGGGAAACCGGGCCGAAGCGCCCGCGTTTGGCCGCACTTTCACCTGGCCGCGGCTGGTCCTATGCTATGCAGACGCAGCCGTTACCGCGGAGTCCGCCGTGCCCGTCCATCGTTCGTTTGTTTCCGTGCGGATCGCCATGATTGCGCTCGCCGGCGCCGCCATGCTGGCCTGGCCCGCGCGCGGCGGCGATAACGACAAGGAAAACCGTGGCCGCGATCCCTTCTTCCAGATCTCTTCGCGCATCGCCGGTTGCCCGGAGCCGCTCGGGCCCCGCGTGGACGAGGCGCAATGGCGGCGCGATGCCCATCACCGGATCGAAGATGGCAACCACTGCTATGTGGAAGGCCGCTGCCGCCTCGCCAATTCCTACCAGTACGAGAAGGAGATCGTGGAAAGCACGCGCCGCCGCCTGCAGTCGCTGTCGCTCGCCATGCCGGGCTGGCAGGATTCCACGCTGTGGCTCACAGTGCGGGGGCGCTGGCTGCTGGTGCAGGGCTGCGTGGGACGTGGCTTCGCGCATCAGCCGTTCATGGCGGCGCTGCGCGAGGTGGCGGATGTGGAGATCGTGATAGACCAGACCACCGACGATCCTGCGCGCGGGGTGCCTTACCCCTTGTTCGGTGACCGCCAGGGCGTGGCGGCGCCGGCCCGGCCGCAATCCGCTGGCGGGCAGAAGTAAGCACTTTCTTGCCGTGCATGGATGCTTCCGTTCCGGTGTCTGTCCCGGTTGTGGGCCGCGATGCCAAGTGCTACCTTCGGGGCATGCTGGTGGCCCGGCCGGGCCGAAATCCCTCTATCCAGGGGGATCGCCAGCGCGAGGTTTCTGGCTTGGGACAAGACATGACCGCTCACCCTTACGGGCCGACGCGCGCCTTCCGAAGACTGGGCGCGGTGTTATTTCCACTGCTGTTATGCGGGCTTCCCGATGAAGGGATGGCTCAGCAAGGGCAAACCGGCAGCGCAGCGCCCGAGGGCATCCCCGGCACCATCTGCGACGCGCCCTGGTTCCAGTCGGGGGCGCGCGCGCAGATGGAGGCCAGTGGCGACATGCCGATGTCGATCACCATGACCATCCGGCATCCTTCGATCACGGAGAAGGGCTGCAGCGCATGGCTGTCGATCCATTCCAAGTCGGCGCTGGCGGCCATGATGGGCCCGCCGGTGGTCATGGACCAGGTGCACAGGATGAGCTTTGACCGGGGCGCTACGCCCGGCGCGGTGGCCACGGTGAGCAGCCAGCGCGCCACCATCAATGCGCAGGCGCGCTATACGCGCCTGTTCGGGCAGGCCTCGTTCCAGGGCAAGGGCGTGCTGAGCTATGCGGGCCTGGCCATCAGGGAGGGCGTCGTGCTGCCTGGCGAGACCCTCAGTTCCAGCCTGGACCTGGAGATACATAGCCTGGCAACGGACGAGATGGTCACCACCATTCGGGCCCCCTCGGCCTCGGTCTCCATCGGCGAGCGCCGGGTCGGCCGCGCGCAATCCATCGAGACCGCGATGGGACGCCGCGAATGCATGCCCATCACCTATGAGAAGCGATCCTCGCTGGGGCCATTGATGATGGGAGACGACCTCATCCAGACCGAGCCGACGATCATGAACGTCACCGACTGGTACTGTCCGACCGAGGCGTTCGTGCTGCGTACGGAAGTGCGCCAGAAGGGGAAGGTCGAGCGGATCGATACGACGGCGATTGGCCTGGATGAGGATGCGCCGTGATCCGGGAAGCAAGACGCTAACGAGAGGAGTGCCCTGGTATGAATGAAGATAAGGCACTGCTGCCAGTGCTGCAGCAGCTTGAAACCGAACTACACCAGCCTGCCGCCGGCGGCGACAGGGATCGGCTGGACGTGCTGCTGCATGACAGTTTCCTGGAGATTGGCCGGTCCGGGGGCATTCACACCAAGGCCGAGACGCTCAGCGAACTGCCCCCCGAGGCCGCATCCGGCACGATATGGGCGCAGGACTTCTCGCTGCGGCAGCTCGCGCCAGACGTTGCCATGCTGAACTACCGGTCGGCGTGCCGGCGGCCGGACGGCCGGCTGGAACGGCATACCCTTCGCACTTCGATCTGGAAGCTTACCGACAAGGGCTGGCAGATGTTCTTTCACCAGGGCACGCCGACGGACCCTTTCTCTACCTGATGAGCTTCAATCCGGCTGACCTGGCCGTTTTCACGTCAAACGTGGCCGTGTATTCACATTGCGCGTCGTGGCAGGCGCGTTCTATCAAGCAGTCCGCGAAGTCGGCTGCCGAGGAGGCAAACACCCTTAGGGCTTTCCAAACTGTCTCTGACGCTTCAACGGCGAGTTCTTTCGTCCGCAGCAGCGTCTCGATAACCCGAACGATATCTTCGCGTTGCGCGTCATAGCATTTGCTCAACACCCAGACGACCTCGACCAGTACCACTTGCGTCACGTAGCCTTGCCGCTCGGTCGATAGCGACTCGATCAGGGCATTGGCTTTGGGTGACTGCACGGCATCGTCTTGCGCAAGGTAACGAACAAGTACATTGGTATCGAGGCCAATCATCGCGCCGAGGCGCCTTGCCCGGCGATGGCAGCGTTCATATCCTCCACCGAGACCGGCCGTTTCGGACTGCCAATGATGCCTTTCAGCGCCGTTACCGATTGAATGGCTGGAACGACCTCATAACGACCGGATTGCTCATTCATGATGAATTCGATCCGGTCACCTGAACCTACGCCTAACGCATTGCGCACGTCGACAGGGATGGTGACCTGCCCTTTCGAAGTGATTGTTGCTGACGTCATTGTGAGCTCTCCTGCGGAACCTGATTCCTTACTTTAGTGTAAGGATATGGAAATCTCAAGGGAATGGCAGCGGCAGCCCCTATCGACGCCCAGAAAAATAGCTTGCAATTTAATCGTGCGCGATATAAATTTCAGCCCATGGACACGAAACGCACCTCCCGGACCAAGCAAGCTGCACCTGACGCCACGCTCAGTGCCGCGTCGGCGCAGCTGCTGGACCAGCAGTTCTGCTTTTCCGTGTACGCCACGTCGCTTGCGCTGAACAAGCTGTACCGCAAGCTGCTGGCGCCGCTGGGCCTGACCTATCCGCAATACCTGGTGATGTTGGTGCTGTGGGAGGCCGATGGCCTGACCGTTTCGGAAATCGGCGCGCGGCTGCACCTGGATTCGGCCACGCTGACGCCGTTGCTCAAGCGGATGGAAGCCCAGCAACTGGTGCGGCGCGAGCGCGCCGCCGCGGATGAGCGCCAGGTCATCGTCTCGCTGACCGCCGAAGGTCGTGCGCTCAAGGAACCGGCCGAGGCCGTGCCCCGCGCGGTGCTGTGCGCTTCGGCGTGCAGCGTGGAGCAGGTCGTGGCGGTGAAGGCGGAACTGGACAAGTTGCGCGAACGGTTCGCCGAAGCAGGCGGCTGATCAGGATCGCGGTGCCAGGGCGATGCGAGCCACTGGCGCCAGGCGGGCCAGGCAGGAGGGCGGCCCGTTTTTATTGTAATTTATATAGCGTACTATTTAATAGTTAGCTATTTAATATGGAAGGCTCCCGGGCTTTCTCGAACCGCAGGCTCGACGAGCCGGCTTTATCACTTATCAGGAGTGCCATCATGTCGATCGAAAAAGTCCTCTACCGCGCTACCGCCACCGCAACCGGAGGCCGTGACGGCCGCGCGGTATCGTCTGACAACGTGCTGGACGTCAAGCTGGCCACGCCGCGCGAACTTGGCGGCGCGGGCGGCGCGGGCACCAACCCGGAACAACTGTTCGCCGCCGGCTATTCGGCCTGTTTCCTCGGCGCGCTGAAGTTCGTCGCGGCCCGCGACAAGGTGGCGCTGCCTGCCGATACCGCCATCACCGGGCAGGTTGGCATCGGTGCCATTCCCACGGGCTTTGGCATCGAGGTGGACCTGAACATCGCGCTGCCGGGGCTGGACCGTGCCGTCGCGCAGTCGCTGGTGGACAAGGCACACATCGTCTGCCCGTACTCGAATGCCACGCGCGGCAATATCGACGTACGTCTCAACCTGATCTGAGCGCGGATCCGGATTCCAGGCAGTTGGCGCGGATTCGCGCGCCAACTGCCTGGGAACCGGCCCTGCGCAATGCGCCGGCGTGCGCTTCCCTTGCGCATGGGCCGGACCGCCCGGCCGTGCGGAATCGTCGCTGGCATCACCATCACTCATGAAAAAAGCGACTTGATTTGTGTTGTATATATCATTTTTAGAATGATTGCGGCGTAGCTACACTTTTCCTACCTCCCCAACAAACAAGGGCAGGCACAAGGAAAACATAATGACCAAGAAGCAAACGCTTGCCGCCGCGCTGGCACTCTCCATCCTCGGCATCTCGTCAGCCTGGGGTGCCACGGCGCCCACGCAAGCGCCACTACCGGTTGCAATGGCCGACCGGATCGCCGCCCTGTTCGGCAGCCCCGCGGACGTGAGCACGACGACCCGCACCGTGACGCTGACGCCGGGCATGAACTACGTGAACGTGGCATCCGGGGAATCGGTGGCCTTCCGCGCCGGCAACACGACCGTCGGCTGGACCTTCCTGGAGGCGATCGGGGGAACGTCGGTCGATATGAAGACCATTTTCCCGAATGTGGCACAGGCCGGCGGTATCCGCGTGTACATCGCGCCGAGCAAGCTCTTCACCGGAGGCTGACGCCCCACCCCGAAGGCGCCAAAAAATGGCCGGCATCGCTGCCGGCCTAACGTCCTCCGACTCAGTGAACAAGCCAAGGTCGATATGATCGTTCGCTGGCGTGGCCCGCAAGCCCGCCAGCTTGTGCCGCGATGGAGGTCAGAAGCGGTGGCGCACGCCGGCCATGACGCCGGTCTGATTCTGGCCCGCCAGCGTATTCATCGCGTTGGTGACGCCGTAGGTGGCCTGCCCCTTGTTGTTCACGTAGCCGAGCAGCAGGTAGGCGTCGGTGCGCTTGGACAAGGCATAGTCCGCATTCAGCACGAACATCCACGAATCGTTGCTGTCCTTGCGGGCATCGGTGTAGTAAGCCGCACCGGTCAGGCTGAAGGCGGGCGTGATCTTGTACAGCGCGCCAAGCCAGTACAGGTTGTCCTGGCGCACCGAGGTCGCACTGGTGAGTTCGTCGCGCAGCCAGCGGTAGCCGGCGAACACCTTCGCATCGCCGAAGGCATAAGACCCGCCGATGGCGGCGCGCTTGGCCGCGGCGCCGGACGTGGCAACGGTGCTGCCCTGATACTGGTCATAGGCGACACCCACCGAGACCGGGCCGGTGGCGTACGCCACGCCACCGCCGAAATTCTTGCCGACCCGGAAGCTGCCCGGTACTTCGCCGCCGTTGGCGACGTTGCTATCGCGGCCGAAGCTGTAGAAGCCGGTTGCGATCAGGCCGCCGAACTTGCCAGTGTACTTGACGGCGTTGTCTGCGCGGCCGTTGAAGCCCTGGGTATCGACCGAGTTGAGCGAGTAGCTGCTGCCGACCGCCATCGGGTCATAGGCACCGAACAGGTCATACAAGGCATTTTGCTGGCGGCCCAGCGTGATGGCGCCAAGGTCGTTCTGCAGGCCGACATAAGCCTGGCGGCCGAACAGGCGGTTGCCCTGGCCGGACTTGCCCGTGTCGATGTCGAAGCCGCTTTCCAGTACAAAGATGCCCTTCAGGTTGTTGCCGAGATCTTCCACGCCGCGAATACCCCAGCGCGAACCGGAAAGGCCGCCGGATGTCACCCCATACAGTGCGCCGCCCCCGTTGGGGCCCTGCACATGGCTTTGGTAGCTGATGCCGGCATCGGCAATGCCGTAGAGCGTCACGCTGGAGGCAGTCTGGGCGGAGGCGATACCGGAGGCGGAGCATGCCGCGGCTGCGGCGGTCAGTGCGAGGAGCGTTTTTTTCACTATCAATCTCGGTTTTCTTGTCTGGGCGAATAAGGGTCCCTGCTGCCGGGGAGGTCATGGTCGCGATGCGAGCCGGGGACCATCCACCAATGCGGCACCGAGAGTTTGCGTCGGTAGTGTGACAACGATATGTAAACAGTTATGAAAAAATGAAGGTAACTGTTTCTTAATAAGAAATGAACGAGTTTGCGTATGGGCGCCATCCATGACATGCGCCGGGCACCTGCGCTGCCACCCGCGCGGCTGGTGCGGTTGGTCGCGGACGGGCGCCGGATGTCGGGCGCTGACGGAGCGACCGGACGCGCGCAGCCGATTTCCGTTTCTTCCCAAACCGGTAGGGATAGAATCAAGTGCTTTTTTCGACTGGAGAAAGCGCAATGAACCCTGGTGACATCGCCCGGCTCCGGGAAGGCAACGCAGAGAACCCGGCCGCTTCAGCCGCGCAGGTAATGACTTGTATCGCGATGCCTCGAACGAGCACGCTGGACGTGGTCGGGCAGGTCACACCGGGCGGCAGCGCCACGGTGCAAACACTGCCGCTTGGCTTGCGCGATCCGCCCGACGTCCGTTCGCCCTCCCATGTGGCGCTGCCGTTCCCGCCGGGCGACGGCCTCTACGGCGCGCAGCCCGACGCGGGCGATTACTACGGGGTCCAGCTCGGCGCGATGGCCGCGCGCGGCGAACGGGCGGCGCTGATCGTCAGCCTGGATGCGCCGATCGGCATGTCGTCCAATCCCTTCTTCCCGCATCTATTGCAGCGCGTGGATGAAGGCATCGCAAGTCCCGCCGCCGCGCCCAAATGACCAGCCCGCTATCCACGCACCTTCCTCCTGTGCTGCGGCGCGTGCTGCGCCCGCTGCTGGATCCGGCCCGCCGCTATCGCTACGCCCGGCAGATTCACGCTGCCAGGGTGGCGCTCGGGCTGCTGACGTCCATCGCGCTGACCACGGGGATCCACCTGCCTCACGGCGAATGGGCATCCATTACGCTGCTGGTCGTCATCGGCGGCTTGCAGCACCATGGCAACATCCGCAAGAAGGCCGCCGAGCGCGCGCTCGGCACGCTGATCGGGGCGGGGGCGGGGCTGTTGATCATCCTGCAGCAATCGTATTTCCACGCGCCCCTGCTCAGCTACGTGCTGATCGTGATCGCCTGTGCCATCTGTGCGTACCAGGCAATCGGCAAGGGCGGTTATATCGCGCTGCTCTCCGCCATTACCATCTTCATCGTCGCGGGCCACGGCGAGAACGCCGTCGCCGACGGGTTGTGGCGCGCGGCCAATGTGTTGATCGGCATCGCAATCGCGCTGCTGTTTTCCTTCGCCTTGCCCCTGCACGCCACGTACTCGTGGCGCTACAAGCTGGCCGAGGCACTGCGCAGCTGCGCGAGGATGCACACAGCCATCGCCACGGATGCAGCCCTCGACAAGGCCGAACTGCAGCGCGCCATGGTCCTGCAAGGCGGCCTGCTGGTGCAGCTGCGATCCCTGATGCCATCCGTGGCCAAGGAGATCAACGTGTCGATGGAACAGCTC
This sequence comes from Cupriavidus sp. 01L45, assembly GCF_056399885.1. Lineage (NCBI taxonomy): Bacteria > Pseudomonadati > Pseudomonadota > Betaproteobacteria > Burkholderiales > Burkholderiaceae > Cupriavidus > Cupriavidus sp. 01L45. Next base: position 85,775 of record NZ_JBFTSG010000018.1, on the reverse strand, counting down.
GAGGCAATCCAGCACGGCATGCGGGTCAGCATCAGTCTGCTGGAAGTGCTGGCCGCCACCCGTCCGTGCTTCGACGACGAATCCAGGGCTGTCATCCAGGACTGCCTCGGCGAAGAAACGCGCCGCATCAGCGCCATGCTGATCGGCATGGCGCGCGCCCTGACGCACGGTGTCGTCGCGCGCCTGGAGCCGCGCGGCGATTCGCCACTCGAACGCATGACGGAAGCCATACCCGCGCAATGGGCCGGCTATGTATCGTTGACGCTGAGACTATCCGGCGAGTTCGATGCGTTGCGGCAGCGGCTGTCGGAGATTGCGCAGCGGTGGAATATCTGAAGCCGGTTTCTTTCGCATACACTGTGCGCTCGAACGGCGGGCGCGCGTGCGCATTTCGCGCCGCTGTTCATCCTGCTCCCGGCGCTGTCGACGGCAGGAATACCGTGCAAATTTCGCTCGCTCTGGAGAGAACGCATGAAAGCCTGGATCGCAATGGCCGTTGGCGCGCTTGGATGCGCAATGGCGTTCCTGGCAGGCCCGGCGTGCGCCGCGGACACGGCGACGCTGACCATTGCCGCCGGTACGCAACAGCGCAACTGGACGCGGGAGGCGCTGCTGAATGACCGCCGCCTGACCGACGTAACGGTGGACGACGACAACCTGAAGCACCGGCTGACGTTCAAGGCTATCCCCCTGGCGGCGCTGCTGCGCGGCATGCCGGTGACGGCCGATGCAAGCGCGACGACCGCAGCCAGCGATGGCTATATTTCCCACCTGCCGATGCGCCTGCTGCTGGCCGATAGCGTTGACGGGCCGCGCGCCTGGCTGGCGGTGGAAAATCCTGACTCGCCATGGCCGACGCTCAAGGGCCAGGACATCGGGCCGTTCCGCCTGATCTGGACAGTGCCGGCGGGCCGCGCCACCTCCGTGATCAATGAGAGTCTCTGGACGTACAGCATCGTGCGCATCGACATTACCGCTTTGCCTGCTGAGCGTTTTGCGGCAATCCGGCCCGCCGCCAGCCTGCCGGCCGGCGGAACGGTCGCGCGCGGCTTTGCGACATTCCAGCGCGTCTGCTTTTCGTGCCACTCCCTCAACCGCGTCGGCGATGCGCACCTTGGCCCCGATCTGAATGTGCCGTACAGCCCGGTCGAGTATCTGGGCGACGACAAGCTGGCCAGGCTGATTCGTGACCCGCAGTCGCTGCGCTGGTGGCCTAACGCGCGCATGTCGGCGATCGACAAGAAAACGCTGTCCGATGCGGATCTGAAGGACTTGCTTGCGTATCTCCACCATATGGCCGGACGCAAGGTGGCGGCGCCTGCCGCCGGCTCCTGACCCGGTGTCGGGCGCGCGCTCGGCGGAATGGCGAAGACCGCGGCGTGGACAAAGCATGCGGCTCGTCGCAGGCACTCATGCGCGGCGGCGATTCCGCTTATTGTCCTCCGACCGAATGTGGCGGCAGCTGGTAGCTCCACGTCTCGCTTAGCGTCTTGTCGCCGGACACCAGCGCGGCGCGCATTTCCACCACTTTCCGCGGATCCTTGACTTTGATCCGCAGATTCAGCCGCCAGCCTTTGGTGACAGGATTGGGCTCCAGCACGTTGGCGAGCAGTTCGGCGTTCTCGCTCACGCTGACCTGTGCGCTGACTTGCGTACTGGCTGGAAGGTCAGCGAGCACGGGGCCTTCGAAATCGACTACAAGGCCGGTGCTGCCATCGAGGCGGCGGATCAGGTTGGCCTGCGTGATTTCTCCTGCGGAGCGCAGCGTCTGCTTGACCCAGGCCAGATCCTTGTTGAGCAGGGCGCGCTCATTCATGGTCCAGTGCATCGTGTAATCCGCCCGCAGCGGCTGGCCCTTGGGCGGCAACTGGTCCGGCGTCCAGAAGGCGACGATGTTGTCGTTGGTCTCGTCCGGCGAGGGGATTTCCACGAGCTCGACCTTGCCCTTTCCCCAGTCGCCCTGCGGTTCGATCCAGGCGCTCGGGCGCAGGTCATAGCGGTCCTTCAGGTCTTCATAAACAGAGAACTCGCGCCCGCGCTGGAGCAGCCCGAAGCCCCTTGGATTCGTGACCTGGAAGGTGCTGATGGCGAGGTTGCGCGGGTTGTTCAGCGGCCGCCACAGCCATTCGCCATTTCCCGTGTGGATGGCGAGGCCGTTGGAGTCATGCAGGGCCGGCCGGAAGTTGTTCGGATCGCGTTGCTGGTTCGGCCCGAACAGGAACATGCTGGTCAACGGCGCAACGCCGAGCTTGGCCGGGGCCCCACGCAGAAAGATGCGCGCCTGCACCTTGAGGATCGTGTCCTCACCGGGGTAGAGATCGAAGCGGTAAGCGCCGGTGGCGCGTTGCGAGTCAAGCAGGGCGTAGAACACGAGATGCTTGTCCTGCGGATCGGGCCGAGCGATCCAGAACTCGCGGAAGGCTGGAAACTCCTCGGCTACGGGCAACCCGGTATCGATGGCCAGGCCACGACTGGACAGTCCATACACCTGGTTCTTGCCGACGACCCGGAAATAGCTGGCGCCCAGCACACTCATGATCTCGTCGAGCTTGTCGGCGCGGTTGATCGGGTAGAGCACCCGAAAGCCGGCATAGCCAAGCTTGCCGGTCGCGGACTTGTCGAACTTCAGGTCGCCGAAATTGAACCGCTCCGGGTTGTATTTGATCTCGTGGACTGCGTCACCGGCGATCTCGTTGATGCGAACCGGGCTGCTGAACTGCATGCCCTGGTGGTAGAAGCCCAGGCGGAACGGCGTGCCTGCGTCCTTCCACTCCATCGTGTCGCTTCGGGGCTGGATCTTGATGTAGTCGGCAAACTGCATCTGGCTGAACACGGGTGGCAGGTTGCTGACCGGTGCGGCATATGGCATGTCGGCCAGGGTCCTGGCGCGGGGGGTCACGTCGTCCAGGGAGAACGCGCATGCCTGGGTGCCGCACAGCAGCGCCCAGGCGGCCAAAAGCGCTGGCAAGGCGGTTTGCGTCTTGGTACGTAACGACGCGGCGATGGCGGCAGGAACCACAAGTCTCTCCAGAAAATGCACGTTAAGGAATGCTGTTGTCCCGCAAGTGCGGCGAAAGCCGCTGGTGCAGTGGCGGTAAACTGCGGATGCAATGCAGAAAGATAACGTATTTCGCTTCGCATACCTGTAGAACGGGAGGTGTGCACCATCGCGGGGCGGCTACCCTGTCGCACCGCCTGGATCCTTGGACACTTGGACAACTATCTGATGAGAATGCTCTCTTCGCTGGTCCTGTCGGCCAGCCTGGTCTGTTTGCCGGTTCTTGCCGGTCCCGCGTCGGCTTCCCCCGACGACAAGAACGCATTCATCGCCGATCTCATGAGACGGATGACGCTCGACGAGAAGGTCGGCCAGCTGCGCCTCATCAGCATCGGCGATGACATGCCGCAGCCCCAGTTGCTCAAGGAGATCGCGGCGGGCCGGGTAGGCGGCACGTTCAATTCGGTGAGGCGACAGGACAACCGGCCTATGCAGGACGCGGCAGTGACGCACAGCCGCCTGAAGATTCCCATCTTCTTCGCGTACGACGTGGTACACGGGCACCGCACCGTATTCCCGATCAGCCCGGGTCTCGCATCGAGCTGGGACATGGAGACAGTGGCGCAGAGTGCACGTGTCTCGGCGATTGAAGCCAGCGCGGATGGCCTTGACATGACCTTCGCGCCGATGCTCGACATCTCCCGAGATCCGCGCTGGGGGCGCACGTCCGAAGGATTTGGCGAGGATCCCTATCTTGTCTCGCTATGCGCCCAAGCCAGCGTCAGGGGGTTGCAGGGAACATCGCTGGCCAATGCCGACAGCGTGATGGCCGTTGTCAAGCACTTCGCGCTATACGGAGCCGTGGAAGGCGGGCGTGACTACAACACGGTCGACATGAGCCCGACCCGCATGCTCCAGGATTATCTGCCGCCGTACCGGGCGGGCGTCGATGCTGGCGCCGGCGGGGTCATGATTGCGCTGAATTCAATCAACGGCGTGCCGGCCACGTCCAACAAGTGGCTGCTGAGGGACTTGCTGCGCAAGACTTGGGGGTTCAAGGGCATCACGGTGAGCGACCATGGGGCAATCGACGAGCTGACGCTGCATGGCGTGGCAAAGGACGGGCGCGAGGCCGCCAGGCTCTCCATCCAGGCCGGCGTCGATATGAGCATGCACGACTCGGCTTACCTGGCACACTTGGCCGGGCTCGTGAAATCGGGCGAAGTGTCCGTGCGTGACGTCGACGACGCAGTGCGGGAGGTGCTGGGCGCCAAGTACGACCTGGGGCTCTTCCAGGACCCCTACCGGCGCATCGGTGTCGCAACGCAGGACCCGCCGGACGTCGACGCGGAGAGCCGCCTGCACCGGGCGGCGGCACGCGCCGCCGCGCGCAAGTCTTTGGTCCTGCTCGAGAACCGCGGCCGGACGCTGCCCCTGAAGAAGACCGGAACGATCGCGGTCATCGGGCCGCTGGCCGATGCGCCCATCGACATCATGGGAAGCTGGTCCGCGGTCGGCAAATCCCGGCAGTCGGTCACGTTGCTGCATGGCATGCGCGACGCAGTCGGCGACAAGGGCCGTGTGGTCTATGCCCGCGGCGCGAACGTGACCGACGATGCCGGCGTGGTCGGGTATCTGAACTTGATGAATTGGGACAAGCCCGAGATTGTGCAAGACAAGCGTCCGCCGGGCGACATGATTGCCGAGGCCGTAAAGGCAGCGCGCAGCGCCGATGTGATCGTGGTGGCCGTGGGCGAGTCGCGCGGCATGTCGCACGAGGCGTCGAGCCGCACGAGCCTTTCACTGCCGGGAAGCCAGGAGACCCTGCTCAAGGCGCTCAGGACGACCGGCAAGCCGCTGGTGGTGGTACTGATGAACGGCCGCCCCCTGGCGCTCAACTGGGAGAAGGAGAACGCCGATGCATTGCTCGAGACCTGGTATGCCGGCACCGAAGGCGGCCATGCTATCGCCGACGTGCTGTTCGGCGATTACAACCCGTCGGGCAAGCTGCCCATTTCCTTCCCGCGCTCGATCGGGCAGATTCCGACCTATTACAACCATCCGCGCATCGGACGCCCATTCGTACAAGGCAAGCCACGGAACTACACCTCTCAATACTTCGAGGAGCCGGCCGGCCCGCTGTACCCGTTCGGCTACGGGCTGAGTTATACGGAATTCAGCGTGTCGGACTTCACGCTGTCTAGCCGGACCATGGCGCGCAATGGCCGGATCGACGCCAGCGTGACCGTGAAGAACACCGGGCAGCGCGACGGGGAAACCGTTGTCCAGCTGTATCTCCAGGATGTCGCCGCCTCCGTGGTACGGCCGGTGAAGGAGTTGAAGGACTTCCGCAAGCTCATGCTCAAGGCCGGTGAAGAGCGCGTGGTGCATTTCAGCATAGACGAAGAGAAACTGAAGTTCTTCAACGCGAAACTCGAGTATGCCGTCGAGCCAGGCGATTTCAATGTCCAGATCGGGCTAGATTCGGAGGCGGTGCAGGTGCGGAGCTTCGTGCTCGAGTAGCATGATGGCTCGTCCGTGGCGGATGGTTTTCGGGGCGTGGTTTTGTGACGGGGGCGTGATACAGTCGGTGCGGTATCGACGGACGGCGAGTGGGAGCGAATGAAGACGCTGCTGATCATCTATCACACAATGACCGGGGGAACACAGCAGATGGCCGAGACGGCAGCCGATGCGGCGCGCATGCAGTCTGGCGTCGCAGTCAAGCTGCAGCGTGCGGCCGAGACCGGTCCGGACGATGTGCTGGCAGCCGATGGCTATCTGTTCGCGACGCCGGAGAACCTGGCTGCGATGTCCGGGATGATGAAAGACTTTTTCGATCGCTGCTACTACGCGGCACTTGACCGTGTGAATGGCCGACCGTACGTGGCCATGATCTGTGCCGGCAGCGACGGGCAGAACGCACTGCGTCAGGTCGAACGCATCGCCACTGGCTGGCGCCTCAAGTGTGTGGCGCCAGGCCTGATCATCTGTACCCATGCACAGACGCCGGAACGCATTCTGGCGCGCAAGGAGATCGGCGCGGAAGACCTTGCGCGCTGTGCCGAACTAGGTGCCGGATTGGCGGCGGGTCTAGCGCTTGGCGTGTTCTGACACCGGCTCCAGCCGCGTTCGGGCCCAGCTCGATGAGCGACCGAACCTTCCGTCTGATGCGGCCGCCTTACTTCGTTCTGGTTGGAATGTGGTTTGGGGAGATGTTCGAAGTCCATGACGTCGATGGACCCCGCAAGGCGGGTCTGCCCGCATTGTTGCTGGACATGTGCGGCAGGGCTACACACAGGTTCATTGAGCGCCTGGCCCCGGTTTCCCTGGTCACACCCCGGAACGCGCGAGGGCGGCGTCCCCGATAGCGGGGAGGTGTCTAACTCAACCCCAGCGTGAACGCCAGAAGCAGCGCATTCACGATGAGCAAGCCATAGACGATCGCCATGGACGTTGAGAGGGTCCAAGGCTGTTCATGTTGTGGCGAGGCGCGCCGATCGCGCTTGCGTTTCCACAGGCAGGCCGCGCCAATGCCGAAGGCGGCGAAGCCTGTCAGCAGGCCCGGCAATCCGACGGTGCCTGCTGGCTTGGGCATAGCTTGCCCGGATGCGATCGAGGTCGGCGAGGCCTGAAAGGAGGCAGCCGTCGGCGGTGTTGGCCCGATCGGTTGCGGGCTCTCTTGCATGGCAATCAACTGAGCCGGCGTCGCCCGATCTTCCGCGGCAGGTGCTGGCTCTTGCTTTGGCGGGACGGGCGCCGCAACGGTTGTCCCTGGCGGGACGGATCGCGATGCCGGCTTGATGCGGGCAGCATCCCGCCACCGCCACCATTGGTGGAACAGGTTATCAAGACAGCGCACGGAGCCGCAGGCATCCCTTTCGATGCGCCAGGCGCCGACGTCGGCATCGTTCGTGACGCCGGTCCGCAGCAGCCTCTGCTGCTCGGCGTAGATGCGCTCGTAGCGCATCGAGAGCTGCGGGTCATCGCAGACCAGGTGCCTGTTACGCGGGCGGTTGTCGGTCACCTGCGTACATCTTGTCCCGTTGCCGTGTGGGTCTTCGCAGCGGACCGATCCCGCGCCCGGCGCTGACTTACAGTTGATGTCGGATGCCTGCGCGCCATCGAAGGCGGACAGGCCCAAGACAACGAGCACGGCCAGGTGTCCTGTGACCCTGTTCATCATCGCTCCTCATGGCAGTGGCCACGTCGGCCTTGAGGTTCAACATAGTCGATGGTTGCGTGGGGCGGCAAGCGCGCGGTTGGCAACGCGTGCGGTAGTGCACTTCCTTCGACGTCGCATGTGATTGGTGCGGCGGCTGGCGAACAGGCGCATCGGCGTTTCCCAGCGAGATGCTCAATGCCTGACACGTTCGACAAACGCGCCGGCAAGTGCTCTATCAGTTCCCGCCGCCGCTCTCCTACTTCTGGATGATGTCTCGCCTGGGAAAACTGCACCAGAATCTGCCAGAGCCTTAACAGGGCGGGGAAATCACGAGGCGAATCGAGTTCGCGGCTGCAGCCGCGACCTTGCCGCCTGGCGCCTGCGCCACGACGGGCTTCCAACGCAACGACTGCAGGTTGCAACTCGGGAGAACGCTGCCATGAAACTATCCAGCATTGCTGTCCTGGCGCTTGCGCTCGCCGGATGCGCCACGAACCAGGGTATCCCGGGCAACGCTCAGGCATCGCGAACGGAAAGCTGCAAGGTCACGTCAGAGCAGGAGATTGCGGCGTTGTTCGATCGGTGGAACCGGTCGCTGCAAACAGGGGATCCCCACAAGGTGGTCGCCAACTATGCGGAACGCTCAATTCTTCTTCCGACGGTATCCAACAAGCCTCGCTTGACGGTCGCGGAGAGAGAGGACTATTTCAATTACTTCCTACAGGACGGTCCCTCCGGAAAGATCGACTTCCGCAGCATTGAACTGGGGTGCAATTCCGCTGTCGATTCCGGGCTTTACACGTTCACTTTCTCCCGAACCGGCGCCGTCGTTAAGGCCCGCTATACCTATACGTATCACTGGGATGGGGCGCAATGGCTGATTACAAGCCATCACTCATCGGCCATGCCGGAGAAGTAAGACGTTGGGCGCGGGTCGCAAGGCCGGAGGCCAGACGGCTTCAATCGATAAAGACTAAAAAACGCCCGCCAAAGCGGGCCAATGTCGATATGGGAGATTCGCGCCGGGCTGTCCGCAGCCCGCGCGCGGATTCTCAGAAGCGATGCCGCACGCCAACGATCGCACCGAGCTGGCTTTGCCCGGTACCCACCTGTTCGGTGGCGTTGACGAGGGTCGTGGCGCTGGGGTTGAGCGACGGCCCGAAGCCGGACAATCCCATCGCAGAGCCATCGCGGTTCTTCGCATAAGCGAGGATCGTGTAGAGGTCGGTGCGCTTGGAGAGCGCGTAGGTGCCGGACAGCACAAAGCTGTAGGGATCGGCCGACGAGTTGCGCACGTCCGTATAGTACGCAGCGCCTGTCAGCGACAGTGCCGGCGTTGCCTGGTACTGCACGCCCGCCCAGTAGAGGTTGGTGCGCAGCGAACTGGTGGTGAAGTCGCCGCTGTAATAGCGGTAGCCTGCCAGGACCTTGAGTTGCGAGAAGGCGAACGCTGCCCCCACCGCCGCGCGGCGCTCGCGATTGTCCTGTAGGGCTGCGGTGCTGCCGCGTACTTCGTCGTAGGCCATGCGCGTCGAGAACGGGCCATTGGCGTAGCCAAGGCTTGCGCTCCATTCACGGCCGGCTTTGGAGGCGCCGGGGATTTCTCCGCCGGCGGTACTGTCATAGCCCGTGCTGTAGAGCAGGCCGTAATAGATGCCGCCCGTGGTGCCCGTGAACTTGACGGAGTTGTCGGCGCGGCCGGACATCCATTTGTCGTGCATCAGCAATGAATAGCGCGTCGAGATGACCATCGGGTCGAACGCCGACGAGAAGTCGAACAGCAGGGTCTGATGGCGGCCGAGGGTCAGCGTGCCGTACGGGTTCTGCAGGCCGACGAACGCCTGGCGGCCGAACAGGCGGCCGCCCTGGTTGACCTTGCCCGTGTCCAGGTCGAATCCGTTTTCCAGCACGAACACACCTTTCAGGCCGCTGCCGAGATCTTCCGTGCCGCGCAGGCCAAAGCGGGAGGTGGAGAGATTGCCGGTGGACATCCGCACCGTGGAGGCACTGCCGCCGCCGGCGGTGGGCACGTGGCTCAGGTATTCGATACCGGCATCGACCACGCCGTAGAGCGTGATGCTGCCTTGCGCCAGCGCAGCACCGGGGATAAGCGGCAACAGCGCCAGCCATGCACGAGATTTCATTGCTTGAATTTCCTTATGATTTGCGATGGCCCAAGGGCTCGGTCATCGCGGCGGCGTCAATGTAGCCTCATAAGGACATTGTGGAAAAGGGAGCTGCCGGGACAGACTGTTCATGCTGGTGGACAGTCTTCACCCCGTCCCGGCTTCTGGCGGCGCGCTACCGCTCGCGTTGCAAAAACGCATTCATATAGCGCTGCGGTTCCCCGGTTTCGAACGCGCTGCCAAACTCCGCCACGCTGTTATTGATGGACACGTCCAGTGACGACTCTTCCCACTCGCGCAGCAGCCGCTTCTGCTGCCGTACCACGGCAGGCCCGAAACCAGCCAGCAGCGTAGCAATGCGTTCGATCTCGGCGTCCAGTTCCGCCAGCGGCACGACCTTGCTCACCAGGCCCCACGCCAGCGCTTCGCGGGCATCGGAGATTTCGCCGGTCAGCAACATCCATGCGGCGCGTGCGTTGCCGATCAGCCGGGGCATCAGCGCGGCGTGGATGACGGAGGGGATGCCCACCTTGACCTCTGGCATGCCGACGCGCGCATTGTCCGCGGCGATGCGGATATCGCAGGCCAGTGCCAGTTCCAGGCCGCCGCCGAGGCACCAGCCCGGCATGCGCGCTATCACCGGAACGGGGAAGTGGCGCAGCGCGTCGCAAAGCCCGCGCAGGCCGCTGATAAAGCGTTCGCCGCTTTCGCGGGTGAGAGCCGCCATTTCCTTGATATCGGCGCCGCCGATAAAGCCTTTTTCTCCGGCGCCTTGCACGATCAGTACGCGGATCTCGTCGCGGCTGGCCAGCTCGTTCACCGCCTGGGTCAGCGCGGCGATCACCGGCGTGCTCAGGATGTTGAGCGAGCCCGCCTCACGGATGGTGAGGCTCGCGATGCCTAGGGCGTTGATCTCCACGCCGGCGTAGTGTTTGGTATCTGCTTGGCTCATGGCTTCGTCCGTCCTGCTGCGGTCTGTTGAAATGAATGTCCTTGACGAGCTTCAGCTGGCCGGGGCGTTCCACCTTGGTGCCAGCCACGGCCTGATGATGCATGGCCTCTCCCCGGGACAGGTAGTGATAGTGCGGGCGAGTGTATCGGCGGCACCTCTGCGGAGCCAGTTCATTGTCTTGAAGGCGGTGTTCGCCGAATTCGAACGGTGGCGGGCGATTCGTGCCGGACGCAACGGCGTTCCCAAGTGCATTGCCGGGCGCCCGGCAGGCGTCGGTGCCGCAATGATCTCCAAGTGCCGTGCGGCACGCGCTACACTTGAGCTACCGCGCGGCGTTGGGATAGAAAACCCATCGGCTGGCGCGGCCGGTTTCCTGCTTCACCTACCCCCCAGCGAGGAGATGCACCATGGCTACAACGTCAAATCCGTTCACCGATTTCAGCAAGTTGCTTGAGCAGTACAAGCTACCGGGGGTCGACATGACTTCGGTGATCGAAGCGCGGCGCAAGGATATCGACGCCATCACGGAGGCCAACAAGGTCGCCTACGAAGGCATGCAGGCACTGGTGCAGAAGCAGACGGAGATACTGAGCAAGACCATGCAGGAGATCCAGGCCGCGGCCCAGAAAATGACCGCCGGCGGCAATCCGGCCGAGGCGATGGCCAAGCAGGGTGAATTCGTGCAGCAGGGTCTGCAGACGGCGTTCAATAACATGCGCGAACTGGCGGAGATGGCGCAGAAATCGCAAGCCGAGGCGCTGGCCGTGATCACCAAGCGCGCGGAGCAGAATATCGAAGAGGCGAAGAACCTGATGAAAGGCAAGGGCAAGTAAGCGCAAGCCATAAGCCCGTTGCGGACGGCCTTGCCAGTGCGGATCGCTCGCGGTCCTGCACTGGCGAGCCGCGCCGCTGTTTCATGCCTTTGCGTATATCGTTGTGGAGGGGATCCCCATGATCGCCATCACGAACGCCAGCCCGTTGATTTCGCTGATCGCGGGCATTCTTATCCTGGTCATGCCGCGGTTGCTGAACTACATCGTGGCGATCTACCTGATCGTGATCGGCCTGCTCGGGCTGTTCGGCGGGCATCTGCACTGACTACCGGTCTTCGAAGACGCTTGCGCGATCGGCAAGCTACGGCGGGCGCGCTGATCGACACCAGGCGAGCGCCGGCACATGCGATCAGGCTCAGGGCGGGACACCGGTTCCAGGCATGCTGCCGGGATCGGTGCCATGCCGACCGCGGCGCAGCGCGGTCTCCCGCACTGCGCCGCATGGATGCTTACTGCTTGGCCGTGCGGCGCGAGGCCTGCTGGGCCGCGCCGGACGCCACGGCGGTCGATGCTTCGAAGTTGGACTTGACCGTTTCAGCGGCTTGCTTCGTGGCCTTCTGCACCGATTCGTAAGTGTTGTTGGCGGCGGCAACCGTCTGCTGCAGCAGGGCGGTGAGCGCTTCCGAGCCTGCCGGCGCGTTCTTCACGAACGTGTCGACAAAGGTCTGCACGCTGCGGGTGTGCTGTTCGTACTGCGCTTCCACTGCCTTGGCGAGTTCGGCCTGCGTGCCCGAGGTAATTTCGTACACATGGCGCGCATACGCCAGTGCCTTATCTGCCGCCGGCTGCGCGAACCTGCCCTGTGCGTTGAATACGTCCTTCAGGTCGCCGCCGGACAAGGCAGCCTCGATGTTGCCCTGGCTTTCGGCAAGGGACGATTTCGCTGCCTGCAGGTTCAGCTCGGCCAGTTTCTGGAAACCGTCGAAAGCCGTATTCGTCAGCGCGAACAGGTTGGCGAAATGGGCTTTCTGGGCTTCGGCGAACTGGTCGGACGAAAAAGCGAACATGCGTGTTCTCCTGTGAATCGCCCGGCTGCCAGGCCGGCATGCACGGGATGTGATGTCGGGCGGACCGGGTCGAATATCTGATTAGGAAGGGTGGCGGTATCACTGATTTGCGCAGTGCACCATCCAAGGGCAAATTCTAGAGCCCTCTATTTGGATAGCCCCTAGGGAGATACCCGGACAAAAGCAGGATCCATGCTGTTGCTGTGCAGCAAGGTCGACTTTCGGATGCCCCCGCTTCGTGGGGGTGCTTTTGGCGGCACAGTGCCCTTGACTCTGCCAGGCATCATTGTCTTGTCAGGGTGACATCACGACCTCGGCCCGGACCAGGAGGCGGGCTCAGCAGGCCGCACCTGCGCCGCCCACGGCGGTGGCGCTGTGTTGGTGAGCGCACGTTCGATGGCAAGGCACGGCCGCTAAGATGCGGCTGTCTATTCTCTTGTCGCACGGAATCAAAATGACGACCGACGCCGTGACGCATGAGGTGATCAGTGACGTCCAGGCATTTCGCGCGCTGGAGCCGGAATGGAATGCGCTGTGGCACAAGGCAAAGGGCGAGCATTTCCAGACGTTTGCCTACTGTCACGGCAGCCTGGACGCCACCGTCGATGGCCGCAAACTGCAATGCGTGGTCGGGCGCCGGCAGGGCCGGCTCGTGGCGCTCTGGCCCCTGGTCATGTACCGCAAGCTGTGGTGGCGGTTCATACAGCCTCTGGGGCCAGACTGCAATCCGCCCCATGACATGCTTGTGGAGCCGGGCCCGGATGTGGCCGACGTGGTTGCGTCCACTTGGCGAGCCATGCTTGCCTTGGCCAGACCCGATCTGGTCTACCTGCCTCGCATCCGTAGCGGCTCCCTGCTTGACCGGTGCGCAAGCAGCAGTGGCCGCGTTGCCTGCCGGCTGGACGGGACGACCCCGGCGGTTCTGCCGCGCGAGCGGGCCGAGTGGCCCGCATATTGCCGCCCGCGCTTCGGGCGCACGCAAAAGCTGCCGGATTACCTGAGGCGCCGGATCGCGGGCCAGGGTGATGTCGCGGTCGCGATCCTCGATCACAGCGACAACCGGGCAGAGTCCCTTGTCGGCTGGCTGCGGCTCCACAAGCGGCAGTGGGCTGAGCACGGCGATATAGAGAGCGCGCGGCTGTTGTCGGACGACAGCTGGAGATTCCTGATCCGGCTGATGACGCAAGGCGGCAGGCAATCGCAGCCCTTTTGCTTTTTTGTCCTGACCCTGAACGGCATGCCGTTGGCAATCAGTCTGCTTGGGATCCGGAGCAACAGCGTCGATCTGGTCATGAATACCTACGACGCCGCGTATTCAAGGCTGTCGCCCGGCGCCCTGCTGATCGACTACTGCGTGAAGTGGGCGTTCGATAACCACTTCGATTTCAACTTCGGCACCGGCCAGCATGGCAAGCAGTCCTGCGGCACTGGTGTCACCGGCGCTACGGTCAGCCTCCATATCGTCCATACGCATTGGGGACTGGCGGGCTACAGGCTGCGGCGGGGCGCGCGCTGGGCCACCGGGGCAATGACCCGTCTGCTTGAGCGCGGCGGCCAGCGCCGTCGCCGTGGCGCGTGTGCCGGCGGGGAGACGGAGTCATCCACTTCCGGCTAGCCTTCGCCCTGTTCCCGCCGCGGCCGGCGCCCCGAAGCCAACGGATATCTCCATGCCCTTACGCGGCGGGCTTTTCGAAGGCGCGCACGGGCTTGAGAAACTCCAGCGTGCGCGTCCGCTTGAGCAGGCGCGGGAGCGCTGCCTCATAGGCACTGCGGTAAGGGCGCGCGAGGTGATGCGTTTGAAAATACTCGCGGCTGCAGGCCCAGGTCTCATACAGGATGAGCGTATCCGGATCGTCGGCCGAGCGATGCAGGAAAGTGTTGATGAAATCCGGCTCCTTGGCCATGTGCTCCAGGACGTCAAGCAGGCCGGATTCGAGTTCGTCGCGATGCTCCGGCTTGCCCGGCAGATGGACGATAAAGGCAATGGTTTCACTCATGGAAAGACTCCTTGTGCGCTAGGTACGGTCGGCTGGCTCCCGCCTTACAGTTGGCTCATGCCACCGTCGATCACGATCTCGGTGCCGACGATGAACGCCGACTCGGCCGATGAGAGGTGCAGCACGGTCGCCGCGATTTCTTTCGGGTCGCCGAAGCGGCCGAGCGGAATCTGGCTCTTGATCTGGGCCGCGGTGTTGGCCAGCGTGTCGGCATCCAGGCCGAGCTTGCCGTAGATCGGCGTGCTGACCGGACCCGGGCTGATCACGTTGACGCGTACGCCGCGCGGCAGCAGTTCGGCGGAGAGGGTCTTGGCCAGCGAGATGATGCCCGCCTTGCTGGCTGCATAAGCCGACGACGCCGGCATGCCGATATGTGCGTTGATCGAGCCGTTGAGCACGATGGAAGCGCCTTCGTTGAACAGGGGCGTCAACGCCTGGATCTGGAAGAAGGGACCCTTCACATTGGTATTGAAGGTCTGGTCCCACATGGCTTCCTCGACCTCGGGCAAGGGCGCGAACCTGGCGATGCCCGCGTTGATGAACATGGCGTCGAGCCGGATGCCCTCGTCGGTAAGACGTTGCGCGAGCGCGCGGGCCGCGGCAACGGTGCCGGCTTCGTTCTGGATGGCCAGGGCGTTGGCGCCCAGCGTGGGCCTGGCGGCTTCCAGCGTGGCTGCATCGCGGCCGGTAACAATGACGCGCGCCCCTTCCGCGGCGAACGCTTGCGCGGTCGCCAGGCCTATGCCACTGTTGCCGCCGGTGACCAGTACGGTTTTGCCTTCAAAGCGATTCATGGTGTTCTCCTGGGAACGTCTATCGGTGTGTGTGGTGCGTGAAAGCATTATGGACCGCGTAGTTCAATAATCCATGCGAAGGAGTCGATGACTTCGTTCGATGGAATTGGACGTGTTTGCGGCTTGCCGGAAGCGGTTCCGGCCACACATGGAGGCGTTCAGGAGGGGAAGGAAAGCGAGGGGGGAGCGGTGATGAAGAAAGTAGGGCGCTGCCAGGCAGCGCCCTCCCATACGTTACTGCCGCCGGCGGCGCTACGCCTGTCCTTGCGCCTCGCGCTGCCGCGCCACTTCCTGGTTGCGCAGGATGAAGCGCTGGACCTTGCCACTGGGCGTTTTCGGCAGTTCGGCCACGAACTCGATCTCGCGGGGATAGGCGTGCGCGGCAAGGCGGTTGCGCACATGCAGGCGCAGTTCTTCGGCCAGTTCCGGGCTTGGCCGGTATTGCGGGTCGAGCACGACGAAAGCCTTGATCAGTTCGGTGCGATCGGGATCGGGCTTGCCAATCACCGCAGTCTCGACCACGGCCGGATGCTCGATCAGCGCGCTCTCCACGTCGAACGGACCGACCCGGTAGCCGGAGGTGGTGATGACATCGTCGGCGCGGCCGATAAAGCTGATGCTGCCATCCGGGTTCAGCTCGGCAGTGTCGCCGGTCAGGTAGTACTTGCCGACGAATGCGCCGGTCGGTGTTTCGTGATAGCCGGCGAACCAGCACATCGGCGACTGCTCCAGGTCCAGCGCCAGCGTGCCTGGCTGGCCAGCCGGCAGCTCGCGCGCTTCATCGTCCACCACTACCACGCGATGGCCGGGGCTGGCAAAGCCGGCGGCGCCCAGATGCACCGGGTGGCGCAGCGCGTGGTGATTGCACAGCACCATGCCCAGCTCGGTCTGGCCGTAGTGATCGTGGATGGTGACGCCAAGCTCGCCGGCGAACCAGCGGATCACCTCCGGGTTGAGCGGCTCGCCCGCGCTGCTGACCGCGCGCAGCTTGCCGCGCAGGGGACCGGCCACGGCCTGCCCCGCCGCGATCAGCAGGCGATAGGCGGTAGGTGAGCCGGCCAGGTTGGTGATGCCGTATTTTTCGATCATGCGGCAGGTGCTCTCGATGCTGAACGGGCCGTCGTAGAAGGTGGTGGGATGCCCCAGCGCCAGCGGTCCGGTCACCGCGTAATACAAGCCATAGGCCCAGCCCGGATCGGCGAGATTCCAGAAGGCATCCTCGGGGCGCAGGTCTACCGCATCGCGCATATAGCCCGCGAACGCGGCGACGGCCTTGAGCGGTACCAGCAAGGGCTTGGCGGGGCCGGTGGTGCCGGAGGTGAACATCATCAGGAACGGATCGCTGCCGCTGCGCAAGACGGGTTCAAAGTCCGCGGGCTGGCGATCGAGTTCCGCCCAGAAGCTGAAGTCGCCGTGCACAAGGCCGCGGCCCTTGGCGCCACCAACGGTGAGGACTTCCGGGCAGTTCGCCACGTCCGCCAGCTTGCCGCGATTGGCGCCATCGGTGACGACGAGGCGGGCGCCCGAGGCCTGCAGCCGGTGTTCAATGGCTTTCGGCCCGAAGGCAGTGAACAGTGGCTGGTAGACCGCGCCTGCGCGCCATGTACCCAGGATGGTGACAAGCAACTCCGGCGTGCGCGGCAGCAAGCCCGCCACCCTGTCGCCCGGCCCGATGCCCTGCGCCTTCAGGAAACTGGCGAACCGGGCGGAGAGTTTTTGCAGCTGGGTGAAGGTGTAGGTCTCGCTGGTGCCGTCGCGGCTTTCCCAGAACAGCGCGATGCGTCCGGGCAGGGCATGGCGGTCGCAGCATTCAACGCAGGCGTTGAGGGCATCGAGCTTGCCGCTGAGGCGCTCCGAGATCGATGCCTCATAGGAAAAGCCGGCGATGGCCTCGGCGTAGTCGCGCATGGTGGTCTCCTGGTGTTCTTTTGTGAATGGCAGCCGTCCGTCCGGACAGGGTCTGGCGAAATTCTGGGCCACGCCGGTGCGCCCGGCAATGGCCAAAGTTCCCAGCCTGGCTGAACCCGTTTGCCAGTGGCTGCCAGTGGCGCCATGGTTCAGCACAGGGGCGGGTTGCATTGGCTGGGGTAGCCAAGCTGTGCCGAATACGTCCGGCCGCGAAGATTGTGCGCCGCCGCATCGCACAATGTGTACCGGATGATGGATCCGGTCACTGGGAAGGGAGGGCCCCCGGGCAATCGGGCAATCGGGCAATGATCGGGTAGTCGGGTGCGAGCCCCGCACGCGTGTCGACGGGGCCGCCAGGGCGGGCTAGGCAATGGCTGCGCCGGACGCAGCCTGCAAGGCATCGAATCCCGCAAGAATGCACTGAACGGACCGTTCGCGCAGCATGGCCTTCCGCGCGGCGGCTCGACGCGGATGGCCGCCGCGGCACCTGTCCCATCGCGTGGGTGGACTTACCCCACCACGTGCCAAGGCGAGACGGAGAACGCCAGCATCAGGACCGAGACGATCGCCGGCGCACCGAATTTGATCGCACGGGATTGGGCGAGTGTACCGAGCAATACATAGAGGCATACAAGGCCAATAGCGCACAAAAAAACGAGGCTTTGATAATCTTGCATGGATGTCTCCTTTAATCGTTATATTTTTAACGTTATATCTAATGACATCACCGGACGCCGTCCGGACGCATTAACTGCCTGGAGCACGATCAAGTCCATGGTAAATCCGGAATCACCGTGCTGGCAATCGCGAATGCCAGAGGGTATACGCGCAGATTAGCCGGCGCCTTGCGCATACATTCCACTCATTTCATTGACGGAGACAAAAAATGAAACTGCTTAGAACACGATTCGCGGCGCTGGCCGGCGCACTGTTTTATACCTGTGCCGGCATTGCCCATGCGGCAGGCATGCTGGTGTCTTCGGCGTCGTTTGCGGATGGCGCCACGATCCCTGTGCTGCATGGCAACAATACGAATGATTGCGGTGGCAAGGGCGTGACGCCGCAGGTGTCATGGTCGAATCTTCCCGCCGGCGCCAAGTCGGTTGCCGTGCTGCTTTCGGATCCCGATGGCGCGATGGGACTCGGCGTTTCGCATTGGGTTGCGTACAACATTGCCGCCGAGCGCGGGCAGCTCAAGGAGGGCGAGGCGCAGGCCGACGGACACGGCGCCACCGTAGGCAAGAACGTCAGGGGCGAGATGATCTATCGCGGGCCTTGTCCCACGATTGGTGATGCGCCGCACCATTACACCCTGACCGTCATTGCGACGGACCTTCCGCCCTCCGCGCTGCCGCCGGGGCTGACCAGGGAGGAACTGATGTCGGCGCTAAAGGGCCACGCGCTCGGCGGCCAGAGCGTGATCGGAAAATACAGCCGTTAGCCGCCGCGTTCATGTCCATCGTCCAGATCAGTACCGCCACCGAACAGGAAGCCCGGGATGTTGGCGCGCGCTTGCGGCGCTTTAACTACGCGGCAATCGGCGAATACGAAAGCCAGCCGGTCTGGCTTGTCGCCAGGAACGGGCAGGGTGAGGTAGTCGGCGGCCTGAACAGCTACGTCATGATGCAGTGGCTGTCGATCAACGTCCTCTGGGTCGCGGAGGAAGCGCGCGGCGCGGGGCTTGGTTCGCGCCTGCTCATCGATGCCGAGGCGCGCGCCAGGGAACTGGGTGCGCACAATGCCTGCCTGGATACGTTCGAATGGCAGGCCGCGCCGTTCTACGCCAGGCACGGCTATGCGGAGTTCGGTCGCTTGCAGGATTTTCCTGTCGGGTCATTCCGGCTCTACATGAGCAAGAAGCTCTAAGCCATCACGCCGAGCCATCACGCCGGCACCTCGCGAGAGGGCCTGGCGTGTCTCGCCGTCCTCTTCCTGAGTGACGAACTCCGGCATTCATACCGATACGCCGGGCTTTTCTTGCCCAAAAACCAAGGTTCGAAGTATCGCGGTTTCCGCCGTCTGCCGTGTGCGGTCGGGTGAGTCCCTTCGTTCACGCCGCACGAGATTTTCGCAGCACAGGCTTCGCCGTGCAAAAAAATCCCTTGAATTCCATAACTACGACTCATAGAATCGGAGTTATGGAGGGGCTTGTGGCGCAGCCCGGCCCTTTCCCCCTTCCTTCACGGACCAAAGCCCGCGCATGGCGCAAGGAGGTCCAGCAGAGTGAAAGCACGTATCAATTCAACGGAGTGGCACGATGACCAAACGTATCCTGGTAGTTGGCGCCGGCTTTGCCGGCATGTGGAGCGCCCTGAGCGCGGCGCGCCTGATCGACCAGCAGGGAGAGACGGGCATAGAGATCGCGCTGATCGCCCCCCAGCCGGAGCTGCATGTGCGTCCGCGCCTCTATGAAGTGGGTGCCGCGCAGATGCGGGCGCCGCTCAAGGAGATCTTCGATGCGGTTGGCGTCAGGTTCATCCAGGGCACGGTGGAGCGGATCCACGCGGACCGCCACGAAGTCGAGGTGGTCGGCGTCGATCAGGTCCGCTCCACCGTGGCGTATGACCGCCTTGTGCTGGCTACGGGCAGCCGCCTGTTCCGCCCGCAAATCCCCGGCCTGGACAAGCACGCATTCAGCGTCGACCAGGTTGATGAAGCGGCCGAGCTGGAGGCGCATATCAAGCGTCTGGCCGACCATCCCGCATCCCTTGCGCGCAATACCGTGGTGGTGGCTGGCGGCGGCTTCACCGGCATCGAGACAGCCGCGGAAATGCCGGCGCGCCTGCGCGAGGTGCTGGGGGAGGACGCCGACGTGAACGTCATCGTGGTCGATCGCAACGACGAAGTGGCGGCCGAACTCGGTGCCGGGCCGCGCCCCGTTATCACGCAGGCACTCGATGCACTTGGCGTCAGCTGGCGGCTTGGCTCCGCGGTGGCATCCGTCGACGAGAATGGCCTGACCACCGCGGACGGACAACGCATCGATGCCAGGACGGTGATCTGGACTGCCGGCGTGCGCGCGAGTTCGCTGACGCAGCAGATCCCCGCGCAGCGCGATGCGTTCGGCCGCCTGCACGTGGACAGCAGCCTGCGCGTCAAGGGCGTGGACACCGTGTTCGCCACCGGCGACGTCGCCTATGCCGCGACGGACGATGAAGGCAACTACGCCGCGATGTCGTGCCAGCACGCGATGAACCTTGGCCGTTCGGCAGGACACAATGTGGCGGCGGATCTGCTCGGCCTTGCGCCGATCCCGTACAGCCAGCCGAAGTACGTCACCTGCCTGGACCTGGGTCCGTGGGGTGCGATTTATACCGAGGGCTGGGAGCGCGAAGTCAGGCTCGTGGGTGCCGATGCCAAGAAGCTGAAGAGCCAGATCAACTCGGAGTGGATCTATCCGCCCAGCGCCGATCGCGCGGAAGCACTGGCCGCGGCCGATCCGAACCGCATCGTGGTGGCGTGATCGGAAGCCCGGCAACGTTCGCTCGCGCGGCGTTGCCGGATGTCCTGATGGCAGGATAGCAAGGGCAAAGGTAAAGGCCGGACCGTCAATTGCGCTGACGGTCCGGCCTTTACCTGCTGGCGTCGGCCGAATCGCCTTGGCCTAGTCCCTGGTATCCGTGTCGCGGTCGCCGCGACGATGCGTGGCGCGGTCCGTCAGCCACTGCACCACATGCGGCCCGAAGCTGGCGTTTGCCTTGGCGAGGGTCCGTTCGGCCAGGTCGGCGAGGGTATGTTTTGACAGCTCTTGCCGCATGGCCTTTTCCGCCGCCTGCATCACCGCATGGATGGAACAGACGCCGCGCGTGGCCCAGGCGGGCGGCGCATCCTCGAACAGCGCGCAGCGCGAGCGGATCTCGCGGCAATCGAACAGTGCCTTGTCTCCGTCGATGGCTTCCACGACATCCTGGACGGTGATCTTCCCTGCCGGCCGCGCCAGCGAAAAGCCGCCGCGAATGCCCTCGGTTGCCACCACCAGGCCGGCCTTGGCAAGCTTGGTGAACAGCTTGGCGAGGTATTCGACAGGCACGCCTTGCAGGTCGGCGAGGTCCCGCACGCTGGCGCCTTTGGTGCCCGGCGGCGGGTCCACGAGGAACAGCAGGCAATGCAGTCCGTATTCGACACCTGTGCTGATGTGGGACATGACTTAACTAAGATGAATTGAATCGTAGTTTTAGCCTATAGGGAATCGATGCAAAGCGCAAGACGGTGCCGCCGCCCGCCATGCCACCGCGCGCCGGTCCGGCCGCGGGTCAGGCGATCGTATCGACCACGCCGCCATCCACGCGCAGCGCGGCGCCAGTGGTAGCCGATGCCTGGGGCGAGCAGGCATACACGATCATGTTGGCGACTTCCTCGACGGTGGCGGCGCGCTGGATGATGGAAGACGAGCGGTGCGTCTTCACAAAATCCGCCGCCACCTCCTCGGCGGATTGCCCCGTGCTTGCGATCGCGTCCTTGAGCATATCGGTGACGCCTTCGGACAGCGTGGGGCCAGGCAGCACGGCGTTGACCGTCACGCCGGTGCCGGCGAGCCGTTTGGCCAGCCCGCGCGAAACGGCGAGTTGCGCGGTCTTGGAGAAACCGTAGTGGATCATGTCGGCGGGGATATTCAGCGCCGATTCCGACGAGACGAACACGATCCGCCCCCATTTGCGCCCGGCCATCGACGGCGCATAGGCGCGCGACAGCCGCACGCCGGACATGACGTTGGTTTCGAAGAAGCGGGTCCACTCGCTGTCGGGCGTCTCGAAGAAGTCCTGCGGCTTGAAGATGCCCAGGTTGTTCACCAGGATATCGACCCGGGGGTATTGCGCCACCAGCCGGATGCAGGCTTCGGGGTCGGCAAGGTCACCGACGAAGCCCGCCACATCGGCGCCGGGCACGGCGCCGCGCAGCGTTTCCAGGGCCTTGCCCACCGTGGCCTCGCTGCGGCCGTTGACGATCACGCGGGCGCCCGCGCCGGCGAGCCCTTTTGCCGCGGCGAAGCCGATGCCGGCGGTGGATCCTGAAACGAGGGCGATCTTGCCCGAGAGGTCAATCTTCATGTTGATTCCTGGTTGGCAGGCATCCGGGACGGAGGCCGATTGACCCAGTGTATTGGCTCCGCGCAAATGGGCAAGGAGGTGCGGGGCGTACGACAGCAGGGATCGGCGTATCATCCACTTCCATCATGCATTGGAGCCCGGGCGATGAAATCCCGTTGGTCTGTTCCCACTGTCGCATTATCCGCAGCCGTGGCGCTGCTGGCTGGCTGCACCGGCCCGGTCGAGTTCTCGGCAGGCGGCCCCGATACCGTATCCCCGGCGAATCCGGATTCCCTCGACTTCGGTCCGATGGACCGCTCGATCGCGCAATGCAAGGCCGCCTCGCAACAGGCCGGCACGGGGCAGTGCGCCAAGGTGCGGGCCTATGAAGCGTGCATGAAGGGCAGGGGCTATTTCACGCTGATGGGTCCCGAGAACCCGTCCGGATGCGGCGAACCGTCCTGGCAACAGGATGTGCGCAAGCTGCTTCGCTGAGGGCCTGCCATGTGAGGGCCTTGTGCGCGCGTCCGGCGCGCCGCGGCGATCTGCGTGATGCCACACGATGCTTTGCGCTTCCCCTCGCGGATGTAACGCGAAAGCCGCAACGTTGTGGCGCAGGCCTCGCCAGCCCGGCCTCCCCGGCCCGCTTGCCGCCCGGCCTGGGCGCGCCCTTTCTCTGCACGTACAATCCCTGTTTTTACTTGATCTTCAGGCCCTGATCTCACATGACCACTATCGGCACCCCTCTCTCGCCTTCCGCGACCAAAGTCATGCTGCTGGGCTCCGGCGAGCTTGGCAAGGAAGTCCTGATCGCGCTGCAGCGGCTCGGCGTTGAAACGATCGCGGTGGACCGCTATGAAAACGCACCCGGACAGCAGGTCGCCCACCATGCGCGCACCATCGCCATGAGCGACCCGGAGCAGCTCAAGGCGCTGATCGAAGCCGAGAAGCCGGACCTGGTGGTGCCGGAGATCGAAGCGATCGCCACGCAGATGCTGGAGACGCTGGAAGCCAGCGGCGTGGTGCGCGTCATTCCCACGGCGCGCGCGGCGCGCCTGACCATGGACCGCGAAGGCATCCGCCGCCTGGCCGCCGAAACGCTGGGCGTGCCCACGAGCCCGTACAAGTTCTGCGATTCGCTGGAAGAACTGCAGGCCGCCATCGACGGCGGCATCGGCTACCCGTGCGTGGTCAAGCCAGTGATGAGCAGTTCCGGCAAGGGCCAGAGCAAGATCGACGGCGCCGCCGATGTCAAGGCCGCTTGGGACTACGCCATGGCCGGCGGCCGGGTCAGCCACGGCCGCGTGATCGTGGAAGGCTTTATCGATTTCGACTATGAAATCACGCTGCTGACGGTGCGCGCGATCGGCGCCGGCGGCCAGGTCGAGACGCAGTTCTGCGAACCGATCGGCCATGTGCAGGTGAGCGGCGACTACGTGGAAAGCTGGCAGCCGCATCCCATGCATCCCGCCGCGCTGCGGAAGTCGCAGCAGATCGCGCAGGCCGTTACCGCCAACCTGGGCGGGCAGGGCCTGTTCGGCGTGGAGCTGTTTGTCAAGGGCGAGCAGGTCTGGTTCAGCGAAGTCAGCCCGCGTCCGCACGACACCGGCATGGTGACCATGATCACCCAGTGGCAGAACGAGTTCGAGCTGCATGCGCGCGCCATTCTCGGCCTGCCGGTCAGCACCGCGCTCAAGAGCCCGGGCGCCAGCGCGGTGATCTATGGCGGCGTGGATGCGCAAGGCGTGGTGTTCGACGGCGTGGACGAGGCGCTGCGCGTGCCGCAGACCGAGCTGCGCCTGTTCGGCAAGCCGGAGAGCTTTGCCAAGCGCCGCATGGGCGTGGCACTGGCGTATGACGCCGATGTGGAAACCGCCCGCGTCCGCGCTAAGGATGCGGCGGGGCGCGTCAAGGCACGCACGGCCGGCTAAGGGCGCCACGGCAGGCTGGCGGCGAATCCAGGCGCTTCTATACTTCGAGGCATCGGCAACACCGGTGGATTGGCCAGTCCTGCTGCTGGGCCGCGGGTGAAGCCGGCGGCATGCGCGTATTGGCGCTCTCCGGCGGTGTGCCGGGGCCGGGACGGTGCGTGCGCGCCGAGTCCTGGCGTCCCACTGCCGGAGGTGCTGTCATGCCACTCGCTCCCCAAAACCTGCCAAGGCCCGGCGGCCCGGTCTTCCTGGCCGATGGCGGGCTCGAGACCACGCTGGTTTTCCTGGAAGGCATCGAATTGCCATGCTTTGCCGCGTTTCCGCTCGTGCTCAGCGACGAGGGGCTGCAGCGGCTGGAGCGCTACTTCGTGCCGTATCTGCGCACGGCCGTGGAGCGCGGGGTCGGATTCGTCCTCGATACGCCGACCTGGCGGGCCAACGCGGACTGGGGCGGCAAGCTTGGTTTTTCGCCACAGGCCGTAGCCGATGCGAATCGCCGGTCGGTCGCCTGGGCGGCGGGCCTCGGCGCGGCCTTTGCCACGCCGGATACAACGATCGTCATCAACGGCGTGGTTGGCCCGCGCGGGGATGGCTACCAGCCCGGCATCCGGATGAGCGAGGACGAGGCCCGCCATTACCATGCCCCGCAGATCGAGGCGCTGCGCGAGGCGGGCGCTGACATGGTCACTGCCGTGACCATGACCTATCCGGACGAGGCGATCGGCATCGTGCGTGCCGCAAGCGCCGCCGGTGCGCCTGTCGCGGTTTCCTTTACCGTCGAAACCGACGGCAAGCTGCCATCGGGCGACACCCTGGGCGCGGCGATCGAACGGGTCGACCGCGAGACGGCGGGCGGTCCGCTCTACTACATGATCAACTGCGCGCACCCGAGCCATTTCGAGGCAGCCGTCTCCACCGGAGAGCCCTGGACCGCGCGTATCGGCGGCGTGCGTGCCAATGCCTCAGCCAAGAGTCACGCGGAACTCGATGAAGCGCAAACGCTGGATGCCGGCGATCCGGTTGACCTTGGGGAGCGATATCTGGGGCTGTGCCGGCATCTGACGAAGATGTCGGTGCTGGGCGGATGTTGCGGGACCGATCACCGGCATATCGTCGCGATCTGCGATGCCGTATTGAGGCCCCCGGGGAGATAGCCACCGGGCAACGCAGGAAGCGGGCGCGATAAACTCCCCCCTTTCTCCTGACGGGATCCCCCAATGCCTGGCCACATTGGCATCGTTGCCTGCTCCGCCGAAGGCGCGGCGCTTTGCTATCGCACCATCTGCATGGAAGGCAGCCGCCTGCTGGGGGCGCATGCGCATCCCGAGATATCGATGCACACGCCTTCGCTCGCCGAGTATGTCAGGTGCCTCGATCGCGGCGACTGGGAAGCGGTAGGTGAGTTGATGCTCACCTCCGCCGGAAAGCTTGCCGGCATGGGTGCCGATTTCCTGATTTGCCCCGACAACACCATCCACCAGGCGTTGCCTTACGTGCTGCCGCGTTCGCCGCTGCCGTGGCTGCATATTGCCGAGGCAGTCGCCGACAGCGCGGTGCAGCGCGGCTTCACCCGCCTTGGCGTGACCGGCACGCGCTGGCTTGTCGACAGCGAGGTGTACCCCGAGAAGCTCGGCGCGCGTGGTCTCGGGTTCGTGCGGCCGGACCACGCCGAGCGCGCCGAGATCAACCGCATCATCATGGATGAACTGGTTGGCGGCATCGCCACGCCGGAAGCGCTCGCTTACTTCCAGCAAGTCATCGAGCGGATGAAGGGGCAGGGATGCGACGCCGTGGTGCTTGGCTGCACGGAAATCCCGCTGATCGTGAATGACGCCAATTCGCCGCTGCCTACGCTGGATTCCACGCGATTGCTGGCGCGGGCGGCGCTGCGCCGGGCGGTGCAGGGCGCACATTGACGCCCGGCGGCGTTGCTGCTTCGGGCGTAGTATTGGCGGTCTGGCGATTCCCCGGAAGAGGCCTGGCCATGACCAGCAAGCCGATCAAGATCCCTGGACCCGATCATCCGATCACGATCGAGGCCAACCCGTCGCGCGTCGTGGTGTCCATCGGCGGCGTCGTGATCGCCGACACGCGCGAAGCCCTGACGCTGCAAGAGGCATCGTATCCCGCAGTGCAATACATCCCGCGCAAGGACGTCGACATGTCGCGGCTTGCCCGCACCGGCCACGCCACCTACTGCCCGTACAAAGGCGACTGCGCCTACTACAGCATCCCCTCGGGCGGCGAGCGGTCGGTCAATGCGGTGTGGACCTATGAGGCGCCATATCCCGCCGTTGCGGCGATCGGGGATCACCTGGCTTTCTATCCGGGCCGCGTCGACGCAATCGAGGAGCGGGCAAGCTAGCGCACCGGGCCTGGCGCCCGGCGTCGCGCCATTGTCAGTCATCCCTGATTTTCGCTGAGGCAAGATGCCGGCCGCGCGCCACGGGCGTCACTTCCGGCGCATTGCGCGGCTGCGGGATGGGATTGGCCGGCGAGGCCGGCTATGACTATAGTCACTGCATCCTGTCGTCCAGATCATGCCTGATCGATCTTTCCAGCCCGGCACGCTGTGGCCGGCCATCCTGCGCCAGACGGCGCACGCCCTGCGTTGCGGGGCGCTGCGTCCGATCGAGACCATCCAGGCGGTCATCGAGGATGGTGGCGTACGCTTCCTGGTGCGGCAGGTCTCCAGCCTCGCGCGCAAGGATCAGGACAAGGCCCGGCAACGCGACGCCAGCGCGGCGGTCAACCCGTTCCTTCCTTACGATCCGGACCTGTTCGTCGCCGATATCTCGGACACCCACGTGGCGCTGCTGAACAAGTTCAACGTCATCGATCATCACCTGCTCATTGTCACCCGCCGTTTCGAATCGCAGGACGCGCTGCTTGCTCTGGCGGATTTCGAGGCGCTGCTGGTATGCATGGCCGAGTTTGATGCGGTGGGTTTCTACAACGGGGGAGCGGCTGCCGGCGCAAGCCAGCGCCACAAGCACTTGCAGATGGTGCCGCTGCCGCTCGGCCCGGATGGCCCGGCGCTGCCAATCGCGCCCTTGCTGGCTTCGGCGCGGATAGATGGTCCGGTGGGCATCGTGCCTGGGCTGGCTTTTGCGCATGCGTTCGCGCCGCTGGCTTTGTCCTCCGCGCGCGTGCCCGGGCTGGCGGACATCGCGCTCGCGCGTTACCGGGCGCTGCTCGATGCCGTCGGCGTGCGGGCGATTGATGTCAACGGTGAATTACAGCCGTCGGGGCCGTATAACTTGCTGGTCACGCGGTTGGGGATGCTGCTCGTGCCTAGGTCGGCGGAGTGCGTGGAGGGAATTTCGGTGAATACGCTGGGGTTCGCGGGGTCGTTTTTTGTGCGGGATGGGGCGCAGATGCGAATTGTGGAGCGGGTTGGGCCGATGGGGATGTTGGGGAGGGTTGCGGGTGCGGCTTTGGTTTGAAAGTGGTTTTTGGCTGGCGTCAAAGGACGTGCGGCCTCGACGGCGGTGCCGCCAGAACGCAGACTAAAGAAAATCCTGGGGCGCCGAAAAAAACTTTGCGTACTGAGCGGGTCCGAGTCCGGCGTGGGTAGTGTATTAGGCACAATTGAATAAAATACTGGGCTGCACTCGGATTTCGTCAACGATGCCCCGTGCCAGGTCGACCCTATCATTGCGGCCAGCATCGCCTCGTTCGGATTCGTCTTCATTCACCCGTTCATGGATGGTAACGGTCGGCTGTCCCGGTTCATGTTTCACAAGGCCCTGTGCATGTCAGGAATACGGCTACGCTGAATTGTTGTCTCGGCAGCGCTTTCATTGACAGGCATTCGGATATCGAACGCCGGGGCTTTGGTCCCGGGCCTGCTTCCGCCTGCCAGTTCCTGTCGTGCCGCAAACAATCCCGTCTCGTTTCCCGTGGTTCCTGGCCAAAGGGAGCGGCATCCGCTCGACAGCCAAAATAAAGGTAAATATCAATCCGGGAACGCCGTTATAGGGTTTGGGCTGGCAAGGTTGTCCCGTGATTGCATCCGCATCGGGCAGGAATCCCTGAGTATCGACGCTGGCCAAGTCAGATCGTATCGCCTGCAGTGTGATTCGATGTGCCCAACAAGTACAACCTGGTAGGCCCGAACTCTTGCCTCTTGAAATGGCTACCGCCCCGGCCAGTCCCTGTACCGGCCGGAGGCGCTTCTCTCCCTCTCGTTTCCTGCTGGCCCTGCTTGCCGCCAGCCTGTGCGTGCAGTCGCAGGGGACCGCTGCGGACACGGCCCCGCAACGTTCCGAGGCGGTGGCACGGGTGGTATTCAGCCTGCTCGGCTATGCCCGCTGGCCCTCGGAGCGAGACGTCTTGCGCCTTTGCATAGACGGATCCGCCCGCTACGCCGCCAAACTCTCGGAAGGCGGGATCCTGGCGACCGGGCGCTCCGTGCAAGCCAGGCGCATCGAACTCCTGGATGCCGGGATGACCACGGGCTGCGATTCCGTCTATCTGGGCGTCATGACGGATGTCAGGCGCAAGAAGGTGGCAACGGAGCTGAGCGGGCGCCCCGTCCTCGTCATCACGGAGGAAGACTTCGAGTGCGAGGTCGGCAGCATGTTCTGCCTCAACGTCGCCGATGGCCGCGTTACCTTCCGCGTCAACCTGGATTCCGTTGCCCGTAGCGGGATTCACATCCATCCGGGCGTGCTGCAGCTCGGCCGCCGCCGGGGGCCGCCGTCATGACCATGCCATCCCGGCCCGACGCAGCGGTATCGCGCCCGACGCTGTACAACACGCTGCGCCGCATCCACTTCGGCGTGGCGCTGATCGCGGTCTGCACCGCCGGCATCTCGCTGACCGCGCTCGGACTGGCGGCGCTGCGCGTGTATGCCGACCACAACCTGCACCTGGTGGCCCGCTCCGTCGCCTATACGCTGGAGGCGCCGGTGGTGTTCCGCGACCAGGCGGCCGCTAGCGAGGCACTGGTGGCGATCGCCGCGGCGGAGGTGGCCGAGGCCAGCGTCTATGACAGGGACAACCGGCTGCTGGCCGAATGGCAGCGCCCGGAAGGCGCGCGGTTCTCCGGCCTGCAGCGCCTGGCGAGCCGCCTGATGGCGCTGGGCCCGGTGGAACAGGTGATCCTGCATGAAACGCAGCCGGTTGGCACCGTTCGGCTGACCGGCGATCCCGCCAACCTGCTGCGCTTCGTGCTGAGCGGCCTGCTCGGCTTGCTGGCTTGCCTGCTGCTCACCGCGGTCAGCGCGCACTATCTGTCGAGCCGCATGCTGGTCCACATCATCGAGCCGGTGCGCAACCTGATGCACGTAGCCCACGCGGTGCGTTCGGAGCGTGCCTTCGACCGGCGTACGCCCCCGGCCCATATTGCCGAACTCAACGCGCTCGGCGAGGACTTCAACGGCCTGCTCGACGAGCTTGAGACCTGGCAGAACCAGCTCCAGCACGAGAACCGCTCGCTGGCACACCGCGCCAGCCACGATAGCCTGACCGGCCTGCTCAACCGGGCGGCATTCGAAGACGCATTGCAGCGCACCGTGCGCCTTGCCACCGCCACGAAGACGCATGCGGGCGTGCTCTACCTGGATAGCGACGCGTTCAAGGAGATCAATGACAGCTTCGGCCACGCCGCGGGGGACGAAGTGCTGTTCGACATTGCGCAGCGCATCCGCTCCTGCGTGCGCGAGGGCGACGTGGTCGCGCGGCTGGGCGGGGACGAGTTCGCCGTGCTGGTGACGGCGCTGCGCAAGCCGGCCGACATCATCCAGGTCGCGGAGCATATCCTGATTCGCATGCGGGATCCGGTTCAACTGTCGAGCGGAACCCGCATCGACGCGTCGCTGAGCATCGGCCTGTCCGTGTTTCCCGTGCACGCGCAAACGGCCGCCGCCTTGCTGCGGACCGCGGACGAAGCCATGTATCAGGCCAAGCGCAGATCGGGGGGGCGCTGGCAAAGCGCGGAACCGCGCCTGGTCACGGTGCAAGCCGAACAGGCATAGAAGAAGAAAACCGAAGCGGAAGCGGAAGCCGATGCGGAAACAGGAGTATCCATCGTGTTATCGAACTTGCGAGGCATCGGAGGCTGGGGCATGGCTGCCGCCCTGATCGCCATGACGCTTGCCCTGGGCGCCTGCCAGACCGTGCCTGTCTCCACACTCACCGCCACGCAAGTCGACGCGCTGCAGCAGCAGGGTTTCAAACTGACCGAAAACGGCTGGGAACTGGGCTTGTCGGAGAAGGTTCTCTTCGGCTTGAACGAGGATGTCATCAGCGGCGACCAGCAAGCGACCGTGCAACGGATAGGGCTGGCGCTGACGGGCGCGGGCATCGATCAGGTCAGGCTGGATGGCCATACGGACGATTCAGGCTCGGCCGACTATAACCAGCAACTGTCGGTGCGGCGTGCGGAGGCGGTGGCCAATGTGTTCGCCACGGCGGGATTCCTGCCTGAGAAGATCGAGGTACGAGGGCTGGGCAAGAGCAAGCCGGTGGCGGACAACCGCACGGCGGCCGGCCGCGCGGAGAATCGGCGGGTGGCTATCGTGGTGACGATTGATTAGCCGGTCGAATAGCCGATCGATTTGTAAATAGAGAGAGCTTTCCTCGCGCCTGATCATGCGATCGGCGCGAGCCGGACCCGTGATGCCGCGCCGGCTCCCGCTGCCGGCGCGGACTCTCGCAACGGCGAGGCTAGCGTACGCCCCGTGCGAGCTTCTCCTGCGCCCAGCTGACCGCCTCGCGCGCGGGCGCCAGGCCGGTCTTCTCCACGCGCTGTGCCAGCTCGAACACGCGCTCGCGGATATGGGCCACCTCGGCCAGCACCGCGGCTTCATCGGCGCCGCCGAGATACTCGCGGGCGCAACTGATGATGCCGCCGGCATTGATCAGGAAATCGGGCGCATAGAAGATGCCGCGGCGCTGCAGGGTGTCGCCTTCATCCAGCGAGGCCAACTGGTTGTTGGCGCCGCCTGCGATGATCTTGAACTGGCACTGCTCGGCAACCGCCGGGGTGATCACGGCACCGAGCGCGCAGGGCGCGAAAACATCGGCGGCGACGCTGGTGATGGCGGTTGTCGGCACGGCATGCGCGCCAAACTGCTCGCGCGCTTGCTCCGCCCTGGCGCCGTTGATGTCGGCCACGATCAGTCTGGCGCCGGCTTCATGCAGCCGGCGGCACAGGTCCCAGCCGACCGAGCCAAGCCCTTGCACGGCAACGGTCACGCCTTGCAGGGTGTTGCGGTCGAGCACATAGCGCACGGCGGCTTCGATGCCGACGAACACGCCATAGGCGGTCTTGGGCGAGGGGTTGCCGCCGAAAGTGCCTTCGCGCGGCATGCCGCTGATGTAGCGGGTCTGCGTGCGGGCGGCGACCATGTCTTCCACCGTGGTGCCGACGTCCTCGGCAGTGATGTAGCTGCCGTCCAGCGATTCGACCAGCCGGCCGAAGGCGCGGAAGAGCTGAGCGCGGTCATGCTGCGCCGGGGTGCGCAGGATGACGGCCTTGCCGCCGCCGAAGGGCAGGTCGGCGAGCGCGTTCTTGTAGGCCATGCCTTGCGACAGGCGCAGGGCGTCGGTCAGGGCATCGCTCTCGGCGGGATAAGTCCAGTAGCGGCAGCCGCCGAAAGCGGGGCCAAGGCTGGTGCTGTAGATGGCGATGATGGCCTGCAGGCCGGATTCGGGGTCGGTGGCGAGCGTGACGCGCTCGTGGGTCGGGCCTTCGCCGGTGCCGAACAGGCGGCCGGCGGCCTCTGGGGTGGTGCGTTCAGTCAAAGCGTCTTCTCCATGAAGATTGGGAATGCAAAGGGGTAGCTTCGCTTTCCTGGTGCGCCGCATTGGGTGGCAAGGCGGTGCAGTGGCGACGGTGGCCGGGCGGCTGCCGTCTTGACAAGGCCGGGCTGCCATTGTGTGGCTGCCCGGCCTCGGGTAAACGCTTGGTGCCGCGCACTGGCGCGGAACCGGTGCTGGATCTTACCGGCAAATCGCGGCTGGATGAAGAGGGCGGTGTGTGCGCGGCACCGCGACACCTATACTTGGAGTGAGGTAATCCTCAACCCCGAGCGATGGGCGAGGAGGAATCTACCCGGTGGCCTCCGCCCCTCGCGTGCAAGGAGGAAGCCATGTTCCAGCATCTGCTGCTACCCGTCGACGGCTCGCCACTGTCCGAATCCGCTTTCAGGAAGGCGCTGGTGTTTGCCCGCGAGGCGCGAGCTCGGGTCACTCTGATCCGTGTGATCCCGGATTTCCATGTCTATACGTACCAGGTGGAGATGCTGGCCAATACCCGTGCGCGGTTCGAGCGGGAGGCCACCAGCAACGTGGCGGACTATTTGAAGACCCTGGCCGCCGAAGCCGAGGCGGCGGGCGTGTCTTGCGAGACCCTTGGCGTGATGCAGGACCACCCGTATCAGGCGATCATCCAGGCTGCCCAGGACAAGGGCTGCGACCTGATCGTGATGGCCTCGCACGGGCGCCGCGGCGTGCAGGGCGTGCTGATCGGCAGCGAGACCAACAAGGTGCTGACGCACAGCAATATCCCAGTGCTGGTGTATCGCTAGCGGCGCTTGAGCGGGGGTGCCGACAGGGCCGGCATGCGCATTCGCTCTCGCTCTTCTAGGCGGGAACGGTGGCCGTCTGACTCGATCCCGTCCAGTCCAGCACCACCTTGCCGCTATTGCCCGACAGCATGGCGGCAAAACCGGCTTCGAAGTCGCCGACGCTGTAGCGATGGGTGATCATGGGCGTCAGGTCGAGGCCGCTTTGCAGCATGGCGACCATCTTGTACCAGGTCTCGAACATCTCGCGGCCGTAAATCCCCTTGATCTCCAGCCCCTTGAAAATCACCTGGTTCCAGTCGATCGCCATCTTCGACGGCGGAATGCCGAGCATGGCGATCTTGCCGCCGTGGTTCATGTGCTCGAGCATGGTGGCGAAGGCGGTCGGCACGCCGGACATCTCCATGCCCACATCGAAGCCTTCCGTCATATGCAGCTCGGCGGCCACGTCTTTCAGATTCTCGTGCTGCACGTTGACGACGCGGTTGGCGCCCATCCTGCGCGCCAGCGCGAGACGGTAGTCGTTGACGTCAGTGATCACCACATTGCGCGCGCCCACATGGCGCGCGATGGCGGCGGCCATGATGCCGATGGGGCCGGCGCCGGTGATCAGCACGTCCTCGCCCACCAGGTTGAAAGACAGCGCGGTATGAGTGGCGTTGCCGAAAGGATCGAAGATGGCGGCGATCTCGTCCGGGATGTCGTCGGGAATGCGGAAGGCGTTAAAGGCCGGAATCACCAGGTACTCGGCGAACGCGCCGGGCCGGTTCACGCCCACGCCCACCGAATTGCGGCACAGGTGGCGGCGCCCGGCGCGGCAGTTGCGGCAAAAGCCGCAGGTGATGTGCCCTTCGCCGGACACGCGGTCGCCGATTTCCAGCCCGCGTACCTCCTGCCCGATGGCGACGATCTCGCCGACGTACTCATGCCCGACCTGCATCGGCACGGGGATGGTGTTCTGCGCCCACTCGTCCCATTTCCAGATGTGGATGTCGGTGCCGCAGATGGCGGTCTGGCGGATGCGGATCATCACATCGTTGTGGCCGACTTCCGGCTCGGGCACCTCGGTCATGGTCAGGCCGGGCGCGCGTTCAAGTTTGGCGAGGGCTTTCATGGGGAGCCTCCTGCACGAAGCTTAGGCGATGGCGCCGAACTTGCGGCCGACCTTTGCAAACGCGGCAACGGCCCGCTCGATCTGCTCCGCCGTGTGCGCGGCACTCATCTGCGTGCGGATCCGCGCCCGGCCCTTGGGCACCACCGGGAAGGAGAACCCGACCACATACACATGCTCCGCCAGCAACGCGTCCGCCATGCCGGAGGCCAGCGCGGCATCGCCCAGCATCACCGGGATGATGGGATGCTCGCCAGGCACCAGCGTAAAGCCCAGCGCCGTCATCTCGCGGCGAAAATGCTCGCCGTTCTCGCGCACGCGGGCGCGCAGCGCGGCGCCTTCCTCGCTGGCCAGCAGGTCCAGCACCTTCAGCGTGGCGGCGCAGATGCTCGGCGCCAGCGAGTTGGAAAAGAGATACGGGCGCGAGCGCTGCCTCAGCAATTCCACGATTTCCCGGTGCGCGGCCACGTAGCCGCCGGAGGCCCCGCCCAGCGCCTTGCCCAGCGTACCGGTGATGATGTCCACGCGGCCCTCCACGCCGCATAGCTCCGGCGTGCCGCGCCCGTGCTCGCCGACAAAGCCTACTGCGTGCGAGTCATCCACCATCACCAGCGCGCCGTAGCGGTCCGCCAGGTCGCAGATGGATTTGAGATCGGCAATGATCCCGTCCATCGAGAACACGCCGTCGGTGGCGATCAGCTTGAAGCGCGCGCCGGCGGCATGGGCCTCGCGCAGCCGCGCCTCCAGGTCGCCCATATCGTTGTTGCGGTAGCGGTAGCGCTTTGCCTTGCACAGTCGCACGCCGTCGATGATGCTGGCATGGTTCAGTTCGTCGCTGATCACCGCATCCTGGTCATCGAGCAGCGTCTCGAACAGCCCGCCGTTGGCATCGAAGCAGCTGGAGTACAGGATGCTGTCGCCGGTGTGAAGGAATTTGGCGAGCACCGCCTCCAGCGTTTTGTGGACCGACTGCGTGCCGCAGATGAAGCGCACCGACGCCATGCCGAAGCCATCCTGCTCCAGGCCGCGCCGCGCCGCGTCGATCAGGCGGCGATCGTCGGCCAGGCCCAGGTAGTTGTTGGCGCAGAAGTTCAGCACATGCTCGCCGCCCGCGAGCCGGATGTCGGCTGCCTGCGGACTGGCAATGACGCGTTCGGCTTTGTGAAAGCCGTCGGCTCGGATGGTGTCCAGCGTATCGCGGAGGTGGGAAAGATAGCGGTCGCGCATGGGAAGCCCCTGGCTAGGTTGTTGGGCGGCGTGGCTGGCGCCAGCCTCCATGGTATGGCGAAAGCCGGAGGAATACCGGTTTGCGATGCGCGTGTTTTGTGCTGCGCTGCGCAAGTGGCGGCCGGCGCGGGCTACCGATGCTGCTATGCGGCAGAGACCCGGCCAGTCCTTGAATCTGGATACTAAACCCAATGAAATCAAGCCTTTGTCTCTTTTCCTTGGGTTCGCCAACTCCTATTCTTAAGTCAGGTTGCGCATGCCACCGCGATCGGCGCGCATGCCGGCTAACGGCTTGCTTGCGGAGGCGGCCATGAACGAAGACACGCGGATTGCACCTATCGATCGAATCGTCTATTCGCGCCGGCACGGATCCACCGGCACCCTTATCGGCCACAACGCGCGGCGGCGCCGCCTGATTCAGGCCGCCGGGGCAACCGCGCTCGCTGCGGGCCTTGGCCCCTTTGTGCTGCCACGTCGGGCGCGGGCGGCCAAACACACCTTGAAGATCCTCCAGTGGAACCATTTCGTACCGGGCTACGACAAGTGGTTCGACAACACCTACGTGAAGGAATGGGGCCAGCGCAACGATACCGAGGTCATCGTCGATCACGTGGGAATCCCCGCGTTGGCCACGCGGGCCGCGGCCGAGGTTTCCGCGCAAAAAGGGCACGACCTGTTCATGTTCCTGTCGCCGCCCCCGGTGTACGAGGAGCAGGTCATCGATCACCGCGAGATCTACGAGGAATGCCAGCGCAAGCATGGCAGGCCGGTCGAGCTGGCGATCAAGAGTACGTATAACCCGAAGACGAAGAAGTACTTCGGCTTTTCCGACAGCTTCGTGCCGGACCCGATCAACTATCGCAAGGACCTTTGGGACGACGTTGGCATGGCCGCGCCCGATAACTGGCTGGATGTCCTTGCAGCGGGCAGGAAGATCAAGCAGAAACGCAATATTCCGGTCGGCATTGGCTTGTCCGCGGAACTCGACACCGCGATGGCGATGCGGGCCATCCTCTATGCATTCGGCGGCTCGGTGCAGGATGAGCGCCATACCGTGGTGCTGAACTCGAAGAATACGCTGGAGGCAGTCAAGTTCGTCAAGGCGCTGTACCAGGAAACCATGACGGCGGAGGTCTTGGCGTGGGACCCGTCGTCCAATAACCGAGCCATGCTCGCAGGCAAGATCTCGCTTTGCCTGAACGCGATTTCCATCACCCGCGAAGGCGAGAACAAGAACCTGCCGGTCACGTCGGACATCTGGCTCACGCAGGCCTTGCAAGGGCCGGTGCGGCGCATCGGCCTGGAGCATGTGATGGATTGCTACGTGATCTGGAAGTTCGCCGAGAACATTGCGGGCGCCAGGAAGTTCCTGGTGGACTATATCGACCACTTCCGCGAGGGCTTCCTTGGTAGCGAGTTCTACAACTTCCCGTGCTTCCCGGGCACGGTGCCGGACCTGCAGAAGCTGATCGCCGACGACCCCAAGGCCAGGCCGCGCGACAAGTACAAAGTACTGGGCAGCCTGAGGAATCAGGCCACCAACGTCGGCTTCCCTGGCTATGCCAACGCGGCCACCGACGAGATCTTCAATACATGGGTGCTCAACACCATGTTCGCCAAGGCCGCCACTGGCGACGAAACGCCGGAGAATGCCATCCGCGCCGCGGATGCGACCTGCAAGCGGATCTTCGCCAAGTGGCGGGAAAAAGGGCTGGTATGAGCCGCCGCCCCCGCCGGGCCGGCGGTGTCGGGACGGGCGTGGGCCGATGAGCCATGGCCACGGTGGAGACCCGCTCGCTCACCAAGCGCTTCGACGGCGGCAACGCCGTCGACGGCATCAGCCTTGCCGTGCGCGAGGCCGAGTTCCTGGTGCTGCTGGGCCCGTCTGGCTCGGGCAAGACCACCTTGCTGCGCCTGATCGCCGGGTTGGAAGCGCCCACCTCCGGCGACATCCTGGTGGGCGGCCGTGTCGTCACCGGGCTGCCGCCGCGCGCGCACAACATGGCAATGGTGTTCCAGAGCTACGCGCTCTATCCGCACCTGAGCGTGGCCGGCAACATCGCCTTCCCGCTGCAGGCGCAGCGCATGCCGCGCGAGGCGATCGCGCGCAAGGTGAACTGGGCCGCGGCGCTGTTCGGCATCGGCCACCTGCTGGCGCGAAAGCCGCGCCAGCTCTCCGGCGGCGAGCGCCAGCGGGTGGCGCTGGCGCGCGCGGTGGTGCGCGATCCGGTGGCCTTCCTGCTGGACGAGCCGCTCTCCAATCTGGACGCCAAGCTCAGGACTTCCGCGCGCGAGGAATTGCAGCAGTTGCAGCGGCGCCTGGCGGCCACCACGATCTACGTGACGCACGACCAGATCGAGGCGCTGGCGCTGGGCGACCGGGTCGCCATCCTCGACCACGGCCGCGTGCACCAGATCGGCACGCCGCAGCAAGTGTACGAGCACCCGGCCGATACGTTCGTGGCCAGGTTCATCGGCTCGCCGCCGATGAACCTGGTCGATACGGATGCGGTGGTGACGGGCTTCCGGCCGGAGCACTTCCTGCCGCGCGGTGTCTACGGCGACGATGAAATGCTGGAACCCTTTCCGTTCCATGTCACCCGCATCGAAAACCTCGGTTCCGACCGGCTGGTGTACGGCTTGCTGGAGCCACCGCTGCCGCCCGCCAAGGTCATCTCGCGGATTCCCTGCACGGTCACCTTCCCGCTGGAGACCGGTGCGCGCTACCCGTTCGTGGTGCGGCATGCCGACCTGAGGCGCTTTGATCCGCGTTCCGGCGCCAGCGTGAGCGCGGCGCCGTCAGGGAGGCCCGCATGAGCGCCCGGTCTTCCGCCGCGCTTGCGCCACAGGCCGGCGGCTGGCATGTGCTGGAGGGCGAGCGCTGGCTCGGCGCCCTGATGCTGGCGCCGGCACTCATCTACATCGCGCTGCTGCTCGGCTTTCCCTTCCTGCTGTCGATCTACTACAGCCTGTCCGACATCACCGTGGGCAGCCGCGCCATGCATTTCGTTGGCCTGGAGAATTTCCGGCGCATCGTGCAGACCCCCACCTTCTGGCGCTCGCTCGGCAATGCGCTTGTGTTCACGCTGGTGTCCCAGGCGCTGGTGGTGATTCTGGCCAAGATCCTGGCGTTGGCACTGCTGCGCGACTTTCGCGGCAAATGGCTGGTGCGGCTGCTGATCCTGCTGCCGTGGGTGGCGCCGATCTCGCTGGGTTCGATCGGCTGGCTGTGGATCTTCGATCCGGTCTACAGCATCATCAACTGGACGCTGCGCGCGCTCGGCCTGCTCGGCCCGAATACCTGGCCGGTCTGGCTGGGCCAGCCGGACCTGGCGATGGCGTCGGTGATCCTGGTGGATGTCTGGCGCCTGCTGCCRCTGGCCACGGTCATCATCCTGGCCGGCCTGCATGGCATCCCGCAGGATATCCACGACGCCGCCGCCATGGATGGCGCCGGTTTCTGGCGCCACCTGTTCCGCATCAATATCCCGCTGGTGATGCCGATCATGCTGGTGGCGCTTCTGTTCGGCATCGTGTTTACGCTCACCGACATGATCATCATCTTCGTGCTGACGCGTGGCGGGCCTTACGACACCACGCAGGTGCTGGCCAGCCTGGCATTTTTCACCGGCATCCAGGGCGGCGACCTGGCCGAGGGCGCGGCGATTTCGCTGTTCCTGTTCCCGCTGCTGGTAGCGGTGGTGGCCCTGCTGCTGACCGTCGCCAACCGCGCGGAGGTAGCCTGACATGCGTGCCGATGCAAATCGCTGGCAGCACCGTGGCGCGCGCTGGGGCGCACGCTTCGGCCATGTCGCCATCCTTGCCGTCTTCGCGGGGTTCTGTGCTTTTCCCTTCTACTGGATGCTGATCACCACCTTCAAGGATGTCCACGACCTGATCAACACCGCCAACAACCCCTTCCTGTTCAACCAGCCGCCCACCCTGGACAACCTGCGCGTGCTGTTCCTGGAGACCCAGTACCTGCGCTGGATCGCCAATACGCTGCTGGTGGGCGCGATGGTGGTGGCCATCACCCTGCTGCTGGCGGTGCCCGCCGGCTACAGCCTGGCCCGGCTGGCAGGCAGCCGCGGACGGCAACTGGCGATCGCCATCTTCCTGACTTACCTGATCCCGCCCACCATCCTGTTCATTCCCTTCTCCCGCATCATCGGCGCGCTCGGACTGCAGGATTCGCTGTGGTCGCTGGTGCTGGTGTACCCGAGTTTCACGGTGCCGTTCTGCACCTGGCTGATGATGGGTTTCTTCAAGGCGG
This sequence comes from Cupriavidus sp. 01L45, assembly GCF_056399885.1. NCBI lineage: Bacteria > Pseudomonadati > Pseudomonadota > Betaproteobacteria > Burkholderiales > Burkholderiaceae > Cupriavidus > Cupriavidus sp. 01L45. The sequence goes on along the minus strand of NZ_JBFTSG010000018.1, from coordinate 46,892 downwards.
TGCCGCGCGATATCGAAGAGGCGGCGATGATGGACGGGCTGAGCCGCTTCGGCGCCTTCCTGAAGGTGGTGGTGCCGCTGTCGTCGGCCGGCATCCTGACGGTGGTCATATTCACGCTGACGCTGGTGATGCAGGAATTCGTCTATGCCCTCACCTTTATCACCAGTTCGTCGCAGTACACCGTCAGCGTTGGCGTGCCGACCTTCCTGGTGYGCGGGGACGTCTATTTCTGGGGCTCCCTGATGGGCGCCTGCCTGGTCGTCAGCGTGCCGGTGGCGGTGCTCTACAACCTGTTCGTCGACCGCTTTGTCGCGGGCTTTACCGTGGGCGCGGTGAAGTGAACGGGCTTGGCGGTGGGCGGTGCCGAGCGCCCGATGCGCAGCCTTTGCGCTTCGAGAAGCCGGGCAGTGTCGAGCGCTGATCCTCGGCCAGCGCAGATGCCATGAGCACTAGCCACCGCCTCGAACTCGGTTACAATCGCGCCATGTTTCGCGCAGACCGCCCCTCCTTCTTCCGGGGAGTCCTGCTGCTGTTGCTGTTCGCAATGCAGCTCCTGACCCCGCTTCTGCACGGCCATCTCGGAACCCCGAAACTCCATGGCCTGCATGTGCACACGGCGCTGCAAGGTGCGGTTAATTCCTATTCTCCTTCCGCTTCGCCCAACGCTTCCGCTGCCCACGATGGCAGCGCGCTGGTCGCGGTCGAGCCGCTGGAGGTCGATGTACAGACCGCCATCGGCCCCATTGCCTTTACCCTCCACGTACAGGCCGCCGATGTGCTCGTCGGCGTGGTCTTCGCGTTCCTGCTGTTTGCGGCGCTGCCCTTGCCGGCACCCCGGCGCCTGCCCTGGCGCGAACGCACGCCGCCCCGATGGCGTGGCGGCGATAGCAGGCCGCCTCCGGCGCACGCTCCTCCCTTCGCCTCCTGATTCCCCCGCCGGCCACGCCGGCGGTGCACGCTCGCGCGCCTGACCGGGACCGGTCAAGGCGCGCCGGGCGCTTCCATCCTGCTTTGGAGTCAGGCATGTTTTCCCGTCGCATGTTGTTCGTTGGCGCATTGCTTGCGTCAGCGCTGTTTCCCGTCGGCATGGCGCGCGCGCAGGCGCTGGCCTTGTCCGATGCCCAGGCCCGCGCGCTCGGCGTGCGGTTCGAGCCGGTCGCCAGTGCCGCGCAGGTTGAGATTGGCGCCAGCGGGCGCGTGGTGCTCAAGCCCGATGCGCAGTACGTGGTGGCCGCGCCTTATCCCGGCATGGTCGCGCGCGTGCTGGTGGCGATCGGCCAGCCGGTGCGTGCCGGCCAGGCGCTTGCCACCTTTGCCAGCCCGCAGTTGTTCGAGGCGGGGCGTGCGCTGGCCGAAGCGCGCTCGCAGGCCAACCTGGCGCGGCTCGCGCTGGCGCGGGACCGCAGCTTGCATGAAGACGGCATCATCCCCGGCAGCCGCTGGCAAGCCACGCAGGCGCGCGCCGCAGAGGCGGCGGCAATGGTGCGCGCCCGCGAGGCCGAGATGGGCGCCGCGGGCATCGTGTTCGCCAGTGGCTCTGGCGAACCCCAACTGGTGGCCGGCCGCGCCGGGCTGATCGCCGAGGTGAACGCGGTGCCCGGCACGCGCGTGGACGGCGCGGCGCCGTTGTTCCGCATCGTCGATCCCACCGCGCTGGAGCTTGACCTGCTGGTCGGCCGCGACATGCCGGCCCCCACTGGCGGCGAGCGCGTGGAAGTGCGCCAGCGCGGCGCCACCGGCAAGGTGGCCGGCGTGGTGCCGGCGAGCGACGGCACCGCCGCCGTGCGCGTGCGCGCGGCGCTGGACCAACGCGGCAGCCTGCAGGCCGGCGAAAGCGTGAATGTGATCGTGCACTTGCGTAGCGCGCCCGACGCCACCGGCGCGGGCCGCGCGCGGGTACCGGCTGCCGCGCTGACGTACTGGCGCGGCACACCCGGCGTGTTCGTGGCGAACAAGGCCGGCGTGCGCTACCAGACCGTGGTGGTCGAGGCCGTGGACGATGCCGCGGCGACCGTGCGGGCCGCGCTGCCGGCCGGCACGCGGGTTGCGGTCGGCGGCGTGGGCGCGCTCAAGGGCATGCTGGCGGGAGGTCAGTGATGCTCGCCGGCCTGATTGAATTCTCCCTGCGCCAGCGGGCGCTGGTGCTGATTGCCGCCTGCGTGCTGGCGGTGGCCGGCGCGTGGGCATACCTGAAGTTGCCCATCGATGCCTTCCCGGACATCTCGCCCACCCAGGTCAAGGTCATCCTGAAGATTCCCGGCATGACGCCGGAGGAAGTGGAGCAGCGCGTCTCCACGCCGGTCGAGCAGGAACTGCTTGGCATTCCGCACAAGACCATCGTCCGCTCGGTATCGAAGTACGGCATCAGCGACGTGACGGTCGATTTCGAGGAGGGCGTGGACAGTTACTGGGCCCGCCAGCAGGTGTCCGAGCGGCTGTCCGGACTGATGCGCGATTTGCCGCCCAACGCCATCGGCGGGCTGGCGCCGATCACCACGCCGCTGGGCGAGATGTTCATGTTCACAGTGGAAGGCGATGGCTTCTCGCTCGCCGAGCGGCGCCGCGTGCTCGACTGGGTGATCCGCCCGGCCTTGCGGACGGTGCCTGGCGTGGCCGACGTCAACGCGCTGGGCGGCGCGGTGCGCAGCTACGAAGTCATCCCCGACCCGGCGCGGCTGCGCGCCCGCGCGGTCACGCTGGAGCAACTGCGCCAGGCGCTCGACGCCAACAACCGCAACGATGGCGCGGGCCGGGTGGAGCAGGGCGACGAGAACTGGGTGGTGCGCGTGGAAGGCGGCGTGCGCGGCGTGGAAGACTTGCGGCAGATCGTCATCGATGCGCCCGGCGCGCGCAATGGCATGCCGCTGGTGACGGTGGGCGATGTGGCCACCGTCAGGCTCGGCGTGGCCACGCGCAACGGCGCGGTCAGCAAGGACGGCCGTGGCGAAGCGGTCGAGGGGCTGGTGCTGGGCTTGCGCGGCGCCGATGCCCGCCAGCTGGTCACCGCCGTGCAGGCCAGGCTGGACGAGCTGGCGCCCCAGCTGCCCAAGGGCATGTCCACGCACGTGTTCTACAACCGCGGCGAACTGGTCACCCGTGCCGCCAATACCGTGGTGCGCGCGCTGATTGAAGCCAGCCTGCTGGTGGTGGTGACGCTGTACCTGTTTCTCGGCGGCCTGCGCGCGGCGCTGGTGGTGGCGGCCACCCTGCCGCTGTCGATGCTGGCAACCTTCCTGCTGATGCGCTACGTGGGCCTGAGCGCCAACCTGATGAGCCTCGGCGGCCTGGCGATTGCGCTTGGCATGCTGGTGGACGCGGCGGTGGTGGTGGTGGAGAACATCGAGTCCGCCCTGGCGCGGGCGCACGGCCACAAGAGCGATCCGTCGCTGCGTGGCGCGGTGATCCGCCATGCCGTTGCCAGCGTGGCGCCGCCGATGCTGGCCGGTGTGTCGATCATCGCCATCGTATTCCTGCCGCTGTTGTCGCTGCAGGGCCTGGAGGGCAAGCTGTTCGGGCCGGTGGCGCTGACCATCGTGCTGGCGCTGGCGTCGTCGGTGGTGATCGCGTTCACCGTGGTGCCTGCGCTGGCATCGATGCTGCTGCGCGCGCATGCCGACGAGGCGCCGTACCTGATGCGCAAGGTGGCGAGCGGGTTTGCCCGGCTGCAGGACTGGAGCGCGCAGCATCGCCGCATCGTCTTTGCCGCGGCGGGCGCGGCGCTGGCCCTGGCGGTGGCGCTCTACCTGTCGGTGGGCAAAACCTTCATGCCCACCATGGACGAGGGCGACCTGATCGTGCAGTTGCAAAAGGCGCCGTCGGTCTCGCTGGCCACTTCGGTGGACCTGGACCTGCGGGTGCAGCAGGCGCTGCTGGCCGAGGTGCCGGAGATCCGCTCGATCGTGGCGCGCTCCGGCTCGGACGACCTTGGCCTGGACCCGATGGGGCTGAACGAGACCGACACTTTCCTGGTGCTAAAGCCAAAGGACCAGTGGCGCGGCAGCAAGGAAGATATCGCCACCGCCATCCGCCACGTCATGGAACGCTTCCCGGGCGTGGTGTACGGCTTCACCCAACCCATCGAGATGCGCGTGTCGGAAATGCTGACCGGCACGCGCGGCGACGTGGCGATCAAGGTGTTCGGCAACGATCTCGGCGCCATCGACACGGCCGCGCAGGCCATCGCAGCGCGCGTGCGCAAGATCGCCGGCGCGGCGGAAGTCATCGCGCCCAGCAACGAGGGCGTGCAGTACCTCACGCTCGCGCTGGACCGCGCGGCCGTCGGTCGCGCGGGGCTTTCCGGCGACGCGCTGCAGGCGTTGCTGCGCGCGCAGGTGGAAGGCGAGCGCATTGGCATCGTGCCGGAGGGCACCGTGCGCACGCCGCTGATCCTGCGGGGCGGCGAAAGCCTGCGGCAGACGCCGGAGATGTTCACCAGCCTGCAGGTGACGGCACCGGATGGCACGCCCTGGCCGCTCACCTCGTTGGCGCAGGTGCGGCGCGTGGAAGGGCCGGTGCGGATCAACCATGAAGACGGCGGACGCTTCGCGGTGATCCAGGTCAGCGTGGAAGGGCGCGACCTGACCGGCTTCGTGCAGGAGGCGCAAGCCGCCGTGGCTGGCCTGGCCGGGCTGCCCAAGGGGCTGCGCGTGGTTTGGGGCGGGCAGTTCGAGAACCAGCAGCGCGCCGCCGCGCGTCTTGCGCTGGTGGTGCCGCTCGCGCTGGGCGCCATCTTCCTGCTGCTGATGCTGACCTTCCGCTCGATCCGGCAGGCGGCGCTGGTGATTGCCAATATCCCGTTCGCGCTGGTGGGCGGCATCGCCGCGCTGCGGGTGGCGGGCGAATACCTCTCGGTGCCTGCCTCGGTGGGCTTTATCGCGCTGCTTGGCATTGCCGTGCTCAACGGTGTGGTGCTGGTCTCGCATTTCAACACCTTGCTGGAGGAGGGGCGGCCAGTGGCGGAGGCAGTGCGCACTGGCGTGCGCGACCGCTTGCGGCCGGTGCTGATGACCGCCTGCATCACCGCGCTGGGCATGATCCCGCTGCTGCTGGCGACCGGGCCGGGCTCGGAGATCCAGCGTCCGCTGGCCATCGTCGTCTCGGGCGGGCTGGTGAGTGCCACCGCGCTGACCTTGCTGCTGTTACCGCTCTTGTTCGAGCGCTACGGCGTGGCGCGTTCGCGTGAGGAAAACCAGGGCCGCATGGAACAAGGAGAGGGGCAATGAAGAGCGCAACCAGGAGCGCGAAGGGCGCAACGAAGGGCGCAATGCGCGGGATTGCCGCCGCTTCGGCATTCGCCGTGGCAACGGCCGTCTCCCTGATGGCCGCAACCGGCGGCATGACGAGTACCGCGTGGGCGCAGGCGATCCGGCCGGCCGAAGCCGGCATCTTGCCTCCGGAAGCCGCCGTGCGCGAGGCGGTCGGCCAGTCCCCCGACGTGCAGATGGCCGAAGCGCACCGCGACGCGGTGCTGGCCCGCGCGGACGGCATCCGTGCCGGCACCGCCGAGGCCGTGGTGCGCGCCATCGGGCAGGGCCGGCAGGTGCGGGAGCCGTCCGAGCGGTATGCCGAAGGGCAACTGGCGCTGGAGCGCCCGCTGCGGTTATGGGGCAAGGCCGATGCCGATGGCGCGCTGGCCGATGCGACCGTGCAGTCCGGCCAGCTCGCCGTGATGGATGCGCGCCATGAGGTCTCGCGGCAGATCCTGTCGCTGTGGTTCGCGGCGCTGCGCGCGCAGCAGGCAAGGGTCGCGGCGCAGGGCAACGACAGCCTGGCCGCGGAGTTGGCGAGCGTGACCGCGCGGCGCGTACAGGCAGGCGATGCGGCGCGCATGGATCACGAACTCTTGCTGGCCGAGCGCTCCCGCACGGCTGCCGCGCTGGCTAGCGCGCGGGCGGCCGAGGCAGCGGCGCAAGCCGAGCTGCGGGCGCGCTTTCCGGGGCTTGGCGTGCCCGGCGGCCTGCCTGCGGAGGTGCGCCTGCAGGCCTTGCCGGACGATTCCGCCGACGCGCTGCGCATCCGCTATGTGGAGGACAGCCACGAGTTCCGCCTTGCTCAGTCCGAGGAGATGCAGGCGCAGCGGCAGGCCCGGCGCACCGACCTGGAGCGCAAGCCCGACCCGACCGTGGGCGTGTTCTTCACGGTCGAGCGCGGCGGCGCGGAGCGGATTGCCGGTGTGAGCATCGCCATGCCGCTGGGCTCGGCGCACCGGCGCGCGTCGGCGGTGGCGGCCGCCGCCGACGCGGAGGCAGCGGCCCGCCGCCGCCTGTCGGTGGAGCGCCGGATCGGTGCGGAGTTCGAGGTGCAGTATCGCGGGCTGGAAGGCAAGCGGGCCGCGGCCATGGCCCAGTCCGAGGCGCTGGCGCTGCAGCGCAGCGCCGCCGCGCGCACCGGGCGGGCCTACAAGGCGGGYGAAACCGGCTTGAGCGAACTTCTGATCATCCGGCGCGCGCTGGCCGACACCACGCTGGCCGAACGGGTGGCCATGGTCGACGCGCTGGAAGCGGACAGCCGGCTGCGGCTGGACCTGCACCGGATGTGGGATTTCGACGACTGAGGCGCGGGGCGCCCACTAACGGCGACGCGCGGTGGGCGCGTCGCCCGCGGCCCCGGCACTGGCCAGCAGGCCGCGCAGGAAGACCATGAGCATGCGGCCCGTGGGGTCGGGATGCGTCGTGGTCCGTTGCAGCGCAAGCCCATGCGCAAGCGCCATGAAGCTGGCGGCCAGCTCTTCCGGTGCAGCCGGCGGTATGCGGCCAAGGTGCCGGAACAGCCGTTCGATCAGGCGGCCGAGTTCCGCACGGTGCGTTTCCCAGACGGTGCGATATGCGCCGGCGAACGCCGGGCTGCGATTGGCGTGCATTTGCAGCTCGATCGAGAGCATGGCCCAGTCCGTCTCCGCGTTGAGCGTCGCGGCCCAGGCATCCAGGCCCGCGAGCACCTCGCCGCCCGGGCGTTCCGCGGTATCGAACACCATGGCAAGCTGCCGCGCCTCGGCTTCCATATGGCCGCGCAGCAGATCGAGCAGCAGCGCCTCCTTGTCAGGAAAGTTCGAGTAGAACGCACCCTGCGAATAGCCAGCTTCCTCCGCGATATCCCGGATCGACGTGCCGCCGAAGCCGCGCTGCACGAATAGCCGCCGTGCTGCATCGAGCAGGCGTTCGCGGGTTTGCGCCTGGCTTTGCTCGCGGCTTAGCCGCTTTCGTGGGGTGGGTTGGTTCATTGGCGTGGCGGGTGGTGATAGCGATAGCCATTGATGTTGGGAATTCAACTGCTATGATAACGGATATCAATTGATATCTGAATTCGCAATGAACGTCGAAATGCAGGGGCTGCCATGAATTTGAATACCGCTTTCGTTACCGGGGCCACCGGTTTGCTGGGCAACAACCTCGTGCGCGCGCTGCTTGGCCGCGGCGTGGCCGTCAAGGCGCTCGTCCGTTCGCCGGAAAAAGGACAGCAGCAATTCGCCGGCCTGGCCGGCGTCGAACTTGTGGTTGGCGACATGGAGAACGTTCCCGCTTTCGTGCCGGCCCTGCGCGGCTGCGACGTGGTGTTCCATACCGCGGCCTTCTTCCGCGACAACTACAAGGGCGGCAGCCACTGGGAAACGCTCAGGCGCATCAATGTCGATGGCACGGCCGCCCTGATCGGGCAAGCCTATGCCGCTGGTGTCCGGCGCTTCGTGCAGACCTCGTCCATTGCCGTGCTGAACGGCGCGCCGGGCGCGGTGATCGATGAGACCAACGATCGCGATCCCGCCGAGGCGGACGACTACTATCGCAGCAAGATCCTGGCGGACCGCGCGGTACAGGACTTTCTCAAGGCAACCCCTGACATGCACGCCACCTTCGTGCTGCCCGGCTGGATGTGGGGGCCGGGCGATATCGGCCCGACTTCCGCCGGCCAGGTGGCGCTCGACACGGTGCTGGCCAAGCTGCCGGGACTGGTTCCAGGGAGTTTCTCCGTGGTCGATGCCCGCGACGTCGCGCTGGCGCAGATCGCCGCCGCGCAGCGCGGCCGGCGTGGCGAGCGCTATCTCGCGGCGGGCCGGCATATGACGATGCGCGAGCTGATTCCGCTGATCGGCCGCGTCGCCGGTGTGCCAACGCCGGCGCGCGCGCTACCGCTGCCTCTGCTGTATGCGCTCGCCGGCGTACAAGAGATCTACGCGCGCCTGAGCGGCAAGCCGGTCCTGCTCAGCCTGGCCACCGTGCGGCTGATGGTGAGTGAAGCGGACCGGACCCGTTTCAGCCACGCCAAGAGCGAGCGCGAGCTGGGCCTGGGATTCAGGCCGGTCGAGGAAACGGTGCGCGATGTCATCTCCTGGTACCGGGGGCACGGCTGGCTGCCCGCCGGACATGGCGCGCTGATTCGCTAGCGGGTACGCCGCAGGCGGCTGCGCTATTCACAATTTCGCTTGCGCTTCCCGCTCGAGCAACTCGCGCTTGCGCTCCACGCCCCAGCGGTAGCCGGACAGGTTGCCATCGCTGCGCACCACGCGATGGCAGGGAATCGCCACGGCGAGATGGTTGGCGCCGCAAGCCTGCGCCACCGCGCGCACGGCCTTGGGTGCGCCGATGCGCGCGGCGATCTCGGCGTAGCTGGCGGTCGTGCCGGCAGGAATTTCCCGCAGCGCTTGCCACACGCGCTCCTGGAACGCCGTGCCGCGGACATCCAGCGGCAGGTCCAGGCCCAGCGACGGCGCTTCGATCAGGCCGACCACCCGCGCGATCCATTGCTCGAAGCCGGCATCGCCGCCAATCAGGTTGGCCTTGGGAAACTGGTCCTGCAACTCGCGCGCCAGCGCGTCGGGGTCGTCGCCCAGCAGGATCGCGCACACGCCACGCTCGCTGCGCGCGACCAGGATCGAGCCGAGCGAGCACTCTCCGACGGCAAAGCGGATGTCGGTATTGGCGCCACCCGCGCGGTACCGGCTTGCCGTCATGCCAAGCATCTGGTCCGAGGCCTCATAGAAGCGGCTGTTGGAGTTGAAGCCCGCGTCGTAGATGGCTTCGGTGACGGAGCCGCCGCGGCCGAGCTGCGTGCGCAGCTTGCGCGCGCGGTGCGCGTCGGCGTAGGCCTTCGGCGTGAGGCCGGTGACCGCCCTGAAGACACGGTGGAAGTGATAGGGGCTCAGGCCGGACTGCGCGGCGAGCGTGTCCAGCGTGGGCGGACTGTCCGCGCGTTCGATGGCCCGGCAGGCCCCGGCGACGAGGGCGGCGTGCTGCGCGGCAACCGCAGCCTGATCTGCCGCCGCGCGCTGGCTCGGGCGGTAGCCGGCCGCTTCGGCGGCCTCGGGCGTGTCGAAGAATTCCACGTTCTCCGGACGCGGCAGGCGAGACGGGCTGCCGGGCCGGCAGTAGATGCCGGTGGTCTTCACGGCATAGACGAAATCGCCATCGGCAGCCGGGTCGCGGGCGAGCACGCGTGCCCAGCGCGGGTCGCGTTCGGCGGAGGTCAGCGGGATTTCCATGGTGGTCCTCGTGCTGGGTGTCTGGTGGCGTTTCATGGGTTCACTGTATGCCGGTGGAGCGGGCTGCGCACTCCGGCTCTTGCGGTCAAATTCCGCGGGTGGATTCCGCGTTACCCCTACAGGGCATCATGGAAGATGATCCCCACCGTATGCCGCTGGCCCGAGCGCAGGCGGCTGACGCCGTGGCGCAGCTTGACCCGGTAGCTGCCGCGCGTGCCTTGCACCGGGCGCTGGTTGACCGCGAACACCACCGCGTCGCCCTTGCGCAGCGGCACCACCTCGGCGCGGGACTGCATGCGCGGGCGCTGTTCCGTCAGCACGAATTCGCCGCCGGTAAAGTCCTGGCCCGGCTCGGAGAGCAGGATGGCTGCCTGGATCGGGAAGACGTGTTCGCCGTACAGGTCCTGGTGCAGGCAGTTGTAGTCGTCCGGGCCGTACTGGAGGATCAGCGGGGTGGGGCGTGTCTGGCCGGCTGCGTGGCAGCGTTTCAGGAAATCGGCGTGCCGGGCGGGGTAGCGGGTGTCGATGGCCATGGCTTGGTTCCAGCGGTTGGCTATCGGGACGAGGTGGGGATATAGCGCGCCGCGCAGGCTTTCGATCAGGGCAGGCAGGGGGTAGCTGAAATACTTGTATTCGCCTTGGCCGAAGCCGTGGCGGCTCATTACCACGCGGGAGCGGAAGGGCGTGTCGAGGGGGTAAAGGGCCGCGAGCGTATCGCACGCGTTGGGGGCGAGCAGGTTTGCCATGACGGCGTAGCCGTGGTGGTCCAGGTTCTGCGCGATGGCGTCCCAGTCCAGGGTCTCCAGGGTCTCTACGCGCGGGGTGGCCTCTTCAATGGTATTCGCGCTGCGGGTTGCCGTTGCCTGGCTTGCTTTCATGCTGCGGCCTTTCGTGGTTCGTGTCGATGCAACGAACTTTAGAGGAGGATCCCGGCGGCATCACTCCGTGTCTTGCTGTTGAATTCTCTTGTTCGTGCATGCTCTCCCCGCGCCTGGCGCCCGGATGTGCGCCGCCCGCTGCCCTGCCAGTTCGCCGCGCTTGCTTTTGGCTCCCACTCGCCTATGATCTCGTGAATCGTTTTAGTAAACCGTTTTACTGAAACGCTTAATACCAAGTTGCCCGGCCCTGCTCATGATGGAGTCTTACGACGTGTGTAATGCTTTTCGCCGCAAGATCATGAAGTCCTCGCTGGCGCTTGCCGCGGGTTCCGCGCTGCCGCGCGTTGCGATGGGCGCCGATGCGCCGGTGGTGCTGCGCTGTTCCTCGGCCATGCCGGTGGACCAGAGTTCGGCCCAATACCTGTGGTTCGAGCGCTTCCGCGAATGCTTGCGCGCGGCGGTGGGCGAGCGCATCCGTGTCGATTATTTTCCGAACGGGCAGTTGGGCAAGGAGGCCGATGTGGTGCAGCAGGTGCGCCTGGGCTCGATCGACATGATGGTCACCGGCAGTTCGATCTGGGCCACCGCATTGCCTGAGCTGGCACTGCTTGACCTGGGCTATCTGTTCGACGGCTGGACGCACCTGGCGCGCGCGCTGGATGGCGGCGTGGCCGCGCGGTTCGATGCCATGCTGCGCGAGCGTACCGGTTGCCGCGTGATCGGATGGGGCGCCTTCTTCAACGCGCGCAGCGTCTATACCCGCCATCCGGTGACCTCGCTGGCGGCGCTTCAGAAGGTGAAGCTGCGCGTGCTGCCCACGCAGATCTTTGTCGACACCTTTCGCTTGATGGGCGCCATTCCCACGCCGATTCCCTTCAACGAGGTCTATACGGCGGTACAGACCGGCGTGGTGGCGGGCTTCGAGCACGACGCCGCCAGCGTGCTGGCCAACAAGCTCAATGAGGTGGTCGGGCATTGCTGGCTGACCGAGCACCTGTTCAGTGCCAGCGTTGCCGTGCTGGGCAAGCGGGCATGGGAAAAGCTGCCGCTCGAGCTGCAGGCGCCGCTGTTGCAGGCGGCCGCGCAGGCCAGCGCCTACCAGCGCGAGGTGGCGCCGCAGCGTGGCCAGCGGGCCATGGATGCGCTGCGCCAGCTCGGGTTGGCCTTTCATCCCATGCGCGCCGCGGAGCGGGAGTCGGTCCGCTCTCGCATGCAGGCGCAGCTATGGCCGGGATTCACCGCCAGCTATCCGGCTACCCGGCCGCTGCTGGCGGCGATCGAAGCCGCGCGCGCCTGAGCAGCATGGGCGTGCCATCTTGTCTTTGCGCGCAAGGCGCGGCGGTATGAGCGCGAACCCGCTGGACGATGCCGCGGGCGTCGCCGCACGCGCCCCCGATGGGCGAGCCGGCAGCGTGCCGGGCCGCCTGTCCAGGCTGGCCGAATACCTCTGCGCGGCAGCGCTGGCCGCCGACGTATTGCTGGTGTGCGCATCGGTAATCTGCCGCTACCTGCTGCACGCGCCGCTGGAGTGGGCCGAGGATGCGGCGCGGCTGTTGATGGCGGTACTTGTGTTCTTCGGCGCCGGCACGGTGCTGGCGCGCGGCCGGCATCCCGGCTTCGAGGTCTTTCGCAACCGGCTGCCGGGCAGGTGGCATTCTCTTGCCACGCGGCTGTGCGCGTGGATGATCGCGGCGGTGTCGGTCATGCTGTTCGCTTCATCGGTGCTGCTGCTGCTCGACGCGCGCAACGTCAGCACGCCGCTGGGCCTGCCGCAGTGGCTCCATGTCTTGCCGGCTTGCCTGGGCAGCCTGTACCTGAGCGCGATCGCGCTCGCCAATGCACTGAGGGGGGGCCGTGCCAGGTGGCTGGCCTTGTTGCTGGCGACGTTGCTGTGCGCCGCAGTGTGGGCGTGGAACACGCTGTCCGGCACGGTGGCCGGCAGCGGCTGGCAGGTTCCGCCGTGGCTGCTGCTGGCCGTGGGTTTTGCCGGCGGCATGCTGCTGGGCATGCCGATTGCCTTCGTGCTGGGGCTGGCCGCGCTGCTGTATTTCCTGGCAGAGCCGTCGCTGCCGCTGATCGTCTATTCGCAGCAGGTGCTATCCGGCATGGATCATTTCGTGCTGCTGGCGATCCCCTTCTTCGTGCTGGCGGGCCTGCTGATGGAGGTCAACGGCATGTCGGCGCGGCTGGTCGAGTTGCTGGTGCTGGCCTTCGGCCGCGTGCGCGGTGCCATGAACCTGATCGCCATCGTGGCGACGGCGGTCTTCTCCGGGGTGTCCGGCTCCAAGCTGGCGGACATTGCCGCGGTGGGCGGCATTGTGGTGCCGGCGGTGCGCCGCACGCGGCAGGATGCCAACGAAACCGCGGCGGTGCTCGCCAGTTCCGCCGTGATGGCGGAGACCATCGCCCCGTGCATCAACCTGATCCTGATGGGTTTTGTCGCAAACATCTCCATTGGTGGCCTGTTCCTGGCCGGCGTGGTCCCGGCCGCGGTGATGACGCTCGGCCTGATCGTCCTCGCCGTGGCCCGCGGCAGCCGCATCGATCCCGCCCTGGCCTTTCCGGTGCGCAAGTCCAGGCGCAAGCTGGCCGGCGGCGCGCTGGCCACCCTGCTGATGATCGCGATGATCGGCAAGGGCGTGACATCGGGCATGGCTACTTCGACCGAGGTGTCCGCCTTTGCGGTGGTCTACGCGTTGCTGGTGGGGGTGCTGGTGTTCCGCGAGCTCGATGTGCGCGCCGTGGTGCGCCTGTTCGCGCGGGCCGCGGCCATGACCGGCAGCATCCTGTTCGTGATCGCGACGGCATCGAGCCTGGCATTCGCGCTGTCGATCCAGCAACTTCCCGGCCTGCTCCAGCACGCCATGACCGGGCTGGCGGTGCAATACGGCAGTACCGCCTTCCTGCTGGTGTCGGTGCTGCTGACGATCGTGTTTGGCACCATCCTGGAGGGCGCGCCGGCGCTCATCCTTTTTGGTCCGCTGCTGGCGCCCATTGCCGGGCAGGCCGGCGTGCATCCGCTACACTTCGGCACTGTGATGGTGATCGCCATGGGGTTCGGCCTGTTCATGCCGCCACTGGGCCTGGGGCTGTTCGCCACCTGCGCGATGACCGGCACGCGCATGGAGCAGGTCGCCGGGCCGATGCTGAAGTACCTGGCGCTGCTGTTGCTGATTTTGCTGCTGTTGGTCCTGATGCCATCGCTCACGCTATGGCTACCCCGCCTGATGAAGCTGGCATGAGAACCCGATAATGGCAACCATACAAGACGTCGCCAGACTGGCAAACGTGTCCGTGAGCTCCGTTTCCAACGTGCTCAACGGACGCACCGAACGGCTCAATCCCGCCACCTTCGAGCGGGTGCAGGAGGCGATCCGCACGCTCGGCTTCCGCCCCAGCCAGGTTGCGCGCCAGCTCAAGACCGGGCAGACGCCCATGCTGGGCCTGCTGGTGCCTTCCACCGCCAATCCGATGTACGGCCAGCTCGCGCTGAAGATCGAGGCCGAAGCGCAGCGCCAGACCGGCTATCGCGTGCTGCTGGGCAACACCAACCGCGACCGGGAGCAGGAGTCGCGCATGCTCGACGACCTGCTCTCGTTTGGCGTGCACGGCGTGATCATCGTCTCGTCGCTGACCGACGAGCAGCATTTCGAGCCGGCGACCCGCCAGGGGCTGGCGATGGTGAGCTACGACGGCGGCGCCGATCCCAACATGCCTGCGCGCATCGACCATATCGCGCCCGACAACTTCCAGGCAGGCCACCTGGCCGCCTCGCACCTGATCGCCCTTGGCCACCGGCACATCGCATTCGTCATGCCCGCCGGGCGCACCGTCAGCCGCGCGAGCAAGATTGCCGGCTTCGAGGCCGCGGCAACAGAGGCCGGGATCGCGGAAACGGCAGAGGTGATAGAGTGCCCGCCCGCCGCGCACTATGGCGATGCCGAACTGGCCGAACTGGGCCAGGTCCTGGCCGCGCGGCTGGCGCGCACCACGGCGCGCCCGACCGGGCTGATCGCGGTCAACGACATGATGGCGATCGGGCTGATGTCGGGCTTGCACCAGGCCGGTTTGTCGGTGCCGGCCGACGTTTCAGTGATTGGCATGGACGATATCGGCATGTGCTCGTACACCAATCCCGCGCTCACATCGGTGGCCATGCCTTTTGGCGACATGGCGGAGGCCATGGTGCGCCGGGTCATGCTGCGGCTGGCGCAACCCGGCCTGGCGCCGATTCGCCTGTGTTTCCCCAGCGGCCTGGTGGTGCGCCAGTCCACCGCGCCGCCGCCTGCCGTCAACCGCGTGGCCGGCGCGCCGACCCGAAGGCGAGGCTGACCCGTGCATTGCAGCCCGTGGCGGCCGGGGGGGAGCCCGCCGCCAGGGGCTGGTGGTGACGCGCACGGCGTGCGCGTGATGGTGTTGGAATGATCTGTATCGTGGAGGAGCGAGAGATGGTGCCCGACAAACCGGAACGCCGGCTGGCAGGACCGGCCAGAACCTATATCGAGGCGGGATACGCCATTGAAGTGGATATCCTGCAAGTGGAGGACGGAAGCTGGGGATCGCTCGTCCGCCTGTCAAAGCTGGCCGACGGCCTGGTGCCCGCCGCGCACTTCATGCTCAACCGCACATTCGAGGACCGCGCCATGGCGTTTTCCTACACACTGGCGCTGACGCGCGCATGCGTAACGCAGTTCGCACCGGCCGCGGCGACCACGATCGCCGAGTTGCTCAGGTCCGGCAACGGCGGGGGGGCCGACACGGCTGACGAATAGGGAGCAGGCCGCGGCGAGAGGCTATTCAGGACGATTTCGACGAGGCGCAAAGCAGATGAGACGACCGGAATGACATAGCGCCGGCCCTGGCCGGCGCCTGGCGTCCGGATGACGATCGCGACGGCACGCGCGGCCATTACCTGGCTGAGCGGCACGTTGCGGCAAGTGCGGAAGGGGGGCCCACCAGGCAATCAGGGGGGCAGCATGGAAAACACCGCGGTGTTCGCAAGGCAGGAACTGGACACTTATTTTGCTTCGTATGTCGGCATGGAGGGCGGGAATCCGCGGGGTTCGGTCTGGTTCTGCGACAGGAGTCCGAATCCCTGGTCCGAGCACCTGAAAGCGCCGCTCGAGCCCCGCATGGCGCCGTTGTCGTGGGACCGCGCGTTTCGTGAAGCGCATCGGGGCAGCATGGGCAAATGGCTTAGTCACCAGCGCATTGCCCGCATCATGGCCGCCGCCCGCGCCGAGGTGCTGGGCCTTCGCGATGCCGATGCCGACTGGAAGTCGTATTACGAGCACTGCCTGTATTCGTCCTGCGGCGCCGAGTTCAAGCTCAACCTGTTTCCCGTGCCCGTGCAGCTCGATGGCCTGACCCCCTGGTCCAGGGTGTTCCGCGGCCAGCCCGAACTGGTGCCCAAGGAGCGTTACCTGGACCTGTGCCGGTACGGCGGACGCTTCCGCTTCCTGGCCGAGATGTGCGCGCGCTGGCGGCCAAAGGTGGTGGTGTGCCTGGGCCATCGGCACACCGAGGATTTTGTCAGTGCATTCGCGCTGGACGGCGCGGCGGTGCAAGAGCGGCAGTTGCAGCCCGCCGACCTGGTGAAATCCCTGCGCGTGTTCACGCGCGACGACAGCACCTGGATTATCTGCCCGGCACTGGCCGGCCCCTCCGGCCTGACCTCCGACGTGCTCCTCAGTGCTTTTGGCAAAGTGCTTGCCGCCATGCTCGATCCGGCCGACTTCGCTCCGGCGAGCGAGGCGCGCCAGGCAGCGGATGTTCGCCCGTGGCCGCAGCCCGAGGCGCACCTGGGCCCGCCTGGCTGACAACGCCTGTCAGCCGATGCTCAGGCGCCATCGCGCGGGCAGTGATTTCCGGCGCTCGAAATGCGGCATGCCCGCGGGGACCCATGCCACGCATACCGCATCCTACAATCCATGGGTGTCGCTTTCGTGGACCTGGAGCTGAGATGAATCAGGAGCTTTCCCATGCGGGCTCCGCGGTAGCCGCGCCTGCCGCCGGGCCGTGGAGTCCCTTGCGCAACAAGGTGTTCCGGGCCATCTGGCTGGCCACGCTGGCGTCCAATATCGGTACCTGGATGCATGATGTCGGCGCCGGCTGGATGATGACGTCGGTCAGCCAGTCGCCACTGATGGTGGCGCTCGTGCAGGCGGCCACGACGCTGCCGATGTTCCTGTTCGCCCTGCCGTCCGGCGTGCTGGCCGATATCGTGGACCGGCGCAAGTACCTGCTGTTCGCGCAAGCCTGGATGCTGGTGGTGGCGGCGGCGCTTGGCCTGCTGGCGCTGGCCGGGCTGGTAACGCCCGCGGTGTTGCTGGCCGCCACTTTCCTGTTGGGCATTGGCGCGGCGATGAGCGCGCCGCCGTTCCAGGCCATTGTGCCGGACCTGGTGCCCAAGCCGGCGCTGCAGTCGGCGGTGGCGCTCAACTCGCTGGGGGTGAACATCAGCAGGGCGATCGGGCCCGCGCTGGGCGGCGTCGTGCTGACGCTGTTCGGGCCGCCGGCGGTATTCCTGATCAACGCGGTGTCGGTGCTGGGGGTGCTGTGGGTGATCTACCGGTGGCAACCGGCGCCGCTCACGCGGCGCTTGCCGCCCGAGCATTTCCTCCCGGCCGTGCGGGCGGGCCTGCGCTACGTGCAGGCGGCGCCGGTGCTGCAGGTGGTGCTGGTCCGCGCGGTGGCCTTCTTTGTGTTCGGCAGTGCCGGCTGGGCGCTGTTGCCGCTGGTGGCGCGCAAAGGGCTGGCGGTGGGGCCGGGCGGCTACGGGCTGCTGCTGGCTTGCGTGGGGGCGGGGGCGATCGGCGGCGCCCTGGTGCTGCCGCGCCTGCGCCAACTGCTCTCGCCCGATCGGCTGGTGCTTGGCGCCAGCGTGATTTTCGCGCTGGTCTTGTTCGCCATGTCGGTCTTCAGGAGCTTCGCCTTGATCGCCGCCGTGCTGCTGTTCGCGGGCCTGGCCTGGATCGTCGTGCTGTCCGTGCTCAATGGCGGCGCGCAGCGCAGTTCGGCGGGCTGGGTGAAGGCACGGGCGCTGGCGGTCTACCTGGTGGTGTTCTTCGGCGCCATGGCGGCCGGCAGCGCGGTGTGGGGGCAGGTAGCCTCGCTCAAGGGGACGGACCTGGCGCTGCAGGTGGCCGGCTCGGGCATGCTGCTGGCCGCCGTGGCGGCCTTGCGCTGGCGTCTGGCCGATTCGCCGGACCTGGATCTCACGCCGTCGCCGCACGATGCCAGCGTGCCGCTTTCCGAAGAGACCGCCGACGATTGCGGGCCGGTGATGATCACCGTCGAGTACCGCACCGACCCGGCGGATGCCGCCGCGTTTCGCGCCGCTGCCCGCGAAATGCGGCGCGTGCGCCGGCGCGGCGGGGCGCTGTCGTGGGGCCTGTTCGAGGACATGGAAGCGCCCGGCCGCTACGTGGAAACGTTTGTGATCGAGTCGTGGCTGGAGCACCTGCGCCAGCACGAGCGCTTCAGCGCCAACGACAAGGCGATCCAGGCCCGCGTCCATGCCTTGCATCGCGGCCCGGCGCCGCCGCGGGTGCGGCACCTGGTTTCGCCGCCGTAACGGCTGCGTGCCGGCTCACGCAAGGCTAGGCACTCCCCGGCGTTGCGCCGGTTTCGATGGCGACTTCCCACCAGGCCGGCAACAGGGCGCGCACCTCCGGCCGCGCGAAGCGGTCGTCGATCAGGTGCACCACGCCGCGGTCCGCCTCGGTGCGGATCACGCGCCCGGCCGCCTGCACGACTTTTTGCAAGCCGGGATAGAGGTAGCCGTACTCGTAGCCGCAGCCGAATGCCGACTGCATCCTGCGCATGGTCAGTTCATTGACCGGGTTGACCTGCGGCAAGCCGAGCGTGGCGATAAAGGCGCCGATGAGCCGGTCCCCCGGCAGGTCGATGCCCTCCGCGAAGGAGCCGCCAAGCACCGCGAAACCGATGGCGCAGGTTCCGGGCGCAAAGGCCGCCAGGAACTCGGCCTGCTCGGCCTCGGTCATGGCGCGCGACTGCCGGCGCACGGCAATATCCGGGCAGCGCTGCTCAAAGGCGTCCGCCACTTGCCGCAGGTAATCGTGGCTGCTGAAGAATGCGAGGTAGTTGCCCGGACGCGCCCTGTACTGCGCGCCCAGCAGGTCCACGATGGGGCGCACGGAGCGCTCGCGGTCGCGGTAGCGCGTGGAAATATTGCCGGCGATACGCACCGCCAGCTGGTCGGCGCGGAAGGGCGACTGCACTTCCAGCCAGACCGTGTTGCGTGGCAGGCCCAGCGTGTCGCTGACAAAGCGCGCGGGGGTCAGCGTGGCGGAGAACAGCGTGGTGGCATGGGCCGCCGCGAACCGGGGCGCCAGGAAGGCCGCGGGGATGAGGTTGCGCACGGCAAGGCGGCCCTTGCCTGTCTTGCTCCGGGCGGGGCGCGTCGCGGATTCGGCGGCGCCAGCCTCCTTGCTGATATCGAAGACCGAATGCGCGTCGAGCGACTCGGCCAGGCGGCAGAAGTGCAGGGCATCGAAATAGAAGCGCTGCAGCGCCGGGCCCACGCTTTCCGGCGCTTCGGTGAGCTGGTCCAGGATGGCCGATGCCGTGCGCTCCAGCGCCGCGATAAACGGGCCGGGAATTTCCGGGTGCGCGGCATAGGCGCTCTCCTGCGCCTTCGCCAGCAGGTTCCACTGGCCGGAGAGCCGGCGCAGCGCGCTGGCGAGCGGCCTTGGCGCGCCGCGCCGCAGTTCGGGCAGCACCGCGGGATCCAGCTCCGCCGAGTACATCTTGCGCGCCCGCTCCAGCAGGTTGTGCGCCTCGTCGACCAGCACGCCGACGCGCCAGTCGTTGGCGGTGGTCATGCCATGCAGCATGGCGGCGCGGTCGAAGTAGTAGTTGTAGTCGCCGATCACGAGATCCGCCCAGCGCGCCATTTCCTGGCCCAGGTAGTACGGGCAGATATCGTGGCTGAGCGCGATCTGCCGCAAGGCTGCGCGATCGAGCAGGGCCTGCCCGGCGGCGTCCTGCCGTGCTGCCGGCAGGCGGTCGTAGAACCCGCGCGCGAGCGGGCACGATTCGCCGTGGCAGGCGCGGTCCGGCTGCTCGCAGGCCTTGTCGCGCGCGGTCAGCTCCAGCACCCGCAGGCGCAGGCCGGCGTTACCGTCGCGCAGTCCCCGCGCGGCGTCCAGCGCCATCTGGCGGCCGGTGGTCTTGGCGGTCAGGTAGAACACCTTGTCGATCTGCCCCTGGGGTACCGCCTTGAGCATGGAGAACAAGGTGCCTGCTGTCTTGCCGGTGCCGGTAGGGGCCTGCGCCAGCAGGCAGCGGCCCGAGCGTGCGGCGCGATAGACGGCTTCGGCCAGGTCACGCTGCCCGCGCCGGAACGAGGCATGGGGAAAGGCCATGCCTTGCAGCGCCTGGTCGCGCGCCGCGCGATGCGCGCTCTCCTGCAAGGCCCAGTTGACGAAGCGCTCGCACTTCTCTTCGAAGAAAGCCAGGAGTTGCCCGGCCCCGAAGTGCTCGCTGAAGCCCGACTCCTGCCGGCTCGCCACGTCGAAATAGACCACGCCCACCTGCATGCCGGCGAGTCCGAGCTTTTCGCATAGCAGCCAGGCATAGATCTTCGCCTGGGCCAGGTGCAATTGCCGATGGTTCTCGGGCAGCGCGGTCCAATCGCCGCGCACCGTCTTGATTTCTTCCAGCAGGTTCCGGTCGGGATCGTAGCCATCGGCGCGCCCGCGCACCCGCAGGTTCCTGAACTCGCCCTGCAGGCTGATCTCGGACTGGTACGCGGCGCCGCGCCGCGACTGCACCAGGGCATGGGCGGCCATGCCGTCGGCGGCGGTAGGCGAAGGCGTGAAGCGCACGTCGAGATCGCCTTGCTTGGCGGTGAATTCACACAAGGCACGCACGGCGACGGTGTACGTCATCGGCCTCGCTCCTGTGTCGGAGGCGCGGCGGGCGGGCTCGGCAAGGAGGCAACTCCCGGTGTAGGGGATGACGCACTTGGTAGGGGAAATCACGGGATGAACATGCTGCTGCGGCGAACTGTATGAATATACAGTACCGGGGTGGGGCCGGCCGGCATCTCGCCTAATCTGGCTGCGCTGCCCAAACCGTGTCACAATTTTGCATCCCGCGCATCCCGGCCACGCCGCCGCTCATTGCAGCAGGGCGGCACCGGCAAGCTTGCGCCGCCAGGGCATCCGCCCTGCAAAGCTTCACGAATCCGCCATGACAGAGCCCAGCAGCCTGAATGCTCCCTCCTCGTCAGCTTCGCCCACCCCGCAAGTCGAGGAGTCGAGCGAGACGAGCTACCGCGCGCTGGTGGACGCCATCCAGGACTACGCCATCTTCACCCTGACCGGGACCGGCCATATTTCGAGCTGGAGCCCGGGCGCGCAGCGGATGAAGGGTTATGCGGCGGCGGAAGTCATTGGCAAGCATTTCTCGGTGTTCTACACGCCCCAGGCCGTTGCCAGCGGCTGGCCGGACTACGAGTTGCGGTGCGCCCGGGCGGAAGGGCGCTTCGAAGACGAGGGCTGGCGGGTGCGCAAGGACGGCACGCTGTTCTGGGCCAACGTGACGATCACACCGATCTACGATGAGAGCCAGGCCGTCAGCGGCTTTGCCAAGGTGGTCCGGGACATGAGCGAAAGACGGCGGCTGGAAGAAATCGAAGCGTCGAGCCGCCGCATGATTGAGTTCCTCGCGACGCTGTCGCATGAACTGCGCAACCCGCTGGCACCGGTACGCAATGCCATCAACCTGATGCGGCTGGACACCAGCCTCAGTCCCCATGCCGCGCGCTGCCGGGACATGATCGACCGGCAGATCAGCCATCTGACGCGGCTCGTCGACGACTTGCTGGATGTGGGACGCATTGCCTCGGGCAAAGTGGGACTGCGGCTGAGCAATGTCGACCTGCGCGACGTGGTGGCGCGTGGCATCGAATCCGCCCGGCCCGTGCTGGACTTGCGCGGGCAGCACGTCGACGTCAGCCTGCCTGATGAGCCCGTGGCGTTCCGGGCCGATCTCACCCGGCTTGTGCAGGTCCTGCAGAACCTGCTGCACAACGCCGCGAAGTTCTYGCCGGCGGGCAGCCGCATCGCCATCAGTGGCGAGGTGACCGGCCGCCTGCTTGAACTGCGGGTATCCGACCAGGGTTGCGGCATCCAGCAGGACGCGCTGGAAGATATCTTCAGCCTGTTCGTGCAACACAGCCCCATCAGCGAAGTCCAGAATGCCGGGCTTGGCATTGGCCTGTCGCTGTGCCGCTCGCTGGTGGAATTGCATGGCGGAACCATCCGGGCCTCCAGCGCGGGGCTGGGCAAGGGCAGCACATTTACCATCCAGATGCCCTGTATCAAGCATCAGCCCGCGGACACCACTGCCGATACGTCCCCGCGGACCGGCGCATTGCGCGTGCTGGTGGTGGATGACAACCGGGATTCGGCCGACAGTCTCGCCATGTTGCTGCAGATGCTGGGCCATGAAGTGTCGGTCGCCTACGAGGGGGAAATGGCCCACGCGATCGCTACCGGTTTTTCGCCGCACCTCGCGCTGATCGACATCGCCATGCCCGTCATGGACGGCTTCGAATTGCTGAAGATGCTGCGGGCCCAGCCGGAACTGCGCGGCACGGTCTTCGTCGCGATGACCGGGTTCGGGCAACCGGCCGACCATGAGGATACGCATGTCGCCGGCTTCCACGCCCATATGGTGAAGCCGATCGAGATGAGCCACCTGGAGATGCTGCTGGCAACGGTGGGGCGGCAGATCGCCCGCGGCGAGTAGCGCTTGCCTGCCGGCACTGGTCGTTCCTTCCCGCTCGTTGAAAACGCCGCAATGTCCGGCGCCGGGCGCAGCCCGTCCCGGCCGTGCCTGTGCCGTTGCGCGCCGGCAGACTTCAGCGCCGGCAGGACGCGCATCGTAGAATTGCGTCATGTACCGCACAACCCGCTCCGGCGCCTGGCAGGCGCCGGGACGCTGCGACGCGCAGCGCAAGGATGACTGACATGAGTGACATGACGAACAAGTTCCTGAATATCTATTCCCACGGTTTCGCCCGCGTGGCGGTGGGCGTGCCTGTCTGCCGCGTGGCCGATCCCGCCTTCAACGCAGCCGGGACGATTGCGCTGGCCAGGGAAGCCGCCAGCCAGGGCGCGGCGCTGGTGGCCTTCCCGGAACTCGGCTTGTCCGCCTATACCTGCGACGACCTGTTTCACCAGCGGGCCTTGCTCGATGCGTGCGAGGCTGCCCTGGCAGAGATCGTGGCTGCCTCCAGGACCATTGCCACCACGCTGGTGGTCGGGCTGCCCCTGCGGGTCGAGCATCAGTTGTTCAACTGCGCGGCGGTGGTCGCCGGCGGGCAGGTGCTCGGTGTCGTCCCGAAGTCCTACCTGCCGAATTACTGGGAGTTCTACGAGGCACGGCAATTCAGCGCGGCGGACAGCGCGGCGGTGAGCGAAGTGCTGCTGGATGGAAACAAGGTGCCGTTTGGCGCCGGCCTGCTGTTCGAAGCGCGGGACATTCCGTTTTTCCGCTTCCACGTGGAGATCTGCGAAGACGTCTGGGTGCCGATTCCCCCGTCGTCGTTCGCGGCGCTGGCGGGCGCCACCGTGCTGGTGAACCTGTCGGCATCCAATATCGTGGTCGGCAAGTCCGGCTACCGGCATCAACTGGTCAGCCAGCAATCGGCGCGTTGTCTCGCGGCCTATGTCTACAGTTCGGCCGGCAAGGGCGAGTCGTCCACCGACCTGGCGTGGGACGGGCAGGCGCTGATCTACGAGAACGGCGAACTGCTGGCCGAGTCCGAACGCTTCGCGGACAGCTCGCACCTGACCTTTGCCGACGTCGACCTGGAGCGCCTGTCGCGCGAGCGGATGCACCAGACCACCTTCGGCCACTCGGTGCGGCGCCATGGCGCGGAGGTCGCGAAGTTCAGGGTGATTCCGTTTGCCGTCGATACGGTGCTGGACAAGTCCTTGCCGCTGCGCCGGACGGTGGAGCGGTTCCCCTACGTGCCATCCGACGCCCGGCGCCGGGACGAGCGATGCAGCGAGGTCTACAACATCCAGGTGCAGGCGCTGGTCCAGCGCTTGTCGGCCAGCGGCATCTCCAAGGTGGTGATCGGTGTCTCCGGCGGGCTGGACTCAACGCATGCGCTGCTCGTGTGCGCGAAGGCCATGGACCGGTTGAAGCTGCCTCGCACCAATATCCTCGGCATCACCATGCCCGGCTTCGCCACCAGCGACCGCACGCTGCTCCAGGCGCGCAAGCTGATGGAGGTGGTGGGCTGCGTGTCGAAGGAGATCGATATCCGGCCGAGCTGCACCGAAATGCTCAAGGATCTCGGGCACCCGTATGCGTCCGGCAAGCCCGTGTACGACGTGACGTTCGAGAACGTGCAGGCGGGCGAGCGTACTAACCACCTGTTCCGCTTTGCCAATTCCAGCCACGCTATCGTGATCGGCACGGGCGACCTCAGCGAGCTTGCGCTTGGCTGGTGTACTTATGGCGTTGGCGACCATATGTCGCATTACAACGTGAACGGCAGCGTGCCGAAGACGCTGATCTCGCATCTGGTCCGCTGGGTAGCGGAGACGGGACAGATTGGCGACGCGGGGTCTGACGTATTGCTCGATGTGCTTGGGACGGAGATCAGTCCCGAACTGGTGCCGGGCGACTCGGCCGATGCGCCACAGCAGAAGACCGAGAATTTCATCGGTCCGTATGAGCTGCAGGATTTCAATCTGTACTACACGTTGCGGTTTGGATTTACGCCGACCAAGATTGCGTTTCTTGCCATGAGCGCCTGGGGCGATCGCGATAAGGGAAGCTGGCCCGAGGGGCTGCATGTGGCGCGTAATGAGTACAAGGTGGCGGATATCAAGCGGAACCTCGGGATCTTTCTTGACCGGTTTTTCCGGACGAGCCAGTTCAAGCGGTCTTGCGTGCCGAATGGGCCGAAGGTGGGGTCGGGTGGGTCGCTGTCGCCGCGGGGGGACTGGCGGGCGCCTAGTGATTCGGAGTCTGTTGTGTGGATGAAGGACCTTGAGAGGATTCCGGATGGGGTTTGAGGCAGGAGGTAACCGCAACGGCTTGAACTTCAAAATCAAAATCCTAAAGCCAAAGGCGGTTTCACCACCCTTGTGGGCGGTGCGCCCCATTCTTCTCTCGCAGCTGCGAAAGTAGCCAGGGAAGGCGATCGGGACGAGGCGAAAGACGCCTCGTCACCGATCCAGAAAGAGCGGCGGGGACCCAAACTCGCCGCGCCCTGAGTACGACCTGAAAAACTCGGTTCTGAGTCCCAGGCGTCCTATCGGCAATGTCGCGAGTCAGGTCTCGCAGGCATCCAGTCGCTTACATCGGCGCAATCCCGTCCTGTTCCTGCCTGAAGGGGCTGTTCCACCCCTTTAACCAATGTCACGTGCCGTGCGCAAGCAGCGCCCGACGAGCCTGACATGGCAGGGTCATGTCAGCATTTGTCAGTTTTTCGGTGATTCATTTGGATAGGATCGGTGCTGATATAGGCACTCGGTTCCTATCCGCCTGCGTCAGCCAGCTCATTGCCTCCACCGCGATAGCAACCCCGATGGCCTGCAATTCCAGTGGCCCGGGCATGCCTTCCGACAAGACCGTCAACGGGATCAAGGCCACGTTGGCGCCGATGAGATAGACGGCGCCTGTCTGTCACGGAAGCCATGGCTCCAGAAGTCGTCCACGCCCAATCCAGTGATTCACTTGATTGCTTCATTGGGCGGTTTCCTGAGTGCTTATCACTGAAATTAATTCATTTTCTTGACATTGACGGGAGGGTTTGTGTTGAAACGAGTTGCACTCATCTTTGGCATTTCGATGCTGGCCGGCTGTGGTGGTGGTGGTGGTGGTGACGCCCCTGGCGAGGCAAGTCCGGGACTGACCGCTTCGCAAGCCTGCACCGGAAACATGGCCACCCGCTTGAAGTTCTCGTCTTCGGCCGTGCCGCTGACATCTACGGTGAAAGTGGATGTGCTACAGGAATCGGACACTACAGATGTCGCTTCCGGAGCGGGTCTTCTTGCCTGTGTGCAAGAAGACGGGTTCTGCGCCGGGGATATCCCGGTAAGCCAGGTTTCTCGCGGTTACTACACGCTGATTGCGAGTGACGAAAGCGGTAGGTTCCTGGGGGCCACTGCATTCAGGATCGAGCCCGACAGTCACTGTGCGATCAGCACGAACCCGATCATCAGCACGGAAACCACCGGGTTCTACGTGGGGCGAAAACTGAACCAGCTCAGCCCGCTTGACGAAGAAGAGATCCGCGGCAAGCTAACTGCGCTGACCAAGTCCGAGGGCAGTATCTATGATTTCTACCTTGGCCTCGGCCAGTATTTCGTAGGCAAGGGATCGGCCATTTCCGATGTTCGGAAACATGAAGGAGTCTTTTCTGAATTGCTGCAGGCAATCGATTCCGGAAATTCTCCTTACATGAAATCCCCGGCTGCCAGTGTCTCCACAGGCAACCAGCGCGCACTGGCATCGGCCGAGACGGATTCCACCACGTGGCCGTCAATTGCCGCGTTTGGGGTCAAGAACGGGGGCGAGATAGCTCTTAGCCTGGCGGAGGGAAAATACGCCAAGGCGGCAGTCGCTGGCATGACCAGCCTCTTCGAGGCGTTCGATCTGTTCAACAAGCCTGAAGACCCGATTGCGCAGCTGGGTCCGGAAATCATCTCGCGGCTGGATCAGATCAATAGCAAGCTGGATAATATCTCCGCGACGTTGCAGGATCTGACTTCCTACATAAAGAAGTTCGAGGCGATCTACCTCAAGAATATCGCACAGCAAAGTGCCAGTCAGATATTCGATAATAGTTCAAAAATCAATTCGTCCTATAACTCGCTTGTCTATGTGACGTCTTTCGACTGCGCACATGGAAATAAGCCGTTCCCCAGTCAATACTTCATAATTGAATATGTGAGGCGATTTGGGGCTTCATTTCCGTCTGATTGCGCCAAGACAGGTTTGAACAAGGCGCTGGCAAATCTCGATGGCATATTTACCAATTCTGTCGAGATCTCAGGTGATGATGTGGCGATCAAGGGGCTGCCAAATGATCGGCTGAGTATTTTCTATAGTTCGATGCGGCAGGCGACTTTGAAATATCCGGATCCGCGCAATCTTTATAATGGTTCTCCTGATCCGAGTTTCAATCAGCCCGTCATGGCGCAGCAATATAATATCTATAATTCCCTGGTGGCGAAATACTCCGCTGGAATATGGGATTCGCTGGACAAGGCTTATCTGGTGGAAACGTCGGCGGCCTACCTGAATAGTCTGCCCAAGTGGCCGAACGAGCGGCGCAAGGACATGAATTATCCGTTGTCCGAGATGTTGGGCAACTCCTTGAATCCGACCTACGGCGAGCAGAGGGATAAGATTGGCACTTGCATAGGCTTTGACGGAAAGCCCGTCGAGCAGCCCGTCGACCCCGAAGGAAAAACAATGCACGAGCCGCTTTGCGATTTGAATATGATTTACTCCTATCGCAACGGGCTGATCAAGAAAAAGGTGGAAGAATATACGCTCGATTTTTTCAATGATGTTGATCTCCCTCCTGCGTTGCCCGGTGGCGATTGGTCGCGCTATTGCCATTTCCCGATGGATCAGGTCGGCGATCGCCGTGCGGAGAAGCCGCTGGTGCTGGGTTACAGCAGCTACGCTATCGATATTATGTGTCCTCTCACGCCGTACTCCGTTGCGCCGTCGGTTTGGGGGCCTTCCGGCTGGGATTCGTCAGGTTTCCCTGCGTGCGAGGATATTATCTCGGGGAAGATTTCCAATATTTCTCAGCTCTACCCAAGGGACGGTAATATTCAGTACTGCCGTTTCAACAACCCTGTACATCCCGATGCTAATGACAAGAGCCGGCGCTGGGCGAGATTCATGACGATCGAGTTCATGAACTGCCGAAAGGATCCCGGGGTGGCGATCAACTATTATTCGACAACCAGGGATGGTTCTGGTGCCGATTGCGTGCGCAAGTAATCACTGAAGCCGGGCGCGGTGCCGCTGGCATCGTGCTCGCCATCGCTTGATCAACTGCATAGGGCGCCTGCACGCAGGCATGTGCGCCAGGCGCCGCGCGAGAGGGGGCTAGTGCCTGACGATCCGCCTGTCGAACCAGTCATCCAGCATGGGCTTCTCATAGCGCAGCGGGTCGCTGCTCGAGTACGTATTTACCGACATCATGAAGTTCATGTCGGCCAGCCGTTCCTCGCCGCTTGCCAGTATGCGGTCGTCATGGCTCAGGGTGTAGCGCAGCGTCATCCGCGGCCAGGTGATATCCCGCACCACGCGGATTTCCTGCCCGTTGAAGCGAAACGGTTCGAAGCGCCCGGCCAGGTCGATGTCCAGCACTTCGATCTTGAGCGAGTCGCCCGGGGCGAGCTTGCGCTCGGCCAGCCGGGTCAGATGCCGCGTGATATCGCTTTCCACCGCGGCGAGATCCTTCTCGCTTGCATACGGGTGGGAGTAGGCGGCGTCGGTGTAGCTCTGCGGATCAATGAAGCTGACAGAGAGACTGCCGCCCGGAGGCGTCGCCAGGGCGCCGGCGCCGGACAATGCGGCCAAAGCGGCGGCGGCGAAACAAAGGGACCTGGACATTGCGACCTCCCGCTTTCCTCACGGCTTGATCAGTTCGACCGCGCGCGGGGAGGGCTTGTTCCGGGGCGCGGCGGCTCCGCTCAGGGCGCCAGCACCGCGCTGCTCGCCATCGTCGCCGGTACGGTCTGCCGCATCGTTTCCACGAAGCGGCGCAGCTTGGCGGGATAGAAGCTCGCGTAGGGATAGACCAGTTGCATGGGCAGCGAGGAAGCTTGCCACTGCGGTACCAGGTGGAGCAGGCGTCCCTGCGCGATGTCGTCCGCCATCAGCCACGCCGACGCCACGCAAACCCCCAGCCCCATGACCGCGGCGCTGCGCAGCGCATACAGGCTGTCGGTGCCGACGCGCGGGTGGAAGGCCAACCGCTGGGTCTCGCCCGTGGCCGCATGGGTGAGCGACACCTCGTTGCGGTAGAAGGTGCGCAGCGACAGCCAGGGCAAGCCGGCAAGCTCATTCGGATGCGAGGGCATCACCCTGGCTTCCAGTACCGATGGCGCCGCCACGACGATGCGGGGCACTTCGGAAAGCCGGATCGCCACTACTGACGGGTCGCTGACCTCGCCCACGTGGATGGCGCAATCGATGCCTTCGGCGATGAAGTCCGGTGTCCGGTCGTGCAGCAGCCATTCGACCGTCACCCGCGGGTGGCGGCGCAGGAATGCCGCCAGCGGCCCCACCAGCTGCTGCTGGCCGAACGCGTGTGGCACCACCACCCGCAGCGTGCCCGCCGGTTCGTCGCCGGCGCCCCGCAAGTCCGCCTCGAACGCTTCCCAGCCCGCCACCAGTTCCTTGGCGCGCCCGAAGCAGCGTTCGCCGTCCTCGGTGAGTTTCATCGCATGCGTGGAGCGTTGCAGCAGGCGCAGGCCCAGCGAGCGCTCCAGGTTCTGCAGGCGGCGGCTCACCGTGGGCTGGGTGGTGCCCATCTGCGCGGCGGCCGCCGACAGGCTGCCGGCTTCGACGATCCGCACAAAGGTCTGCATCAGTTCGATGCGGTCGGTCGAGGCGGGCGCTGGCGTGGCGGGCGAGGGCGGTTTCAAGTTGGTCATACGTCGGACGCATAGCAATTGTGCAGAGTGTAGTACTACCGCGCTGAACCAGGGGCCGGCAAACTCCAGTCTCGTTTTCGATCCGAGGGTTTCCGCTATGTCATCCATTCGCGTTACAGATGCAAATGTCGCCACACACCCGGCCAGGGCTCCGGCGGTCCTGGCGGCCGAGACGGGTGCCGCCACCGGCTTGCCCGCCCGGTTGGTCCTGCTGCTTGCCGCCGGCGCCGGCCTGGCCGTGGCATCGCTCTATTACAGCCAGCCCATGCTGGGCGTGCTGGGTCCGGATATCGGTGCGTCCGACTGGGCGGTGGGGCTGGTCCCCACGCTCACGCAACTGGGCTATGCCCTGGGCATCCTGCTGCTGGCGCCGCTGGGCGACCGCTATGACCGCCGGCGCATCGTCCTGGCCAAGGCCGCCGTGCTCAGCGCCGCGCTGCTGGCCAGCGGCGCCGCCACAGGCATCGGACTGCTGCTGGCCACCAGCCTGGCGATCGGGCTGGCCGCCACGATGGCGCAGGACATCGTGCCGGCGGCCGCCACGCTGGCGCCGGAGTCGCACCGGGGCAAGGTCGTCGGCACGGTGATGACGGGGCTGCTGCTCGGCATCCTGCTCTCGCGCGTGCTCAGTGGTTTCGTGGCGGAGCACTTCGGCTGGCGGATCATGTTCGTGATCGCGGCGGCCAGCATCGCGCTGATCGGCGCGGTGGCATGGCGCGCACTGCCGCGCTTCAAGCCCACCACGCATCTCGCGTACAGCGCGCTGCTGGGCTCGCTGGCCAGCCTGTGGCGCAAGCATGGCGCGCTGCGCCGGGCGACCCTGGCGCAGGGGCTGCTGTCAATCGGTTTCAGCGCGTTCTGGTCGACGCTGGCCGTCATGCTGCATGGCGCGCCGTTTCATCTGGGCAGCGCGGCTGCTGGCGCGTTCGGCCTGGCCGGCGCAGCCGGCGCGCTCGCCGCACCGCTGGCCGGCCGCCTGGCCGACCGCAAGGGCCCCGAGCTGGTCACGCGCCTGGGCGCCGCGCTGGCCGCGGTTTCGTTCGCGGGGATGCTGTTCTCGCCGTTGCTGGCGCCGCACGCACGGCTGTGGCTGATCGCGGCCAGCGCGCTGGGCTTCGACCTCGGCGTGCAGGTCGCGCTGGTCGCGCACCAGACCATCGTCTATGGCATCGAGCCCGGCGCGCGCAGCCGGTTGAATGCGGTGCTGTTCGTCGGCATGTTCGTGGGCATGGCGGCCGGTGCCGCGCTGGGCAGCCTGATGCTGGCGCGGTGGGGATGGATGGCCGTCACGGCGTTGTCGACGGCGGCGGCCATCGGGGCGTTGCTTGTGCGGGCATGGCCGGGGGCGCGGCTGGCGAAATGACATGTCGGCATGACAAGCACCGCTTGCCGCATCCGGCGAAAGGCGCCTCGCCAGCTCGGGAAAGAGCATGGCGAGGCGAAGGTACGGCGCTTGGGGGCCACTCACGTACAGGGCTAAATCTGCACCTGGAATCGGGCGCCGAATGTCTGCCGCCGCACATTGGATGCGCGGCCTTCAGCCGGAGTGCTGTACTCCGGGACCCATGCGCTGCCCGCCAGCCTGGCCGGGCGCTTGTGCCTGCTCTGCCAGGGCGGATGCGTGTTGCGCCGAGGCCGAGCGGCGATGATCGATCAGCAGGACCGCAATCATGGCGATCACCCCCGGAATGGCGATTGCCATGAAATTCTGTTGCAGCGGCAGCGACATGCCCACCAGCGCACCGATCACGATCGGCGCCAGGATCGCCCCGCTGCGGCCGATGCCCGATGCCCAGCCAATACCGGTGGCGCGCGCCGCCATCGGATAGAACTGCCCGGCATAGGCATAGGTCACGATCTGCGTGCCGATGGTCGAGGCCCCGGCCAGCGCCACCAGCACGAACAGCAGCGGGGTGGGTACCGGGTAGCCCAGCAGCGTGATCGATACGGCGGCCAGCGCGTACATGCCGACCAGCACGTACTTGATATTGAAACGGTCGGCCAGCCAGCCGCCGCCGATGGCGCCGACCATGGCGCCGAAGTTAAGCACCAGCACGAAGGCCAGCGCCGAGCCCAGGCTGTAGCCGGCGCTGGCCATCATCTTGGCCAGCCATGAGCTGAGTGCGTAGACCATGAAGAGACACATGAAGAATGCCACCCAGAACATCACGGTGCTGAAGCCTCGTCCGTCCTGGAACAGCTTGCCGATGGGCGCATCGCCGGCCTTGTCGCCGGCGGGCAGGGCGAACTGGTCGCCGGCGTGCGGCCGGTAGCCTGGTTCCAGCCGGGAAACGATGGCCTTGAGCGTGTCGATCTGGCCCTTCCTGACCAGGAAGGGCATCGATTCCGGCAGGGATTTCAGGATGAACGGGATCAGCAGCGCCGGCAGGCCTGCGGCGATAAACACCGACTGCCAGCCGTAGCTCTCGATCAGGCCCTTGCCCAGCAGGGCGGCCAGCATGCCCCCTACGGAGTAGCCGCTGAACATCAGCGTGACCATGGTGCCGCGGATCTTGCGCGGCGAGTATTCGGTCATCTGCGCCACCACGTTCGGCATGACGCCGCCGATGCCCAGGCCCGCCAGGAAGCGCGTGACGCTGAACGTCACGGGATCGCTGGTGAAGCCCGCGGCGGCGGTGAAGACGCTGAACAGCAGGATGCAGATGGCGATGGCGCGGCGCCGTCCGATGCGGTCGGCGATGGTGCCCATGAAGATCGCGCCGAACATCATGCCGAATAGCGCGGAGCTGACCATGAAGCCGGCGCTGGTGGCGTCGACGCCCATGCTTTTCATGATGGAGGGGAGTGCGATGCCGACGACGGCGAGGTCGTAGCCGTCGAAGATGATGATGAGGGCGCACCAGAGGAGGATTTGGGCGTGGAAGCGGTTGAAGCGGGCTTCGTCGGCTAGTTTGTGGATGTCGATTTGGGGCATGGGGTGTCTCCTTTTGGTCCTTTTGGGATTTGGGTGTTTTGTTTTTTTTGTTTGATGGGGTTGCAATTGCAACTGCTTAACTTCAAAGGCTTAAAACCTTAAAGTCAAAGGCGGTTTCACCCCCCTGCGGGGGGCGACCTACTTTCTTGTCTTGCCAAGAAAGTAGGCAAAGAAGGCGCGCCGGATGGGGCGACCCCCTCCTCGTCGGCAGGCAAAAAGAGCGGCCGCCTTAAGGCGATGCTCAGACATGGCCCCCTCTTTTCCGCTCTTTTTGCCTGCCGACGAGGCGCCCCATACGGCCTGGTACACCTTGACGGCTCGCTTCGCATCGCTTGGGGGGCTCGCTTCGCATCGCTCTTATTCTTTGCGCCGGTTGGCTCCCTCTCCCGCTTTGTTTCTCACGCTGGCGCGCTTTCCATCTCCCGCAGCCTGAACCGCTGTATCTTCCCCGTGGCTGTCTTCGGCAGCGCGTCCATGAACTCGATGATGCGAGGGTATTTGTATGGCGCCAGCCGTTCCTTGACGAAGGCTTTCAGCTCCGTCTCGCTCACCTGCGCGCCGGGTTTGAGCACCACGAAGGCTTTGGTCTTGGTGAGGCCCGCTTCGTCGGGGACGCCGATCACGGCGGCTTCGAGCACCGAGGGGTGCACCATCAGCGTGGCTTCCACTTCGAAGGGGGATACATAGATGCCGCTGACTTTGAGCATGTCGTCGCTGCGGCCAGCGTAGCTGTAGCTGCCGTCGGCGTTGCGTACGTATTTGTCGCCGCTCTTGGTCCAGCCGCCGCGGAAGGTCTCGCGCGATTTCTCGCGGTTGCCCCAGTACATCAGCGCCGCGCTCGGGCCCTGGATATAGAGGTCGCCGACGTCGCCGTCGGGCACCGGCCGGCCGTCTTCGTCGCGCAGTTCGACCACATAGCCGGGTACCGGCCAGCCGGTGGTGCCGTAGCGTACCTGTCCCGGACGGTTGGACAGGAAGATATGCAGCATTTCCGTCGAGCCGATGCCGTCGATGATCTCGCAGCCGAAGCGCGCGGTGAAACGCTCGCCGATGTCGGCCGGCAAGGCCTCGCCGGCGGATGAGCACAGGCGCAGCGAGACCTGTTCCCGCTGCGGCAGCCCGGGCGCGGCGAGCATGCCCGCGTAGCCGGTGGGCGCGCCGAAGAACACGGTCGGCTGGTTTTCCAGCCAGCGCTTGAAGGTGGCGTCCGGCGTCGGCCGTTCGGCCATCAGCACAACGGTAGCGCCCACGCTGAGCGGGAAGCTGAGGCCGTTGCCGAGCCCGTAGGCGAAGTAGAGCTTGGCCGCCGAGAAGCAGATATCGCTCTCGCACAATGAGAGGATGGGCTTCGCGTAAAGCTCGGCGGTCCAGTACGGATTGCCCTGGCTGTGCAGCACGCCTTTGGGACGCCCGGTGGAGCCCGACGAATAGAGCCAGAAGCCGGGATCGTCGGGGCCGGTACCAGCCGGCGCCGGTAGCGGCGCGTGGCCATCGATCAGCGCATCGAGCGCGATCATGCCGTGCGCAAGCGGCCCGGCGGGCCGGGAGACGATCACGCGCCCGATCTCATGGCCGCCCTGGGCGATGGCTTCCTGCAGCACGGGCAGCAGCGCGCCCGAAACCAGCACCGCCTGCGCGCGGCTGTGCTGCAGCATATAGGCGTAGTCATCGGCGGTGAGCAGGGTGTTGACCGCCACCGGCACGATGCCCGCGTATATCGCGCCGAGGAAGCACACCGGCCAGTCATTGCAATCGTGCATCAGCAACAGCACGCGCTCTTCGCGGTGGATGCCGCAAGCCTGCAGCGCGGCAGCGAGCCGGCGGATGCGGTCGGCCAGTTCGCCATAGCGCATGTGGCCATGGTCGTCGATATAGGCAACCTTGCCAGGCCGCTGCGCATTGCACGCGATCAGGTGCTGGGCGAAGTTGAACGGCGTCCCGGGCGGCTGGACCTGTGGTTCGGCTGTCATGCGTGTCTCCCCGTATCGGTGGTGTATTGATTTCGCCGGCGGCGCGCGCCTACAGGCGTTCCAGCACATGGGTGCCGGCCTGTACGGCGCTGCGCCGGTGATAGAAGTTCAGCGCGCGCAACCCGCCCAGCTCTTCGCCACCGCCGGCGCGGCCGGGGCCGCCATGCAGCGACTGCGGCATGACGTTGCCGTGGCCGGTGTGCAACTGGGCCACCTCGGGGGAGATCACGTGGACGCGTCCGTGGCTGTCGGCAAGTTCGACGGCGATGGCGGCCAGCGCTGCGGGATCGCTGCCATACAGCGACGCCACCAGCGATCCCTGGCCCCGGCGCACCAGGGCCAGCGCATGGGCGCCGTCGCGGTAGGGCAGCAGCGTGGCCACGGGGCCAAACACCTCGGTGTCGTGGACGCGACCGGCGGCGTCCGCATCGCGCGCGCCCAGCTGCGTGGGGCCGATGCAGCAGGCCACGGCAGGGTCGGCATCGACCAGCGCATGCGTGGCGCCGTCGTGCAGCACTTCGGTTTGCGCCTGCAGATAGCCGAGCCCTTCGCGCACGGACGCGAGTTGCGTCCGGCTGACCAGGGCGCCCATGCGCACCGACTCGTTGCGGGGATTCCCGACCGTGGTCTTGCGCAGGCGTGCCCCGATGGCTTCGGCGGCAGCGCCATACAAGGCCTCGGGCACGAAGATGCGGCGGATGGCCGTGCATTTCTGCCCGGACTTGACGGTCATTTCCCGCGCGGCTTCCTTGGCGAGCAGATCCAGTGCTTCGCTGCCTGCGGCCTCGCCAGGCAGCAGCAGGGCCGAGTTGACGCTGTCGGCCTCGATATTGACGCGTACCGAGCGTTGCGTCACCGCGGCATGCGAGCGGATCAGCGCGGCAGTCTCGGCCGAGCCGGTGAAGGAGACGACGTCGAATGGCTRCAACTGGTCGAGCAGTCCGGCCGCGCTGCCGCACACCACGGAGAGCGCGCCGGGCGGCAACACGCCCGCCTCGACCACATCTTTCACCATGCGCTGGGTCAGCCACGCGGTGGCCGTCGCCGGCTTCACGATCACGGGCACGCCCGACAGCAGCGCCGGCGCGGCCTTCTCCCACAACCCCCAGCCCGGGAAATTGAAGGCATTGATGAAGAGCGCCACGCCGCGCGTGGGTGCCAGCACATGTTGCGACTGGAAGAGCGGATCCTTGCCGAGGCGCGCGGCATCGCCGTCGATCAGGTAGCGGCGGTCGCCCAGCGACTCGCCGAGCTTCGCATAGGTGCCGAGGGTAAAGATGCCGCCATCGATATCCACCGCGGAATCGTTGTGCACGGTGCCGCTGTTGGCGGTGGCGATCTCGTAATACGCATCTCGGTTGGCTTGCAGGATCTTCTGCGCGGCGGCCAGCATGGCGGCGCGCTCGCGATAGGTCATGGCGCGCAATGCGGCACCGCCTTGCTCCCGCGCAAAGGCAAAGCCCGCCGCGAGGTCGAGCCCGGTGGCATCGACGCGCACCAGGGCATCGCCGAGGACGGGGTCGGACAGCGTCGTACCGTTGCCGGAGCCGGCCTGCCAGCGGCCGCCAAGATAGTTGGAAAGCAATTCGGTCATGGGGCGGTTCTCAGCGGGTGAAGTCGATGCGGCCTTCGGGCAGCAGGTAAAGGACGAGCGCGCGCCCACGGGTGACGGTGGGCCGGTGCGCGCTGCCCGGCGGGCAGACCAGCCAGCCGGCGGGGCGGCCGTCGAACTCGGCGCCGGCATCGACCGGCACGATCAGGTCGATCTCGCCATTGGGATGGGTGTGATGCGGGCCGGCGATGTCCTGCATATCGACCACGTCGACCGAAAAGCCATGCAGGTCGGCGGCCGGCTTGAAGATGCGGCCATAGCGGATGCCGCCGCCCTCGCGGTCGCACAGCCAGCCCTCGGCCACGCCGGTCTCGCAGGCGTTCTTCAGTGCGCTATAGGTAGGGCTGCCGACGCCGTGTTCGGCATTGAGCCAGGCATCCAGGGAGGCATCGAGAGGGCGGCCGGCAATGCGGGCCGTGAGCCGCGCGATCTGCTCGCGGAATTCGGTGGGGGACATGAAAGACGCTCCGTTAGACTTAGCCAGGTTGCATACCCGCGTTTCATGCATTATTGTGCATGAATGAAACATAGAGCCGTCACCAAACCATGTCAAGCACTATATTGCATGAAGCCGGGTTAACGCGGGATGCCCGCGATGCCAAAGACGACAGGGATGCCGATGCCGCGCACGGCAACGGCGCCAGCACCGAAGCCGGCTCCCATGAGAAAAATGCCTTTCTCGTCGCGCTGGGCGAGCGCGTGCGCGAGCTGCGCGCGCGGCGGGGTTTGACGCGCAAGGCCACGGCGCTGGCGGCCGGCGTCTCGGAGCGGCATCTCGCCAACCTGGAGTACGGCAGCGGCAACGCATCCATCCTGGTACTGCTGCAGATCGCCTCGGCGCTGCATTGCTCGCTGGCGGAGTTGCTGGGCGACGTGTCGACCTCTTCGCCGGAATGGCTGCTGATCAGGGAACTGCTCGAACACCGCGACGAAGGCACGCTGCGGCGCGTGCGCATCGCCGTGGGCGAGATGCTGGGCACCGGCGGCGGCAATGCCGCGCGCAGCCCGCGCGTGGCGCTGATCGGGCTGCGCGGCGCCGGCAAATCCACGCTTGGCGGCATGCTGGCCGAGGATCTTGGCTTCCCCTTTGTCGAGCTGAGCCGCGAAATTGAGAAGTTTGCCGGCTGCAGCATCTCGGAAATCCAGGGCCTCTATGGCATGAACGCCTACCGCCGCTACGAGCGGCGCGCCCTGGAGGAAGCCATCCAGATCTATCCGGAGGCAGTGATCGCCACGCCGGGCGGGCTGGTGTCGGACCCGGCGACCTTCAACCTGCTGCTGGCCCACTGCACCACGGTGTGGCTGCAGGCCAGCCCGGAAGATCACATGAACCGCGTGCGCGCCCAGGGGGACTTCCGCCCGATGGCGGCCAGCAAGGAGGCGATGGAAGACCTGCGGCACATCCTGGCTGGCCGCGCTGCCTTCTATTCCAAGGCGGATTTCACGGTCGACACCAGCGCGGAACCGCTCGAATCCACCTTCCTCGCGCTCCGGGAGCGCGTGCGTTACGCCTTGCAACTGCCCGTCTGAGCCTCTCCTCCGAAAGATGCACAATATTGCTTGACTGTTTTTCAGCACATGAACTATAGTTCTTTCACTGAATCACGACCCATGCACTATTGTGCTTCATCGCTGAGGAGACACTCATGACTACCGCCCCCCGCGTCGACTACCAGACCGACCCGTCCCAATACAAGCACCTCAAGCTGACGTTCGACGGTCCCGTTGCGACGCTGGCGGTGGACATTGACGAGAACGCTGGCCTGCGCCCCGGCTACAAGCTCAAGCTCAACAGCTACGATCTCGGCGTCGACATCGAACTGAACGATGCGGTCAACCGCATCCGCTTCGAGCATCCCGAGGTGCGTACCGTGGTGCTCACCAGCGGCAAGGACAAGGTGTTCTGCTCCGGCGCCAACATCTTCATGCTGGGCGTCAGCAGCCATGCCTGGAAGGTGAACTTCTGCAAGTTCACCAACGAAACGCGCAACGGGCTGGAGGATTCGTCGAAGCACAGCGGCCTGAAGTTCCTCGCCGCGGTCAACGGCGCCTGCGCGGGCGGCGGCTATGAACTGGCGCTGGCCTGCGACGAGATCATCCTCGTCGATGACCGCTCCTCCGCCGTGAGCCTGCCCGAAGTGCCGCTGCTGGGCGTGCTGCCCGGCACCGGCGGCCTGACCCGCGTGACTGACAAGCGCCACGTGCGCCACGACCTCGCCGATATCTTCTGCACCACCACCGAAGGCGTGCGCGGCCAACGCGCCAAGGACTGGCGCCTGGTGGACGACATCGCCAAGCCCGCCGTGTTCGCGCAGAAAGTGCAGGAACGCGCGCTGGCCCTGGCCGCGCAGAGCGACCGTCCGGCCGGTGCGAGCGGCGTGGCGCTGACGCCGGTTGCGCGCACGCTGGAAGACGATGCCTTGCGCTACACGCACGTCACCGTGGAGATCGACCGCGCCGGACGCAAGGCCAGCTTCACCGTCAAGGCGCCGTCGGGCCCGCAACCGCAAAGCGTCAGCGCCATCGCCGAAGCCGGCGCCGCCTGGTATCCGCTGCAACTGGCGCGCGAACTGGAAGACGCCATCCTGTCGATGCGCACCAACGAGCTCGACATCGGCACCTGGCTGATCAAGACCGAAGGCGATGCCGCCAACGTGCTGGCCATGGACGCCACGCTGCTTGCCAACAAGGATCACTGGCTGGTGCGCGAAACCATCGGCCTGCTGCGCCGTACCTTCTCGCGGCTGGATGTGTCATCGCGCAGCCTGTTCGCGCTGATCGAGCCGGGCTCCTGCTTTGCCGGCACGTTCCTCGAACTGGCGCTGGCTTGCGACCGCAGCTACCACCTGGCGCTGCCGGACGACGAAGCGCGCGCCCCGAAGATCACCGTGGCCGAGACCAATTTCGGCTTGTACCCGATGGTGACCGGTCAGAGCCGCCTGGGCCGCCGCTTCTACGACGAACAACCGGCGCTGGATGCGGTGCGCGCCAGGGCCGGCCAGCCGCTCGACGCCGACGCTGCGTTCGCGGTCGGCCTCGTCACCGCCAACCCGGACGATATCGACTGGACCGACGAAGTGCGCATTGCGCTGGAAGAGCGCGCGTCCATGTCCCCCGATGCGCTGACTGGCATGGAAGCCAACCTGCGCTTCAACGGCCAGGAGAACATGTTCACCCGCATCTTCGGGCGGCTTACCGCCTGGCAGAACTGGATCTTCCAGCGTCCCAACGCCGTCGGCGAGAAGGGCGCGCTCAAGGTCTACGGCAAGGGCGACAAGGCCGCGTTCGACTGGAATCGCGTCTGACGTTGTTCTTTAGTTAAAGCATCGTCGTGCGGCGCATGTCCGGGTGGGGCGCCGCACCTGAAATCGAACACGCGCCACCACATGCACAGCCAGCTTCGGAGACCATGATGTCCAGCATCAACTACAGCGACAAGATCCCCAACAACGTCAACCTCAGCGAAGACCGCACGCTGCAGCGCGCGCTCGAGCAATGGCAGCCCAATTACCTGAGCTGGTGGAACGACATGGGGCCGGATGGCTCGCAGAACTTCGACATCTACCTGCGCACCGCCATCAGCGTCGATCCGCAGGGCTGGGCGCACTTCGGCCATGTGAAGATGCCGGACTATCGCTGGGGCATTTTCCTGAACCCGGCCGAAGCCGACCGCAAGATCCATTTCGGCGACCACAAGGGCGAGGATGCCTGGCAGGACGTGCCCGGTGAATACCGCGCCAACCTGCGCCGCATCATCGTGACCCAGGGCGATACCGAACCCGCGTCGGTGGAGCAGCAGCGCCACCTCGGCCTGACCGCGCCGAGCATGTACGACCTGCGCAACCTGTTCCAGGTCAACGTGGAGGAAGGCCGCCACCTGTGGGCGATGGTCTACCTGCTGCACAAATACTTCGGCCGCGACGGCCGCGAAGAGGGCGAAGCGCTGCTGGAGCGCCGCAGCGGCCAGCAGGACAATCCGCGCATCCTGCAGGCGTTCAATGAAGAGACCCCGGACTGGCTGTCGTTCTTCATGTTCACCTACTTCACCGACCGCGACGGCAAGTTCCAGTTGTGCGCACTGGCCGAAAGCGCTTTCGATCCGCTCGCCCGCACCACCAAGTTCATGCTGACCGAGGAAGCGCATCACATGTTCGTCGGCGAGAGCGGCATCTCGCGCGTGATCCAGCGCACTTGCCAGGTGATGAACGAACTGAAGACCGACGATCCCGCCAGGCTGCGCGCCGCCGGCGTGATCGACCTGCCCACCATCCAGCGCTACCTGAACTTCCACTACAGCGTGACCATCGACCTGTTCGGCGCGGATGAGTCAAGCAACGCCGCCACCTTCTACAGCACCGGCCTCAAGGGCCGCTACGAGGAAGGCAAGCGCACCGACGATCACGTGCTCAAGGGCCAGACCTACAAGGTCCTGCAGGCGGTGGGCGGCCAGCTTGTCGAGAAGGAAGTGCCGATGCTCAACGCGCTCAACGAGGTATTGCGCGACGACTACATCAAGGATAGCGTTGCCGGTGTGGAGCGCTGGAACCGGGTCATCGACAAGGCCGGCATCCCGTTCCGCCTGAAGGTGCCGCACAAGGCGTTCCACCGCAATATCGGCGCGCTTTCCGGCGTGAAGATCGCGCCGGAAGGCCGGGTGATCTCGGACGCCGAATGGAAGGCGAACGTCGACCAATGGCTGCCGAGCGAGACCGACCGCGCCTTCGTGGCCAGCCTGATGGGCCGCGTGGTCGAGCCGGGCAAGTTCGCCGGCTGGATCGCGCCGCCGGTGATGGGCATCAACCGCCAGCCGGTGGA
This sequence comes from Cupriavidus sp. 01L45, assembly GCF_056399885.1. Classification (NCBI taxonomy): domain Bacteria; kingdom Pseudomonadati; phylum Pseudomonadota; class Betaproteobacteria; order Burkholderiales; family Burkholderiaceae; genus Cupriavidus; species Cupriavidus sp. 01L45. Next base: position 6,530 of record NZ_JBFTSG010000018.1, on the reverse strand, counting down.
TTTCGAGTACGTGCGCTTCAACTGAGCGGCACAAGAGAAAAGAGACAAGCGACAAGCGACAAGCGACAAGCGACAAGCGACAAGCGACAAGGGCGGGGGACTGCTGGACCCCACGCCCGAAGGCCCCGGCCACAGGGGCCGCTTCACCCCCGGAGATTGCCATGGACATGTCCGACATCCAGGTCATCAGGCAGCACCTGATCGACCCCGAGATCTGCATTCGCTGCAATACCTGCGAGGCTACCTGCCCGGTCTCGGCCATCACCCACGATTCCCGCAACTACGTGGTCGATGCCGACAAGTGCAACTCCTGCATGGCCTGCATCTCGCCGTGCCCGACCGGATCGATCGACAACTGGCGCACCATGCCGCGCGTCAAGGCCTACAGCATCACGGAGCAACTTGGCTGGGAGACGCTGCCTGACGAGATGTCAGCCGAGCAACTGGCTGCCGAAGGCGTGGCGGCGGATGCCGAGCCGGTCCTYGAATCCGCGGCGGTGACGCTGCCTGCCGCCGTCACCGGCGACGACGTATTCAACAGCGCGCAGTCTGGCGCCACCGTGCCGCCGTGGTCGGCCGCGCACGCCTATACCAATCTCTACGGCGCCAAGGCCGCGTCCCGCTCGATCACCGCTACCGTCACCGGCAATGCACGCGTGACCGAAGTCGGCCGCGAGTACGATACGCACCACATTGTGCTGGACTTCGGCACTTCGCCTTTCCCGGTGCTGGAAGGCCAGTCGATCGGCATCGTGCCGCCTGGTGTGGATGCCAGCGGCCGGCCGCACCATGCGCGGCAGTATTCGCTTGCCAGTCCGCGCAATGGCGAGCGCCCGGGATATAACAATATCTCGCTGACCATCAAGCGGGTGCTGGAGGACCACCAGGGCAATCCGGTGCGCGGGGTGGCGTCAAACTATATGTGCGATCTGAAGGTGGGGGACAAGGTGGAGGTGATCGGGCCGTTTGGCGCGAGCTTCCTGATGCCGAATCATCCGCGCTCGAATATCGTGATGATTTGCACGGGTACCGGCAGCGCGCCTATGCGGGCCATGACCGAATGGCGCAGGCGGTTGCGCAAGTCCGGGAAGTTCGAGGGGGGCAAGCTGATGTTGTTTTTCGGTGCGCGCACGCAGGAGGAGTTGCCGTACTTCGGACCGCTGCAGAGCCTGCCCAAGGACTTCATCGACACCAACTTCGCCTTCTCGCGTACACCGGGTCAACCCAAGCGCTATGTGCAGGACGTGATGCGCGAACGCGCCGCCGACCTGGGGCCCTTGCTTGCTGATCCGAACACCTGCTTTTATGTTTGCGGGCTGAAGAGCATGGAGGAGGGGGTTGTGCTKGCGTTGAAGGATGTGGCGGAACAGGCGGGGTTGTCGTGGGACACCGTCGGCGCCGCGTTGAAGAAGGATGGGCGGTTGCATCTGGAGACGTATTGATCTATTAAGGGTGGGCGCCCGCCGGGAACGACGCGCCACACCCGGACCATGCCTGTTGCTCAAAACCCATAACTAAGCGACGCAATCACGCGGTTCTCCTGATGCACCCCGGTTCCTGCCCGCGGGTCAGACGGCCTGGCGCTTGTGCCAGGCCTCATACAGGTCCTCGCCTTCATCGCGAACGGGGATGCACTCCAGCGCCATTTCCCGCTCCGCCACCGGCTTTGCCAGTTCAATGTAGCCGCGCTCGGCCGACAGGTCGTACGGCGCGCCGGCTTCATTGGAGTAGGCGTAGTAGACCTTGCCGACGCCCGCCAGGTACATCGCGGTCAGGCACATCGGGCAGGGATAGCCGCTGGCGTACACCGTGCAGCCGGTGAGATCCGGCTTGCCCAGCGCGGCTCCGGCCGCGCGCACGGCCTGCATCTCGGCGTGGGCGGTCGGGTCGCAGGTGGCATCCACTTCGTTGACCGCCTTTGCAATGACCTCGCCGTTCCTGACCACCACCGCGCCGAAGGGCCAGGTGTTGCGCTCCCGGACATTGCCCATGGCCAGGCGGATCGATTCGATGAGGTGTTGTTCTGCTTGTGTCATGCGTGGACTCCGGGGAAAGATTTCAGGTTGTTTCAACTGCCGCGGTAGGTGGAAAAGCACCACGGCGAGCACAGCAGTGGCACGTGGTAGTGCTGCTTGGGGTCGGCTACCGAGAACCGCACCGGGATCACGTCGGCAAAGGCGCTGGCCGCCTTGAAATGCGCGCCGACCTGGAAGCGCAGCTCAAACTCGCCGGCGCGCGCCTGCGGCGCCGGCAGCATGGGCGCGTCCGTGCGCCCGTCGGCGTTGCTGCGCGTGCTGTTGAGCAGCGTGGGCGGCGACGTGCCCAGGTCGAAGAGGTCGATCTGCATGCCCGCGATGGGCCGGCCGCTGGCGAGATCGAGTACGTGTGTGCTGATGCCTGCCATCTGCTTGCTCCGTAGTTGAGAGAGTCAGTGAGAGTGTTCGTGCCGTTGTCCCGGGCCGTTGTCTTCAGCTGCCGCGGTAGTAGGTATAGCTCCACGGCCCGAACTGCACCGGCAGGTGGATGCGCTCGCGCGTATCCGCGACCTGGAAGCGGATCGGTACCTTGGACAGGAAACCCGGCCGCGGCAGCTTCGCCTGGCGCATTGCAAAGTAGTCGTCCACGTGCAGCAGGAGTTCGTAGCTGCCGGCGCGGTAGCTGTCGTCGATCAGCAGGGGCTCGTCCACGCGGCCGTTTGCGTTGATCGTCAGCGAGCGCAGCAGCGTGGGCTTGCCGTCCTTCAGCACGGAGAAGTCCACGCGCAAGCCGGTGGCGGGCACGCCATGGTAAGTGTCGAGCGTATGGATGGTCAGCCGCGGGCTCACGCCATGCAGCACGATCGGGCCTGCGTCCTGCGCCGGGGCCGGCGTGCCCGCGGGTGCCTGCGGCGTTGCCGCCAGGCCGCTTGCAGCCAGCAGCATGCCGCTGCCGAACAAGGCGCTGCCGATGGCGAACTGCCTGCGGGGCTGATCGACGTGTTCGGCAAGCGCGTTGGAATCGATGCGATGGTCTTTCATCTCAGGCCTCCTGGGTCTTCCTGGACTTCATGGTGTTGACGGTGGCTGCGATCCCGATGAGCACAAGGATGGCTGCCAGCAGTTCGATGGCGGCCACCAGGTAAAGCCCCGGTGCAATGCGTCCCGTGGCGTTCTTCACCAGGCCCATCAGGTAGGGCGCGCCGAAGCCCGCGAGATTGGACACCGAGTTGATCAGCGCCACGCCCACCGCCGCCGCGCCACCGGCCAGGAAGCGGTTGGGCAGTTGCCAGAACACGGGGATGGCGCTCATGGTCCCGGCCAGCGCGATGGTCATGGCCAGCAGCGCAAAGACCGGCGAAAGGCTGCCAAAGTCCATCAACAGCGCCAGCGTGCCCATGGCCAGGGCGCCGCAGATGGCGGGTGCGCTGAAGTGCCACCGCACCTCCTTCCTGCGGTCCGAATGCGCGCCGTTGGCGATCATGCCAACGGCGCCGCACAGGTAGGCCAGCGCGGCGATCCAGCCGATGGCGACCGGTGTCGTAAAGCCCACGTCCTTGATGATGGTGGGAATCCAGAACGTCAGGGTCGAGTTCGCGCACAGCAGGCAGAAGAAGATGGCGATCAGCAGCCAGACCTTGGGATTGCGGAACAGCGTGCGCCAGTCGGTGCCGCGCTCGCCCAGCGCCAGGTTGTCGCGCTCCAGCCCTTCGCGGATCACGCGCTTTTCTTCCGTGTTGAGCCAGCCGGCCTGCTCCGGCCTGTCAGTCATGTAGAAAAAGGCCACCACGCCGGCCAGCACCGAGGGAATGCCTTCGAGCACGAACAGCCATTGCCATCCATGCATGCCGTTGACCCCGGCCATCGACGTCATGATCCAGCCCGCGATCGGGCCGCCCAGCACGCCGGCGATCGCCGATGCCGACATGAAGGTGCCGAATGCCCGCGCGCGGCGCTCACTCGGATACCAGTAAGTGAGATAGAGGATCACGCCCGGATAGAAGCCTGCCTCGAAGGCGCCGAGCAGGAAGCGCAGCACATAGAACTGCGTGGGCGTGGTGACCAGCGACTGCAGCATGCAGATCACGCCCCAGCCGATGGTGATGCGCATCACGGTCTTCTTCGCGCCGATCTTTTGCAGCAGCATGTTCGACGGCACTTCGAACAGGAAGTAGCCCAGGAAGAAAATCCCCGCGCCCAAGCCGTAGACCGCCTCGCTGAAGCGCAGGGCATCCAGCATCTGCAGCTTGGCGAAGCCGATGTTGACGCGATCGAGCCAGGCGAGAATCCACAGCACGCCGAGAAACGGCAGCAGCCGCCATGAAACCTTGCGATAGACGCTGTCCTCCGTGCCGGCCGCGCTGGCGGTGTAAAGAGGGGCGATCTGCTCTGTTGCAGACATGGTGTCTCCTTGGTTGAGTCCCGTACATGCGGGCTGCATTTGCTTTGAGGCAGAGTACATGAGCGCGCCGCGCAAAGTTAACCGGGGGCCTGCTATAGAGCGCATATCAGAGTTGATATCCGTGGCGGACCGGTGTCGCATCCGTGTCGGTAACCGGGGCGTATGAGACGCCTGAGGCGCAGGCAAGTGTCCGGGTTCGACCGAATCGCGCCTGGCGGCGCATCGATGGTAGAAGGAGGGAGCGGCGAAGCGCGCCGCGTCAGCCCGGTTTTGTCGGCGGACAATCGTGTGCGGCGCCAGTTGTCGGGCGATCCGGGCCGCCGGGCATGTCCCGAACAAGGAGTGTTGGAGTGATCCGAGCAGACGACCCGTTCGACACCTATCTGCTGCGTGTGTTGTGCACGCTGATCGCGGAACAAAGCGTATCGCGCACGGCGATCCGCCTCAACCAGTCCCAGCCCGCCATCAGCGCGGCGCTCAAACGGCTGCGCGAAATCTTCGGCGACCCGCTGCTGAACCGGGAAAAGAACGTGATGGTGCCGACCGAGCGCGCGGTGCAACTGGCCCGCAGCGCCCAGGCCGCGCTGGTCGCGCTGGACAAGCTGCTGGTCGACGAGGAAGCCTTCGATCCCGCCACCACGGAACAGAACTTCACGGTGGCGATGCCGGACTACCTGGCTCCGACCTTCTTCGCGCACGTGGTGAAGGCGTTCAGGGCATCGGCGCCGCGGGCCAGGCTGGTGACGCAGGCGCTCGGGCCGCAATATGACTATGAACAGGCCCTGGCGGAAGGTACCGTGGATATCGTGATCGGCAACTGGCCCAGCCCGCCCGAGCACCTGCATCTGTCGGTGCTGCTCGAAGACGAAGTCGTCTGCGTGCTCGCCGACGACAATCCGCTGGCGAAAGCGGGCAAGATGACGGCCGAAGCCTATCTGCAGGCGCCGCACATCGTGCCGATGCCATATTCGCGCGGCCAGCGCGGCGTGGTGGAGACCGGCCTGGGCACGCTGCGGCTGCACCGCGACCGCAAGGTCAGTTGCCCGTATTTCAGCCTGGCGCCCAACCTGATCCCGGGCACGGACCTGATCCTGACCACCGCGCGGCATTTCGCCAACTACTACGCGGCGAGCCTGCCGCTCGCCATCGTCGGCTCCCCGATCTCGTTCCCGTTCATGCGGTTCTACCAGTTGTGGCACCCGTCGCGCCATCGCTCTGCCTCGCACGTGTGGCTGCGTGGCTTGCTGACCGATGCCTCCGAGGAACTCCGGCGCCTGCGCGACATGCCCAGGCAGGCCTAGCGGCGCGGCCCCATCCGGAATTGCTATACGTGTTATAGGAGCCAGCCCCTCCTGCCCGGACCGCCTTCGTCCCTATACTCGGCGCATCGATTCATCTCACCCCCGAAACCGGACGACGACATCCCATGCAAGCGAACCACGACCTCCACGCCATCAATGCCATGGACAAAGCCACGTTCACGCGTGCCCTGGGCGACGTGTTCGAACATTCTCCCGAAGTGGCCGAAGCGGCCTGGGAGGCGCGCCCCTTCCCCACGGTTGCCGCGCTGCACGACGCGATGATGGCCGCGATCCGCCGCCGCGACGAGGCGGCCCAGACCGCTTTCCTGTGCCGCCATCCGCCGCTCTCGGCGCGTGCCATCCGCGCCGGCGCGCTGACCGAGGCGTCGAGCGCCGAGCAAAAGAGCGCGGGGCTGGATGGGCTGGCGGAAAGCGAGGAAGCACAACTGCAGTCGATGAACCAGGCTTATCAGGTGCGGCATGGCTTTCCCTTCATCATCTGCGTGCGGCATTACACGCGGGACGGAATCTTCTTCGAACTGGAGAAGCGCACCGGCCGCAGCACCGCGCGCGAGCTGGAGGAAGCCCTGGACCATGTGCAGGCCATTACCCGCGGGAGGCTGCAGCGCTGCATCGGGTTTGCGGCGGGTCACCCTGTGCAGGGAAAATGAGAAAAGGCGGCCCCGCCGGGCCGCCTTTCTTATTTGCCTGCTACCGGGCGATCTCAGAACTGCGCTTCGCTCAACGCATTGACCGGCACCGCGCCTGCCACGACGGCATCGCGCAAGGCCGACGCCTGCGACAGGATGTGCTCCGCGAAGAAATGCGCGGTCGCGATCTTGGCATCGCTGA